>NZ_CAJRAF010000001.1:669359-993719 GCF_907164905.1 Dyadobacter sp. CECT 9275 | reverse complement strand
TGAAACAAGTATGAGAATGGTAGCAACCATGGCCCCTGCGTTCACAAAGGAAAAATCCCGTCCATTGGTAGGAGCGAAACGATAAATGAGTGAAATTGCCAGCATCATCGCTCCAAAACTGACCGCATATCTCGAAACATTCAGGATGACGATCAGTGTGCTGTCTTTAATGATGCTCCAGTTACTGACGAAGCTCATGACAGCATCGCCGACCACCAGCAAAATTACGGAAACAAAAATTACTGCGACCAGAAGTAACGTCAGCATGGTGGCTACCGCCCTGGTTTTCAAAAATCCGCGTCCCGTCCTTTCTCCGAATATCATATCAAATGATTTCATTAGGGACATCATCCCATTGGTGGAAGCAATCATCGCAAAAATAAAACCCAGCGAAAGAATACCCTTGCGGGGCCTGCTGACAATATCCAGTATGGTATGATTCACCTCTTTGTAAATACCCTGAGGAATGATATCCCGCAACAATTCCATAATCTGCTTATCCAGATCGGCAACCGGTATGTACGGGATAAGGGTAAACAAGAAAATGACGGCAGGAAAAGACGCCAGCGTGAAATTGTAAGCCACGGCCGATGCCCGCTGGTCAATATCAAATTTTCTGTTGCTCCTTACAATGTTGATCAGAATGTCATAAAGGGATACGGTTCCTCTTAAAAAACTGGTTTGTTTCAGCCATTGGATAAATTGCCTGACCTGGCGGCTTTTCAAAAGGTTTTCAACCATAACGGGAATTATTGGTGATAGTAGGACCTTAGTTTTTCCAGTAATGGCTCCGGAGCAAAACAAAGTTTCCCGTTGTCGCGGCGCTGAAACACCAGTGTGGTTTCCCCTGAATTCAGTAGAACGCCTTCCTGATTACTGATCTCATACTGAAAAACAACTCGGGCCGAGGGAAGCTTCGGAATAGTGACCTTAATCGTCAGTTCGTCATCATAACGAGCCGGTTTGAGATATTTGGATCGGTTTTCATAAACCGGCATCATGACACCTTCGTCCTCCATAGCTTTGTAATGATAACCCAGGCTTCGGAGTGCCTCTACCCTTCCAATTTCATAATAACGGGCATAGTTCCCGTAATACACATAACCCATCTGATCGGTATCTGCATAACGAACCCTGATCCCCTTTACTTCATATGTAAACATGTTCATTCAGATTTTTAACTGCCTTCTGGAACCCTAAGGCGCAGGCTATTTCATGATTTTCAGACGGTTCAGCTCAGCCTGGTACATTCTGGCATTATTCAGATGATCCGCATAATTGGTAGCAAATGCATGATATCCAGACAGATCTGCCTTGGCACACATATAGATGTAATCATGCTTTTCGTAATCTAAAACTGCATCCAGCGATTTGAAGTCGGCCACCCGAATAGGGCCAGGAGGCAAACCCGTGTTCACATAAGTATTATAAGGTGAGCTGATCCTGAGCTGATCGTTCAGTATCCTTTTTATGGCAAAATCCTGTAATGCAAATTTTATGGTCGGATCAGCCTGTAATGGCATGCCGGCATGCAGGCGATTGATATACAGGCCGGCTACTTTTGGCCTTTCATCCACCTTTCTGGCCTGTTCTTCTTCCACAATACTCGCCAGAACGGAGACTTGCACGGGCGTCAGCCCAATGGCCGCAGCTTTGGCCAGACGTTGTTCATTCCAGTACTTTTTGTATTCGCTGTGCATGCGGTCCAGGAATTTTTCTGTTCCGGTGGTCCAGAAAACCTCATAGGTATTTGGCAAAAACATGGATACGATGGTTAAAGTATCGAGGCCATATTTTCTGCAAACCTCCGGATCGTTTAGTGCTTTACGGAATGCATCTTCTCCAAACTCAAATTTATTTCCGATTCTCCTGATCAGGTCATCCTTCAGCCTGATGTTATTAAAGGTAAGTTTTACCGCATCCTGACTTCCAGATACCAGCTTTTTGATCGCATTGTAGTTGCTCGTATTTGGCTTCAATACGTAACGCCCGGCCTTCACTTTCTCGGGATATTTGAGAAACTTGGCCAGAAACCGGAAAGATATCTGATCCGTAATGACATCATGTTTATTGAGAGAATCCAAAACTTGTTCGTAGGTACCTCCCTCGGGAATCAGCAAGGCAAAGCTTGTTTGCTTGTCCACCTGGATATTAGGCGTTTTGAAAATTTGCCAGAAATAAAAGGTAAATGTTGTTGTGAGGATCGCCAGGGTGATAAACACTCCTATTTTGAAATTTCGAGACATGAAAATCTGTTTTTTGTTTCCCAGCCAGTTGCTGTATATTACTATCTATCTTAATTTTATATACCGGATCTATCCGTTTTCCTACTTTAAAGTTCTGGTTTAAAGGCAATACCGAAACGTTTCGCAAGCTCATTGAGCGACAAAACAACGGGCTGAAGTAAGTCAATTCCCTCTTTTGATCTTATCTCTTCCATTTCCCGTTCAGGATCACCCGGAATAAGTACTTGCTGTCCTTCCACCGCACGTGCCCCTCGGAAAGCCCTGATCCATTTATCCATATCACTTTTAAAATCTGCCGCGGGCCTGAAGCCATCCACCCGCATAGCTCCAAGAAAATGCCCGGTACCCAGCCCCACACCTTCCTGTGCCGACATAAAGCCCGCAGTTGCAAACGGAGGTACCCAGGGCCCGAAATTAGCACCGGATAAAACCCCGGAAAAGATATCTACAATTGCCCCGAGCCCGTATCCTTTATGACTGCCATGCTCCCGGTCTGAGCCCAGCGGCAGCAAACCACCGCCGCTTTTAACCGTATTAGAATCCGTTGTTACATTTCCATCCGCGTCCTGGGCCCACCCCAATGGCGCTGGCAATCCTTTTCGCTGAAGTATTTCAAATTTCCCGTAAGCCACTGCCGTAGAGGCAAAGTCCGCCACAAACGGAGGCTCTTCACTGGCAGGAACAGCTACGGCAATAGGATTAGTACCCAACATTTTATCAAGTGAAAAAGTGGGGGTTACCAGTGGGGCGGCGTTCGTCATCGTCCACCCGATCATATCTTTCTGCAGAGCCAGCATCGCATGATAGCCCGCAATTCCAAAATGGTTGGAGTTACGGACCGAAACCCAGCCGGAGCCCACCTTTTCGGCCTTTTCCATCGCTATTTCCATGGCCTTGGGTGCTACCACCAGGCCCAGGCCCTTATCTCCGTCCACCACGGCCGTACTTGGTGTCTCGTACACAATTTTAATATCCGGGTTCGGATTAAGCCTTCCGTTATCGTATAACCTCACATACCCGGCCAGCCTCGCTATCCCATGAGAATCCACCCCGCGCAAGTCGGCACTGATCAAAACCCTGGCGGCCAACTCGGCATCCGCCGGATTACATCCGATGGCTAAAAAAACACTTTCTGTAAATTCCTTTAAATATCCGGCCTGGTACATATATGGTCAGTAATTCCCTTTGATTGATTATCTCCGGTTACATTTTAAATTATATTCAGCACCGGAAGAAGTGCAAATATCCGTATTCAATTCTCAGCTTACAATATCTGACGGAAAGGATATGCGATTTGTTATAAAAAGACTCTTATCTATTGCACAATTTATGAACCAAATCCGTTAAAAATCCGTAGCATATACGTAAGTTTACTCAGCATTAATTTAACAATACCAGTTTCACACTATCAGTAATGGAACTCAGAAACAGATTTCTAAAAAGGCTGCTCAGTTACTTCATCAGAGGGCTTGTGCTGGTGGCACCATTGTATGTTACCCTACTGATTATCTGGAGTGCCATTGAGTTTCTGGACAATATTATTCCGATCAATATTCCCATATCAGATCAGCAGACAGTTTACCTTCCCGGCCTCGGGGTACTGATCATCCTGGGAGGGATTATTTTGCTGGGGTTTTTCTTCTCCACCATTGTTCCGCAATCTTTTTTCAGATTTACAGAAAGTATCATGCGCCGCATCCCGCTGGTCAGCCTGATCTACTATTCCATCAAAGACCTGATCCTTGCTTTTGTTGGTGACAAAAAGAAATTCAACCAGCCGGTTTTGGTGACCATGTATAAAGATACGGGAATCAAAAAGATAGGATTCATAACCCAGTCGGATCTCAGCCAGCTTCACATTGC
Source organism: Dyadobacter sp. CECT 9275 (assembly GCF_907164905.1). Taxonomy (NCBI): domain Bacteria; kingdom Pseudomonadati; phylum Bacteroidota; class Cytophagia; order Cytophagales; family Spirosomataceae; genus Dyadobacter; species Dyadobacter helix. The sequence continues at coordinate 989,610 of NZ_CAJRAF010000001.1, read as the reverse complement.
AGATCATGTGGCGGTTTATATGCCATTCTCCTACGCGCTTTCCGGCGAATTATACATTGTTCCCAAAGACAATGTTACTCCGATAGATGCTCTTTCTACGGACATCATGAAAATGCTGGTTTCCGGCGGAGTTTCTATGAAAGTATCCAGAGAGGAAGTTCCAGAAGAAAATCAAAAGGAAGACTAAAAAAGAAGCTCACTCAATCGTCCCAAACCTGCATTTCCCCATTTCGGATTTAACCACCTTCAAATGTAATGGCTCGACGTTATTAGTCAGGGCCAGGGATTGTTATGCCCTCTGGCTTAAATAATATTCCCACCATTATTTTACGTATCCCGAATAATTACCGGCAGTAAAAAATATGTAACCAATTAACAACTATTATAAACATTCATAACTTTTCCTTTTTGCTTCCCTGCGGTTTGCTCGATTAAATTATGCTTCCAACAGAACGAGGATCATTTAACGATGTACATCTTTAATTCCCCATTAAACCCGTGAGAGATATTCTGATAATATATTATAATTAACCGTGGAGGAACATAAATAGATATTATAATTGGTAAAATAAAACAGGAAACCTCCTCTTTTGATTACTGAATCAAATGCTACTTTATGAGCAATATAGCTACGCGAAAAGTATTCCTTATTTGTTTGAACTAATTAAAATATCATTAATTTAAAATATTAAAATATAGTGATTTACAGTTTTTTAATATGCGCAGATATTAAAATCCTAATTCTATTTTATTGAATCAATAATTATTTCGTAAGTTTGTCAAAAGCAACCCAATCAAAACCCATTAATATTTTATGAAAATTAAAGCCATCAGATTTTTCTCTCCTGAAGAGAACAGTGAAAAAACAGAAAAGGTAGCAGAACAACCGAAGCCAACAGGCTATATTTCCGGCACAGGGAAATTGGTTCTTCCGTTAAAAACCCTTGAACAGCTCGGCCTGGATCCTGAAACCACCAAATTTAAAATTGGCAGCCAGGAAGGTAAAAGAAAACTAAAATCGCTATACCTGATACCCACTTCATCGGACGAAGGCGGAGTTTTTGAATTAATCCGCAGCGGAAGAGGTTACGTGATTCCATTAGCAATAATACTTAAAAAAGGAGGAATTGATTTCGCCGACAATAAATACACATTTACAATATCCACATTTGATTATGAGGATGGTGTAAACGGATACGAGCTTGATTTAAGTGATTCTATTGTAAAGCCCGCATATACCGGCAAACCACGTGGCCGTAAGCCAAAAACAGCTGTTGAAAACGCCTGAAATATTTGATCGGCAGCATAAACGATTTCATTAGAAAATTATTAAAAATAAAGATCCGCTCCGGTTTCCTTCAGAGCGGATCTTTATTTTTTTACCGGACAGCCAGTGGGCAGACAATAGTTACAAAACAAAATAAGACTCAGATTTACAGCAATTTACACCTACAATAAAGCTTAACAGAGGGCTAACCACTGCCACTATATCACCGAATCGGGACAGAAACGGTGAGCAGCGGAAAAAAGAGAAAAATGGCTTTCCCGGGGAATCCGTACGAAGAGAGTAAAAGGAGCAACAATACATCAGTTGTGCCCGTTTAAAGAATGATTCCCTATCTTTGACGTATTCTTTTCCGATATGAAACAAGTACTGATAATTGCCACCCTATTTCTTCTCAGGGTATCCCCGCTTCTGGCCCAGGATCATTACGACCGAACCAAGGCGCTTTCCAGCGAAGAACTCTTTCAAAAAAATAGCAATGCCAACCGTATCATTTCGCAGCCAGGCCAGAAATACCTTGTATTAGATGCGTCACCTACGATAGGAGGTTTCCACCGATACCGGTTTTTTCCTGGTGATCAGATCAAGTTCAGGATGAAAAACGAAACCATCCGTTTTAATGAAACCATTGCCTCCGTCACCGATTCCTCCTTTACAATCGTCACGGTTAATGATGCCGTAGGCAGAACCGAATATCAGGAAATACCACTAAAAGAGGTAAGGCTTCTGAAAGTATCCAGAAGAATCCCTTTTGTTACACAAGCTGCGCCGTTACTGCCTCTGGCGGGACTGATTTATATAGGTGCAGATTTTTTCAACCGTGGTATTGATAACAAAAGATTCACCACCGACGCTTCTTCCATTGCGGTTGGAGGAGCGTTTATAGCTGCCGGCTTCATCTGTTACAAACTATCATTCTCTTCTCTCAAAATTAACGGGAAAAATAAACTCAAGGTTTTGGAAACTTATTAACCGGAGCTCCTGAACCCCAACGCAGATCTCCCAATTTATTTATTTTAAAGATTACGAATTTATTACAGTGAAATCCATTCTTGTACATCCGCCCCAAAACCCTGTTCGTGCCGAAATCAAACTCGCAGCTTCAAAAAGTGAATGTAACCGGGCATTGATCATTAATGCACTGACCGGCTTCCAAAGTGAACTTTCGAATGTATCTGAAGCCAGAGATTCCCAAACAATGCTTCGTTTGCTGCATTCAGAGGATACCATCGCCGATGTGATTGACGCAGGAACAACCATGCGGTTTTTAACAGCGTATTTTGCTGTAACCGGCCAGAACAAAATAATGACCGGCACGCCTCGCATGTGCGAGCGACCGATTGGTATCCTGGTGGATGCGCTGCGTATCCTGGGCGCTGATATTACCTACGAAAAAAATGAGGGATACCCGCCCTTAAAATTAAGTGGTTTCAATTACTCGGGCAAAAATGAGGTGAGTATCAAGGGAAATGTGAGCAGCCAGTACATCTCGGCCCTTTTGCTGATTGCCCCTGCTCTCCCATCGGGAATAACCATTAAGCTGGAAGGCGAGGTGGGTTCGCGACCCTATATTGAAATGACACTGAAACAAATGGCCTACTTCGGAATTACCTATGAAGCATCCTGGGAAACCAATACACTTCATATTCCTCCGCACCAGTATCAGCCCAAGCCCTATGCCATAGAATCCGACTGGTCAGGGGCAAGCTACTGGTATAGCATTGTGGCCCTGGCGGATGACGCCGAAGTGGAACTACTTGGCTTAAAGGAGGATTCCCTGCAAGGAGACAGCGCCATCGCTGAAATCATGGCTGTGCTTGGCGTTGAAAGTACATTTACGGAAAGAGGTGTAAAACTCAAAAAGATATCTCCACAAACTTCCCTGAGCTGGGACTTTACCGATTGTCCCGACCTTGCGCAGACCGTTGCCGTATGCTGCGCATTAAAAGATATCCCTCTGTCGATGACAGGTGTGGAAAGTCTTAAGATCAAAGAAACCGACAGGATTTTTGCCTTGCAGCAGGAACTGAAAAAACTGGGAGCTGAGCTCGTGGAAATTGAAACGAATCATCTTTACCAGGTTAGAAAAGTTGCGGAAAGGCCGGACGCCATCCCTTCCATTCATACCTATGATGACCACCGGATGGCTATGGCATTTGCCCCGGTTGGAATGATTTATCCGATCACTATTGAAGAACCCGGAGTGGTGGTGAAGTCATACCCAGGTTACTGGAACGACCTGGCCAAGGTTACCTCCTGGGAAGAGGTGAGTGAAGGATGATTTAAACAGGAATAGGCCAGTATGGTATGTACTAGGCAACAGGATTTGTAATTACATAACGTTCTGTGCCTTATCACGAAAAATTTGTAATGATCCTGGGAATTTCTAAGTACACGTCGTCAACATAAAAAAGGAACTATGATTTTGATTACCATTCTTTCCTATATACCTGTATGGGTGTACATCGTGGTACTCTTGCTTGCACTCATCGCCCTGCGTGATATTTTACAAAGGAAACATACGATTCTGCACAACTTCCCGATCGTAGGACATTTCAGATATATGATCGAAATGATAGGTCCCGAACTCAGGCAGTATATTGTTGCCAACAATCGCGAAGAACTTCCTTTCAACCGCAGACAGCGTTCATGGATATATGCTTCTTCCAAAAAGGAAAATAACTACCAGGGTTTTGGGACAGACCAGGATATTCAGCAGGCTGGTTATGTTTTTATAAAACCCGCCATGCTACCATTCAGGCTTCCAGCCACACACCCCCATCATGCGGTTAACGGAAACAGTGCCGAGCATTACACCATCCCCTCCGCCAAGGTCATTGGTGCATACCATCATCGGAAACGGCCTTTTCAGCCTCGCTCCGTGGTGAATGTGAGTGCTATGAGCTTTGGTTCTCTCTCGGCCCGGGCAATCGAATCGTTAAATAAAGGATCTTTTCTGTTTGGTAATTATCACAATACCGGAGAAGGGGGGCTTTCGCCTTACCACAAATTCGGGGCGGATGTGGTTTTCAACATGGGAACTTCCTATTTCGGTGTGAGAGATGACGACGGAAATTTTGTAATGGAAAAGCTCGTCAGGATGTGCGAAGAAAATCCTTTTGTAAGGATGATCGAACTTAAACTTTCACAGGGCGCCAAACCAGGAAAAGGAGGCGTATTGCCGGCCAGCAAAATCACAGCTGAAATTGCAGCCATACGCCACGTTCCGATGGGGAAAGACGTGGTGTCGCCTCCCTATCACAGCGCCTTTTCGGACGTGAAGGGGATGATCACTTTTATCGAAAAAATGGCAGAAGCTACTGGCTTACCAGTGGGTATTAAATCGGCGGTTGGCAAAACCGATATGTGGGAAGAACTCGCGGACCTTATGGCAGAATCCGGAACCGGGCCCGATTTCATAACAATAGATGGAGGAGAGGGCGGTACCGGTGCAGCGCCACCTTCCTTTGCAGACCACGTTGCCCTGCCACTGGTACATGCCTTTACCACAGTTTATAAAATATTTCAGAAGCGAAATCTTAGCGACAAAATTACTTTTATAGCCTCCGGGAAATTAGGCCTGCCCGACCAGGCCATTATGGCTTTTGCCATGGGAGCGGATATCATTAATGTAGCCCGGGAGGCCATGCTGGCTATCGGCTGCATACAGGCCCAATCATGCCATACCAACCGCTGCCCCACAGGAATTGCGACAAACAACAAATGGCTGGAAGCCGGTATTGACCCGACGTTAAAAAGTGAACGTTTTCATAATTATGTAAAAACACTTTCAAAAGAAATTGTCGAGATTACGAATGCTGCCGGTTACGAGCATCCCTCGCAGTTTACGATGAACGATATCGACATTTCCTTGGGAGATAATAAAACGCAGTGCCTTGCGGACAGTTACGGATACCAGAAAACCGCAGTCCCCTTTACCAGTATCGAGACCCTGCTGAAATCTCCTTATCTCGGAGGTAAAAAGAAAGAAATAGGGGAGCTGGCCTGATCGTTTTAAATATTATCCGGTATTATTTTTAACCTGCAAAAGCCCGACTGTTTATGAAATTGATTATACCCATTTTATTTACAGGAATCGTTATTTTAGGGTTAGGCTGTACTTCCAATAAAGTCCCTGCTCCACAGATTGGCTATGAGTACTTCCCAATTCAGTCGGGAATATATGGTGAATTTGATGTCACCAAAAAAATATATGCCATCGGACAGGATCCGCAATCAATTCAGTATCTTCAGCGCGAAATGATTGGCGATTCCTTCAAAGATGTAACCGGCCAGATCATTTACAAAGTTGAATTCGCAACTCAAAAAGCCCAGCAATGGAATACGGATTCCATTGCTACAATATGGAAAACTACGGATGAGATTTTAGGACACGAAAACGGTGATATTATTGTGAGGATGATATTTCCGCTTGCAGATCATAATGTCTGGGATGGAAACCAATATAATTCAAAAGGAGAACGTTTTTTTGAAACCACGGGCGTTGGAATTGCGTATCATACGATAAAGGAAAATTTTCCCGAAACGGTTACCATTGTAAGGCAGAACGATTCAACATTAGTATCTAAACGCAGATATGTGGAGGTATTCGCCAAAGGAATTGGGCTGATCCGAAGAGAAAGGACATTTGTTCAATATTGCAATACCCCGGACTGCGTAGGAAAAGGGATTATCAATTCGGGTTGGGAAGAAATAAGCACACTTAAAAGTTACGGAAAATGAAAAAATACGTTTTACTTTTCTCTATTTCAATTTTCATTCTGAAAAGCCCCGGTATTTATGCCCAGGCACATCCACGTTATTTTGTCTTGTTTAAAGACAAAGCAAATACGCCGTTTTCAGTTTCCAAACCATTGGAATTTTTATCAGAAAGAGCCGTTTTAAGGCGTACCAAACAGAATATATCCGTCACGGTTAATGACCTGCCCGTGAACCCGTCTTACATTGCCGCTGTGAATCAGACGGGCGGAAAGGTTATTTACTCCTCACGCTGGTTTAACGGCGTCGTCGTTGAAGCATCCGATACACAGCTGGAGAGCATTAAAAAACTTTCCTTTTATAAAAGCACCGAGCTTAATAATCCTGTTTCGTCTGCCAATGCGCTTGGAGTAGGCCGGATAAAGGCTTCCGCAAACAAGTTCGGAACGACCGAAGACCTGGATTATGGCGCCATGCGTAACCAACTGGTGATGCTCGGTGCAGATGTACTGCACAAAAAGGGATTTCATGGAGAAGGCATGCTCATAGGGGTATTCGATGCTGGTTTTAATCGTAGCAACGAGCTTGGGTATCTCAAACATTTATATGATGAGAAAAGGGTCATTGAGACGTATGACTTTATTGCCAGAAACAATGATGTTTATGACGACCACTGGCACGGCAACGCAGTACTTTCCACCATGGCAGCCTATCAGCCAGGCAGTTTGGTGGGTGTTTCTTACAAAGCGGCCTATGTGCTGTACCGCACCGAAAACAACGCTACCGAAACCCCTTACGAAGAAGTAACCTGGCTTATCGCCGCAGAAAGGGCCGATAGCCTGGGGGTTGATGTCATCAACACGTCGCTGGGATATTTTGAATTTGAAAACGAATTTAATACACCTGCCTACAACCATACCTATCAGGACATGGATGGTAAAACCACCATCATTTCAAGAGCAGCGAAGTTTGCCTGTCGCGCAGGGATATTGGTGGTAAATGCCGCCGGAAATGAAGGCAATAATCAATGGAGATATATCACTGCACCGGCAGATGTAGATTCGGTATTAACTGTGGGAGCTTGCAATTATGATAAAAGTTATGCTCCTCTCAGTTCCATAGGTCCCAATGCCGTCGGATTGATCAAACCTGATGTTGCTGCCGTTGGAGCCGGAACGGTGGTCGGCAATAATTTGGGTACCGGATCGGCATCTACAGCAAGCGGCACTTCCTTTGCTTCGCCTCAGATAGCTGGCCTGGCCGCCATTCTCTGGCAGGCCCATCCGTCGCTAAACGCAGGACAGATTATTGATGTCCTCAAAAAATCAGGAAACCAAGCCCCTAAACCGGATTTCTTTCTGGGTTATGGTGTGCCAGGCATTGTAGCCGCCGAAGAAGTTATACAAAAAGATTATACTCTACTCGGAACCGAACCAGACCTTCTGGGCTCCATGATAATTGCTCCCAATCCGGTTTCCGGTAACATCATACTGAAAGTACCCGTTACTTTAACAGGCAGAAGAGCAACATTCAGAGTAAGGGATCAAGCGGGTACTATGGTGTCCGTGTCCGAGGGGATCCTTACAGAAGAAACTACCATTAGCACACCAGCAACCGGCAGCGGACTCTATCTTTTGGAAGTTGGTATCGGGAAAGCAATACGCGTGGTCCGGTTTGTAAAAAAATAAACGTCTAAACAGCAAACCGCCCACTGCCTCATCATTGCCCTATTCAACCAAAACTACAAACTGCTTTTCCTCACCATCCTCATAATGGATTCAGAATTATTGTAGCCGGCAATCTGATCCAGCGCAATCCATTCCAGTGATTTAGCCTCGCCGTTAACGGCCAGCAATGCATCCGGATCGGCCTCGAAAAGAAAACGGATATCGTAATGGTAATGTGCCTGATCTTTCGGGTTAGCAGGAATCTGATGTACATCCAAGTCAAAGACAGCGGGACGGACCAGCTTAAAAAAAAGCAGGCCCGTTTCTTCCCTCACTTCCTTTTCGGCCACCCTCATTACATCGGCGTCTCCATCACAATGCCCTCCGGGCTGAAACCAGCGGTCCAGCTTGCGGTGATGCATCAATAGTGCCTTGTCGCGCCCGGGAGAGACGACCCACCCCGAGGCCGTAACGTGACCCACCGCAAGTGTCCGCTCGAAACAGGATTCATGATTGACAATAAAGTCTAGTGTATCATCATACATCCGCGCTTCCTCTCCTTCCGTCGGCGTGTACGCCAGGAGCATCGAAATCAAACTGTTTCTATTCATTGTAGGCTATCTGACATTTTCATTCTAATTTCACTGCTGTTTAAATACACAACCCAAATTCATTACTTCACAAAATGAAAAAATACCTGTTTTCCATTGCTTTGATAACCGGACTAGCCGTAACCTCCATCGCACAGCGTACGCCTCAGCTAAGCCCGGGTGCCAGTATTATGCAGACCGTCGGCGTAACCGATTTCACTGTAAAATATTCCCGTCCCAGTCTTAAAGGAAGAACCGTTTTCGGCGACAACTCCTTGCTCGCTCCCTATAATCAATTATGGCGTACAGGAGCCAATATGCCTACCACTTTTGAATCCAGTACCGAGTTCATTTTTGGAGGGCGCACCGTTCCTGCCGGCAAATATGCACTTTTATCTATTCCATCCGGAGGAGCCTGGACTGTAATTTTAAATAAAAATTATACGCAGGGAACTGAGACTTACAAACAGGCAGATGACGTGGCCAGGATTTCAGTGGCTCCTCAGTCTGCGGAATTTAACGAAACGTTCGATATCCGTTTTTCAAATATTACTGATAGTACCGCCAATTTCATCCTTTCATGGTCTTCGGTTTCTGTTTCGGTTCCGTTGCTTGTCAACACCCAGGACCTGACCCTAACCGCCCTGAATAAAGCAGTAGCTGAAAAACCTGAGGATGTAGCCGTATTACAAAGTACAGCGGGTTATTTGGCTTCAAAAGGCAAGGACTTGCCACAAGCCCTTGCACTGGTCGACAAAGCGATCGGCCTGAAAGAGTCGTTTTCTAACTTGTGGCTGAAAGCACAGATATTGGGTAAACTTGGCAAAAATGCAGAAGCCTTGCCGGTAGCGCAAAGAGCGCTTGCGTTGGGAGCCTCTTCAGGAGAAGCCTCTTACAGCTTTTTTAAAGGGCAGATTGAAAAAGGGATTGCCGAGTTTCAGGCAAAAATAGCGTCGGACAAACCGGCAGTGTCGGGAGCAAAAGGAAAGAAAAAGAAATAGAGACTAAAAGCGGGCGGGAGATGTTAAAACAACCCGCTCGCTTTTATCTAAAAAACCTGGGAACACTCCACTGATAGCGTACCGCCAAAATGCGCAGAACTATAATCACAAGTGAAGCCGCTATAAAAGCGGTATTTCTTTCAACACCCACCTTATCCAGCAGAAGATAACAGCAAGCACCGGCCAGACAGGCCGTAGCATATACTTCCTTCCGGTAAATGATAGGGATTTCATTGGTCATCACATCCCGGATCACCCCTCCCATCACAGCAGAAAAAACGCCCATAATAGCAGCTATTTCAGGCCGTACACCCAGATGCAGAGCCTTTTCGGTACCTACAATGGTAAAAAGCGCAATTCCCCAGGTATCGAAAAAGAAAAGTGTTTTCCTGAGCCTGATCAGATATCTGTAGAAAACAAAAGTGGTTATAACTCCCGCAACAATCGCATAAATAATCGCAATATCCCTTACCCACACCAGCGGATAACTATCGAGCAAAATATCGCGGAGCGTTCCTCCTCCTATGGAGGATATAAAAGCCGTAAAAGTAGCACTAAACCAGTCCTGGTGTTTCTGGTCTCTCACCGCAAGGGCACCTGATATAGCAAAAGAGAAGGTACCGATTATTTCGAGCACATACTGGATACTCATAGGATAGTCAGGCAGAAAGCCTTTTTGTAATACTAAACTGCCACCGGCGCCTTAATTCCAGGCCATGGGTTATAATTTACCAATTCAAAATCCTCAAATTTAAAGTCGAAGATACTTTTTACCGCCTCGTTTATTTTCATTACCGGAAGAGGCCTTGGCTCCCTGCTCAGCTGCAACTCCACCTGATCGAGATGGTTAAGATAGATATGCGTATCACCTCCTGTCCAGATGAAGTCCCCAAGGTCCAGTTCACATTCCTGGGCTATCATCATCGTGAGCAGGGCATAACTGGCAATGTTAAACGGCACACCCAAAAAAACATCCGCACTGCGCTGGTAGAGCTGGCAGGAAAGTTTCCCGCGGGTCTCCCCTGCGGCCGTATCCGGGGGTGCCACATAAAACTGAAAAAGGGCGTGGCAAGGGTGCAACTTCATCAATGGCAATTCCGAGGGATTCCAGGCGGAAACGATTATACGGCGCGAATCAGGCGTGGTTTTCAGCTGGTGTAACACCGTCTGCAGCTGATCCACAGACTTCCCGTCGATACCTTCCCAGCTGCGCCACTGCTTGCCGTAAACCGGCCCCAGGTCTCCGTTTTCATCAGCCCACTCATCCCATATCGACACGCCGTTTTCTTTGAGATAGGCAATGTTGGTATCTCCTTTCAAAAACCAGAGCAACTCATGGATGATCGATTTGGTATGTACTTTTTTTGTAGTAACCAGCGGGAAACCGTCCTTCAGGTTAAACCGCATCTGGTAACCGAATACACTGATGGTACCCGTCCCCGTTCGGTCTGTCTTTTTAACACCATTATTCAGAATATGGCGAAGCAAATCGTGATATTGTTGCATTGATATCTGCCTGATTGAAAGTTTTTAAACCGTAGCGATCTCCACACTATGCGTGATGGTTGCAAGCGCTTCCAGCTGGGCGGTTGCCGAACAATACTTTTCCATCGAAAGTGCTATGGCCCTGTTGATCTTATTTTCGTCCAGCGCATTGCCTGCAAATTTGAAAGTGAGGTGTATGTTACGAAAAGGTTTGCGCTGCGTATTTTCTTCCTGTACTCTTTCACCTTCAGCAACAATTCTGAAATCGGTAATATCCTGACGTTGTTTTTTCAAAACCAGCACCACGTCTATGGCACTACAGCTTGCTAATCCCATCAACAGCAATTCCATCGGTCTTACACCGGCATTTTTTCCACCTATTTCGGGCGAGCCGTCGGTGTGAACTTTTACTTCTGATGAACCGGTGCCTTCAAAGTGAAAGCCGTCATCCACGCGAACCATTTCAATTTTCATCTCAAAATTACTTACTGTTAATATTAATCCGGGCGGTTAAACCTCCAAGGATATCCTAATAATGAACATATTCTTTATAAAGTTCAAATATACTTGATCCATGCCGTCCGGGCTATTTTCCCTATAAATTTAAAAACAGAACAGATACTTGTATATTCGTTTAAATAAGACGACCGGGTATTTTCTGAACGATGTCGGACAAAGAGAGAAATCTTCGCCCTTCAAATATATCGTTCTGATTATAAGTAAATTGACTTTTAACCGGTTCTGTTAATCATAAAATTAAATGCTATGTGGAAGGAAGAAGATGACAAACTGAAAAAGAATTTCCGGTTCCGGGATTTTAAAGAAGCATTTTTATTTATGTCAGAAGTTGCAAAAACAGTGGACGAGATGGATCATCACCCCTGGTGGTCTAATGTTTATAACCAGGTAACTTTTGAACTGACCACGCATGACGCAGGAGATAAGGTATCGGATAAAGATAAAAAGCTCGCCAGCGCCATTGACACAATTGCCGAAAAATATCGGTAAAGAGGTCACTTATGTCTTATCCACCCGTTCATCATCCGTAAACTTTTGATCACAATTGTTTACCCAAGTTAGTATACCTGAATGAAGCTTTACATTGTTCCTACCCCCATCGGTAACCTTGAAGACATTACCCTTCGTGCTATTAACGTACTGAAAACAGCCGATGTGGTACTGGCGGAAGATACGCGCACATCGGGGAATTTATTGAAACATCTCGGGATCAGCAAGCCGATGCTCAGCTATCATATTCACAATGAGCACCAAACGGTAGCTCGTGTGGTAGAACGCATTAAAAAAGGAGAAACCATGGCGCTGGTGTCCGACGCGGGTACTCCTGCCGTTTCGGACCCTGGCTTTTTGCTGGTTCGCGAATGTATCAAGGAAGGAATTACGGTTGAATGCCTCCCCGGCCCTACCGCATTTGTCCCGGCTTTGGTAAACTCCGGTTTGCCCAGCGACCGCTTTACCTTTGAAGGCTTCCTTCCGCATAAAAAAGGAAGACAAACCCGGCTGCAAAATCTGGCGGAGGAAGAAAGAACCATGATTTTTTACGAGTCCCCTCATCGGCTGGTGAAAGCGCTGCAGCAGTTTTCGGAATACTTCGGAGCCGACAGGCAGGTATGTGTTTCGCGGGAATTGAGTAAAATATTTGAGGAAAACACCCGGGGTACTTTACAGGAAGTTTCCGAATTTTATGCTTCAAAAACCGTTAAAGGAGAAATAGTGATAATACTCAGTGGTAAGCCCAATCTGAAAAAATCCTCTGAAGACTGATATGAAAAACCCTCAAATGCCTGAACAACCTTCAATTCTTTCCATTCGAAGAACATATCTGCCAGGATTCAATCCACTGGTTTGCTTTACCTATCTGCTCTTATTTTTGGGACTGAAACAAAATTCGCACGCCCAGCAACTCAGTCCCGAAGCCCGTGTAAGTCTGGTTACCGTTGGGCCCGGTCAGGAGTTATATTCCGGCTTCGGGCATAGTATACTCTGGATTTCGGATCCCCGGACAGGTGTGGACCGGGCTTATAACTATGGTACCTTCAGCAGTTTTGAATCAAATTTTTATTTGAAATTTCTACGCGGGACGCTTCCCTACACCTTATCTGTTTCCCCTTTCTATCTGCAGGAGGAATTTTACCGGGAAGAGAACCGCTCCATTTCGGCACAATTATTGAATCTTTCTGCCCCTCAAAAAGATAGATTGTACCAGTTTCTTGAAAATAATTACCTGCCACAGAACCGGCAATATCAGTATAAATTTTTCTATGACAACTGTGCCACAAGAATGACCACCGCCTTGCGCGCAGCATGTGGAGACAGTCTGATATACACGGGATATACCGGTGAAAAATTAAGTTTCAGGCAGTGGATCGACAAGTATGCTTATAAACAGAACCCCTGGGCAGATTTCGCTATGGACCTTGCAATAGGTACCCCATCCGATGAAATTGCCACTCCGGAACAGGCCACTTTTTTGCCGGATAACCTCCGCGCCGCATTCGCCGCCGCCAAGGTAAGGTCAGGGAACCAAACACTTCCGCTGGTAAGCTCCGACTCCGTCATTTACGAAGCCAGCCCTGTTATTCAGGAGATCATTTTCACCCCTAAAGTAGTGTTCTGGACGCTGGCTGTTTTGATTCTTGCTTTCACCTATTGGCAGATCAAAAAGGAGAAAGTCAATTTTGCAGTGGATAAAATACTGTTTTCCATCGTGGGTCTGGCAGGCTGGATACTCATACTACTTTGGTTTGCAACCAACCACGGGGTTACTGCCAACAACTACGATGTCCTTTGGGCCTTTCCACTCTGGATGCCGGTGATATTATTTTTATCAAAAAGTAAAAAACCGGCTTGGTTTCAATATTTCTTGATTTTATATGGATTTCTCTTACTTTGCGCAACAGGAAACCTTGCCAAACATAATCTGGTGGTGATACCGATTCTGTTAATACTTGCGGCACGGGTTTATTACATAAATAATTCATTATCAAAAATCCCCGGAACGGGATCCCAAGTGGCATGAATCTGGAATTACTAACCCAACAAACCGTAGAATTAGTGAGGCAGGCGTCCGCATTTATTCAACAAGAGGCAGCATTGTTTTCACGTGATAAAATAGAATACAAGGACCTGAACAACCTGGTTTCGTATGTAGATAAAGAAACAGAAAAACTGCTGGTGGCTGGTCTCAGTAAAATACTGCCGGAAGCGAGTTTTATTACAGAAGAAGGTACTACCGGGAAGGAGCCCGACCCCACTGCACTCAACTGGATTATTGATCCATTGGATGGTACCACCAACTTCATCCATGGCATTCCTGCCTATTGTGTAAGCGTTGGATTGGCCCGGGGGAAAGAATTACTGATCGGCGTAATTCACCAGCCCAGTCTGGACGAAATGTTTTCGGGCTGGAAAGGCGGAGGAGCCTGGTGTAACGGCAACAGACTAAGCGTATCAGGTGTAACTTCCCTGCAGGAGGGACTTATCGCAACCGGCTTCCCTTATTACAAGTTTGAAAAGCAGAAAAGGTATATGTATATTCTTGAACTGCTCATGCAAAAAACGCACGGGATCAGGCGTATGGGCGCTGCCGCCGTGGATCTGGCCTATGTGGCGGCTGGAAGGTTCGATGGGTTCTACGAATATAATCTCAATTCCTGGGATATGGCGGCAGGGGTTCTGCTGATCAAAGAAGCCGGGGGAATTGTGACTGATTTTAACGGCGGGGATAATTATCTTTTTGGAGGAGATATCATTGCGGCGTCCGGAGCCCATGCCGAACTGATGACCACGATAAGAGATAATTTCTGACAAATACTGCACAATACTGGGAAATTTTATAAAAATACATATCTTTCAGATTTTAATAGAGCTGGATTTTGGAATCACAAAATATGGAGCTGGAACAATTAAAATACCCGATCGGACGGTTCGAGCCACAGAGCAGTTACTCAGCCGCTGAGGTTAAAAGTAATATTCAGATCATCAGCGCCTTACCTTCGAAGTTTATTAATCTGCTGGGTAGCTGGGATTCAGACAAACTGAATATGGCTTACCGCCCTGGCGGCTGGACCGTCAGACAACTGGTACATCATGTTGCGGACAGCCATATCAATGCATATACCCGGTTTCGCCTGGCGCTGACGGAGGACAATCCCACCATAAAGCCCTATGAAGAAGGCCTCTGGGCTGAACTTCCGGATGCTCAAACAGCACCCGTGGAACTGTCTTTACAGCTCATCAGGTACGTGCATTTGCGGTGGGTGCTGCTTATGAATTCTTTGGATGAAAACGATCTGGCCAGAACCTATTTTCATCCTGGAAGCCAAAAGACAGTAAGATTGGATGAGGTAGTGGCCCATTATGCCTGGCACAGCGAGCATCATTATCAGCATGCATTTCAGCTGGCAGCCAGGAACAATTGGTCGTAACAATGTGTTTACTGGGCATGGTCGCACAACAAATCATCGTTTTACTGCTGTTTATGGCTGCGGTCAGCTATGCCGGGTGGAGAGCATACAAGGCAGTCAGTAAAACCAAAAGCGGGGGATGCGCCAAGGGGTGCGGATGTGCAGCAGGCAAAGCAGTAAAAATATAATCTATCAGTATAGTAAAAGCCGCGTCGGAATTGAAAACTCAATTTCGCCGCGGCTTTTCATTTATGGGATATTACAATGCTCCTCTTTTGATATCATCCACCACTCCCGGATCAAGCAAGGTAGAGACATCTCCCAGGCTATCCATTTCACCTTCCGATATCTTACGCAGGATTCGTCTCATGATTTTGCCGGAACGTGTTTTTGGCAAACCGCTCACAAACTGAATTTTATCAGGTTTTGCAATGGGTCCGATAATCCGCGAAACCGTAGCTGAGATATCTTTTCTGAACATTTCCGGATCTGCCGGCCGGTTGTCGGAAATTACATAGGCATAAATTCCCTGCCCTTTGATCTCGTGCGGATAACCTACCACTGCGGACTCCACCACACCAAGGTGCATATTGATGGCGTTCTCCACTTCTGCCGTCCCAATCCTGTGCCCCGATACATTCAAAACGTCATCGACACGACCTGTGATCCGGTAATAACCATCCTCATCACGCAGACAGCCATCCCCCGTAAAATACATACCCGGATATGTAGAAAAATAAGTCTGCTTGCAGCGTTCGTGGTCTCCGTAGGTAGTCCGAATAATTCCAGGCCATGGAAATTTGATACAAAGATTACCGCTTACGTCATTGCCTTCGATCAGATTACCTGTTTCATCCACAAGTACCGGTTGAATACCCGGCAATGGCAGTGTGGCGTAAGTAGGCTTTTCAGGTGTTATCCCCGCCAGAGGCGAAATCATAATACCTCCCGTCTCCGTTTGCCACCAGGTATCCACGAGCGGGCACTGATTGGCTCCGATATGCTGTTTAAACCAATGCCATGCTTCTTCATTAATAGGCTCACCTACAGAACCCAGTTTTGTAAGAGACGACAGATCATGATCTTTTACAAAATGTAACCCGAAACTCATCAGGGAGCGGATTGCCGTCGGAGCCGTATAAAGAATATTCACCTTGTGCTTGGCCACGATCTGCCAGAAACGGCTGGCATCGGGATACGTAGGTACTCCTTCAAAAATAACCGAAGTTGCTCCGGAACACAACGGCCCGTACACAATGTAACTGTGCCCCGTGATCCAGCCAATGTCAGCCGTACAGAAATGAATTTCTCCGGGTTCGTACTGGAAAACGTTGGTGAAGGTATAGGTCGCAAAAATCATATAACCGCCACAAGTATGCACCACCCCTTTAGGCTTGCCGGTTGATCCGGAAGTATAAAGGATGAACAAGGTATCTTCCGAATCCATTGGCTCAGCAGGACACACAGAATCAACAAGTTTCACCTCATCTTCCCACCACATATCCCGTCCTTTCAGCATAGAAACTGGGGTTCTGGTCCGGGTCATCACGATCACATTCTTTACACTGGAACAAAGCTCAAGCGCATTATCCACGGTTTCTTTCATAGGTATCACCTTAGGTCCGCGGAACGCCCCATCCGAAGTGATCACCATCGTACACTGTGCATCATTAATCCTGTCTGCAATAGACTTCGCAGAAAACCCTCCGAAAACAACCGAGTGGATGGCTCCGATACGCGCACATGCCAGCACGGCAACGGAAAGTTCAGGAACCATCGGCAGATATATACAGACTCTGTCTCCCTTTTTTACTCCATGTTTTTTAAGCACATTGGCAAATCTGCAGACCTGGTCATGAAGCATCCGATACGTTATTTTCACCGCGTCATCTTCAGGATCATTGGGTTCCCAAATCAGTGCCACCTGATCACCTCTTTCTTCCAGATGCCGGTCCAACGCATTCTCCGTGATATTCATTTCACCACCTTCAAACCACTTTGTATTGGCTTCCCTGAAATCCCAGCTCAATACTTTCTTCCATGGTTTGCGCCATTTAAATTGCTGAGCAATCTCTGCCCAAAAACCTTCGGGATCTTCTACACTTTGATTGTAGGCGACCTGATACTCTTCAAAGGTCTTAATTCTCATAATAAATAAAGGTTAACTTAGGGAAATAGGCTTTTGGCCGCCAATTTATAATTTTCATTTGGTTAGTCCTACTTAAATAATACTAGAATTAATCTAAAAAGTCAGGTATTGGTTAAATTGAAAAGTATTTGCCTTATGTTTGAGGCGCCAACACCACATGGTACAAGCCCGGTAAAATGCAAAAATCCGAACAGCCAGAGCCGCTCCCCGTTGAACCCTTCACTTCGGACGAAATTGAATTCATCAGACAGCATATTCAGGATGATGTGAACCAGCTTATCCTGAGAAGTTCCATTTACAAAAATTTTGACATCAAAAAACTGGGAGCACAGATACTCTCCCGGCAGAAAGCTCAAAAAAAACTTCCCGAATGGTATGACAATCCCGTTCTGATTTTCCCACCACCCCTGTCCATCGAACAGTCATCGTCAGAAGCAACAGCAAAATATAAATCCGGGATGATCCAGGGCCGTACCTTGATGGATATTACGGGCGGGATGGGGATAGATAGCTATTACCTGAGCCGAAGTTTTAACAAAACTTTATATTTTGAGAGAAACGAAGAAGTAAGCCGCTGCGCCGCTTATAATTTTGAAGTTCTTAAAGCCAGCAATATAAGCGTGCACACGGCGGACTCCATTGATTACATCCATCAAAAAGAGTTAAAATCGGACTGGATTTTTGCTGACCCTGCACGCAGAGGCACCCAGCAGGAAAAGGTGGTTCTGCTTTCGGACTGTACACCGGATATCGCCGCCAGCCTGAAAACATTGTACGCAGCTGCCAGTAATATTCTGATCAAAACTTCACCGTTACTGGATATTGACCTTGCCGTGAAAGAACTGAAAGGTGTAAAAGAAGTACACATCATTGGCCTGGGTAACGAATGCAAGGAATTGCTGTTTGTTCTGGACCAGGAAAACAACCAACCGGATTTTTTAAGAAAAGTCAGAGTACTGGATTCCAGAGGCGATACCCTGGCAGCCATGGACTTTTCCGCCGCATCTGAACAACAGGCACTCCCCTGTTTCTCCGACCCTCTCAGCTTTTTGTATGAGCCCCATGCGGCTGTTCTGAAAGCGGGCTTCTACAGACTCACCGCCACTCATTTTAATCTGAATAAACTGGCTGCCAGCAGCCATCTGTATACTTCTGAAAACTGCGTCCCTAATTTCCCCGGAAGAGTATTTGAAATTCTTGCTGTCTGTAAACCGGACATCAGGGAAATCACAAAATACATCGGTGGCGACAAAGCCAATCTCACGATCCGAAATTTTCCAGGTACAGTTCATGACCTTCGAAAAAAATGGCGTCTAAAGGAAGGTGGTGATTTCTACCTCTTTGCAACAACGTTAACGAGTCTGAAAAGAGTGGTAATCGTTACCAGAAAGATAAGCTTTGAAACACATTGATTATCAGAAGGAAACTACAAATTATCAGAAATTATGAAAACCAGACTTGCTCCGGCTGCGGTGGTACTCTTTGTACTTGCGGCACTGTCCGGCCACACACAGACCATCTACCCAGGCAAACAGACAATTGACAAAAAGGAATATTCCGGCCTAGTGCTCAATCAGAGTATCCCAGAAAAATATCTAAGCAACTACTGGGAAAAGTATCTGGGAAAATTCGGAAAGGTAAAAGGCCGCCGCGGAACGGCAACTATAGAGAAGGCCGCTATTCCGTCCATTTCAGGAAACCCCATCCAGCTCACCAGTGTGGTTTCGTCACCGGTCAAGAATCAGTCGCAGGTGTTCCTCGCACTGAATGTCGACGGCAATGAGGTCACCAGCTCCACCGACAATTCCTATAAAGGTGCCGAATCACTGCTGAAAAATTTCGCTGATTATGCCAGCATCAATGATGAAGCAAGGATAGCCGACGAAGTTTTCACCTCGTCAGAAAAAAGTCATCAAAAACTGGTACGGCAAAACGACGATACTGCCAAGGATATAGAACGCACGGAAAAGAAGTTAACCGAACTGCGAGCACAGCTGGAAACGAACAAAATGGAGGCAGAAAAATCGCTGGTGGACTTACAGAATAAGCAAAGGGCTTTGGAAGAAGTGAAAAGCAGGCTACCCAAATAAGCTGCCTTTTACACATTTAAAACAGGTGAAAGGAAATTTTACCTGTTTTAAATGTGTAACCTGTTATGCAAAGGCCTCTTCGAACTCCTTTTCTGAAAACCCCAGCGTTATCACCTTTCCAGTGGTATCTTCTATCAACGGACGTTTTATTACTGAAGTTTTATTCTGCATAAGCGCCGCAGCACTTTCCTGGTCTTTCACGCTGGCTTTTTCCTCATCAGAAAGAGCTTTCCAGGTAGTTCCCGCCTGGTTCACCAACCTTTCCCAGGGCAGCTGTTGAAACCAGGCATTTAACTTATCCGAAGAAATACCCTTTTTCTTATAGTCATGAAAGGTGTATTGCACGCCTCTTTCATCCAGCCACGTTCTGGCCTTCTTTACTGTATTACAATTGGGGATTCCGTATAAAACAAACATATGTCTTGTCTATTGAATTGAAAGGATTGGTTAAGTCGTATACCTTGCGAGAGCATCTGACTGGTCGCCGTTGTATTAAATATCAGCAGGTGATTTTTTCGGCAATACTATATCCGACGCATGCATTTTGGTATCATCAAGCTCCCCTTCCCATCGTGCGACCACCGCGGTAGCCAGGCAGTTACCCGTTACGTTAATAGAGGTACGCGCCATATCCATCAGTTCATCAATGCCCATAATTAACAAAACCGGCCATTCCGGCATCCCAAAGTTGGCAATAGCTCCCAGCAGGATAACGAGCGTTGCGCGTGGAATACCCGCCACTCCTTTACTTGTAAGCATAAGCAAAAGTACCATTGTAAGCTGGTGCCCCACCGTCATTTCTGTGCCCGTTGCCTGGGCCACAAATACGGCCGCCAAGGCCAGATAAAGTGTAGAACCGTCCAGATTAAAGCTATATCCCGTTGGCATCACAAACGAAACGATATGTCTGGGGACTCCAAATTTCTCCATTTTTTCCATCGCTTTTGGTAGTGCGGATTCCGAGCTTGTCGTTGCGAATGCAATGGATACAGGTTCAAAAATAGCTTTGGCAAATTTGACAATCGGGATTTTTGCAAAAAGTGCAATGGGAACAAAAATAATCAATACAAAAACAATCAGTGCGCAATAAAGCGTAGCCAGCAGGAGGGCAAGGTTTTTCAGTACATCAATCCCCATGTGGCCTACTGTTTCGGCAATCGCGGCACCTACCCCTATAGGGGCGAACAGCATAATGATCTTCGTAAACTTAAACATAACCTCGGCCAGCAGTTCAATGCCTTCCACCATTTTCTGCTTTTTAGCTACGGGTAATAATGCCAGGCTTATTCCAAACAAAACACTGAAAACAACAATCTGAAGTACCTCACCATGGTAAATGGATTTGGCAATATTTTCCGGGAAGGAATGGAGAACAATATCCTGCCAGGTCTGCTGATGTGTTTCCGGCAAGGTAGCGTTCAAGGCAGCAGGAGGGATAATCCCCTCACCCGGCTTAAACCAGTTGGCAAAAAACAACCCGATCAGCAACGCAAAAGTGGTAACAACCTCAAAATAAAGCAATGATTTCCAGCCCATCCTGCCCACCTGTTTCAGATCAGAATGACCAGCAATACCGGTAACCAGGGTGGCAAATAACAACGGTGCAATCACCGTCTTAATCATTTGAAGGAATATCTGTCGTAAAAAGTGAATCTCTTTTCCAATTGTCGGAAAATCGTAACCGATTTCCGTTCCCACCAGCATTGAAATCAATATAGAAGTGGTAAGGTTCCGTTTGATGACTGCAAAAACAATGAGGCCGGCCAAAGCCGCCCATCTTAATGTAATGAGCAGAGTATCGGGAACCGCCACAATATTGTAGTTATTTAAAACCGTAGCCAGGGCCGCTATTGTCACCAGGATGATGTTGATAATAGTAATTTTGCTCTTCATATTTTAAAATTGTAACAGGAACAAGAATTTGCAAAGGTAAACTTATGAAAAATAGGATTAACGCTGTCATTTGTACCTGTTGCAAAAAGAATATTAGGTTAAAATTTTCATCCCTCCTCGCTCACGAAGTAATATTCTAAAATCTATTTTGCCAAATACCGGCAAAATAGGAATTGTTCCCGCATTAGTTAACATTGTTTTAACGAAGGAATTTTAACAAGGTGGTATATTTAAGCAATTATCAATCTCATTACTTATGAAAAAAATACTAATCCCGATAGACTTTTCCGAAAATGCGGATAAGGTGATAGCCGCCGCCAAAATCATCGCAGATAAATATCAGAGTGAACTTCTGGTTTTACACGCGTACGAGCCCTACATTGCCGATGTTAACCTCACCACTGGTAATGTTTTGCCCGGGATTGGCTCTCCGGATCTTTTATCACTTTCAAACGAATTACAACAGGAATTTCAGGAGCGGCTCGAAGAATACGTACGCAAACTGGTGGCAGAAGGGTACCGGTCCACTGCTCTCTGGTATCCGGGTGGTATCAAACCGGCGGTCAAACAGGCGTATGCCGATCACACACCCGACCTGATCATCCTGGGCAGAACGGGAGAAGGAGGTTTTCTCGATAAATTGATTGGAAGTTCAGCAACCGATATTGCCCTGCATGCCTCCTGCCCGGTACTGGTTATTCCGCCTCAAAACAAGCCAACCTCATTTGCCAGCACAGTATATGCAACGCAGCTGGAATATGCGGAGAATAATATCCTCCATGAGTTACTGCCTTTCACCAGCCAACTGGGATCCAGCGTTAAATTCCTGAAAGTCCACAGCCGTACCCAACCGGACATACAACCGGATCACCAGTATATGGCAGAATTAAAGGCTGAATTTAATATTTCTGATGACGCGTTTGTGAGCCGGGAAGCGCTACACGTAATTGACGGGATAGAAGCTTATTGTGATGAAATCGGTGCAGACCTGCTGGTTGTTTCCGCACGGGAAAGATCCTTCATTGAGGAGTTTCTGATCAATCCGGGACTGACTAAAAAACTGATCGTGCACACGCACATACCTTTATTAGTGTATCATTTAACCTAACCAGACTTGGGCTCAGGACATCATTCACAGAACACATCAGGCAACCTTAAAAAAGTTACCCGTAAACACCGGCATTATGAACGTGGCAACCTGCTTACCTCGCCGGGGACACTCACCTATGTTGGTCCTGAGGTAGAACTCAAAACGCGCATCCGAAAAATCCGGTATAACGAGAAGTTCATTGCGAATGAAGCTGTGAAAACCCTTGCAGACTGCATTCCTTCTACCACTGAAACCGACCAGATCACCTGGCTTGATGTTGACGGAATACATGAAACGAGCCTGATAGAAAAACTTGGAAAATTATACAACCTTCATCCTCTGCTGCTCGAAGACGTAGTGAACAGTGAGCACAAACCAAAACTTGAAGTGTATGATAATCATCATGTATTTCTGACCATGAAAATGCTCCACTATTCTGATACCACGGCTATCGATATTGCCAGCGAGCACGTGAGTTTTGTCCTCGGAGATCATTTCCTGATTTCATTTCAGGAAGAAAGGAATGAAGATATATTCATACCTGTGCTAAACAGGCTTGAAGCCTCTGTCGGAAAAACCAGGAAAAACGGCGCGGACTATCTGCTCTTCGCACTGATGGACGTCATTGTCGACAATTATTTCATCGTTCTGGAAAAACTGGGTGACAATATGGATCATCTGGAAGATTCCATTCTGGCCGGAATCGATAAACTATCCCTTACCGACCTCTATGCCCTTAAAAGAGAATTGACCTTACTCAGGCGTATCGTCTGGCCAATCAGAGATATGATTAATCAGTTGATCAGAGAAGAGAATCCGTTGGTAAGCCGGGAAACCATTCCCTACTACCGGGATCTTTACGATCATATTATGCAGATCATTGATACTGTGGACTCTTATCGTGAGGTACTGGCGAGCTTAGCGGATGTACATCTCTCTACCATTAGTAACAGGATGAACTCTGTCATGAAAACACTCACCATTTTTTCAGCGATATTTATGCCGCTTACCTTTATAGTCGGAGTTTACGGGATGAATTTTGATCATATGCCGGAACTTCACCACCCCTATGGCTACTTTTGTGTCTGGGGTATTATGATTGTAGTAACAGCCGGAATGGTAATATATTTCAAAACCAAAAAATGGATCTGATTTGAGAATCTCCCGTCATTGGAATCTTCAATAAAAGTAAAAGGCTGCCCCGGATATCGGAGCAGCCTTTTACTTTTATTGATTCTATGTTATCTCTGGAAACCAGCCGGATAATTCGAACGAAGTGAATTTTGTGGTAAAATTTTGATTTCCACCCGACGGTTTGACTGTAACCCTTCCACTGTTGTATTTTCAGCGATTGGTCTCAACTCACCGTAGTACTCAACGATAATCCTGCTTGGATCCTGAAGACCCGCTCTTACCAGGAATCTTTTGGCAGCATCCACCCTGCGGCGGGATAGTGCCACGTTGTAACTATCAGAAGCGCGAGCATCTGTATGACCTACCAGAACGATACGGCAATTTACACGCATATTCAAAAGTTCAACTACCTTGCTCAGTGTTTCTTTAGAAGCATTACGAATGATAGACTTGTCAGTATCAAACTCAATGTTGCTGAACAACGCCTCGCATTCGTCTTTCGGCAGGTTATTTTTGATTGCATCCCGGATGATTTTATCAAGATCCATCGCTACACCACCACCAGATACTACACTTCCGAGAGGAGTATTAGGCTCTTTGTCAAACAAGTCAGCAACACCATCACCATCTGTATCAGTATACAAACGTGGATCCACTGGCTTTGGCATATTAGCCTTCGCAATAGAATCAGCGTCATCCATTGTTGGATTGTAAGGAACAGGTATCAGTGCTTTCGGGTCAGCCCAACGCAGGTGATAACGGCCGCTTCCAGCATCATAGACACCCTTTTTAGCCATCACTGCATTTTTACCTAATTTATAGGTGAGCGCTACTCCTACAAAACCCCATCCATCGTTTTTGGAATCTCCTTTGGCAAATGTCCATAACCCTTGCTGCGACTTATAATCCGTAAGATCGCCAACAGTCGCATCCATTTTTTCAGTGTTAACATAGTTATAAACAAAGTCAACACCAATATCGAATCGTGGAGTTAATTCATAATGAACTGCCAGACCCGCTGGAACTACCCATTCACGGGTATAAGTCGAACCATTTCTTTCCCAGGTTCCAGCTGTTTTAGAGCTTCCGTCGGTATTGGTGGAAATTTCAAAAACATCACCGAAATCAGGACTCTGCGGATTCGTATTGGTCGCTTTCAGGTCAGTATGATAATAAATGATACCAGCACCAAGGTGCGCATCAAATTTCCATCTGCGCAGTTTGTTATACCCAAACAGTAGGCGGTTCAGGTTAACAGTTCCGTCAATAGAAGCCTGTATAAAGGATGGGCTGTTAAACGAAACTTTGTAAGTTTCCTGGCTAAGCGTGCTGTAGTGACGGCTCTTGGAACCCATTAACCGACCGTTGTAACCGGTAAGCTGAATACCGAAGATCGGAGAAAGCTGCTTGTTTATCGAGAGCCCCCATCCGCCAGTCAGTTTTTCGTCTTCACCAAGTTTGAAATCGTATTCTTTTATATCACCAAAGAATTTGGTTATCCCTCCGTATCCCGTAATTGACCATGTATTCATTTTGTTAGGTCCATCGTAAGTACGGTTTTGTGCAGAAAGATTCAAACTCAAAAGGGACAAAAATACTAAAGCAATGTAAAGATTCTTTTTCTTCATGGGAAACACCAGTTATGTGATTCAATTATTCACTTGTTAAAAAATAATAAGACAAAAGGTTTAAGCCTGTAAGCCGGATTCTGTGTTCTTCCCAGAGCCAGGCTTCGGGAAGATTTCTACCATTTATCCAGGATTCCGGTCACCCGGAATCTCTAACGATCTACCCATGCTGATGCTTCCTTTCAGAAACGGGGACGAGTAACCCCACTAACCAGCACCTATTTGATCTTTCAGCCCGTAAGGTTTACCGTGCCTCTGCGGTTACCCGAAGAGCGGTGGGCTCTTACTCCACCTTTTCACCCTTACCTGGTACATCAAAAAACATGCCAGGCGGTATCATTTTCTGTGGCACTTGCTGTCAGCACATCGTTCCCAACCTGCTGCCTTCCCGTTAGGAAGTACGGTACTCTATGCTGTCCGGACTTTCCTCCCCGGCAAATACCGCGGCGGTAGAACAGCCTAATCCTTTCGCCTGACCACAAAGCTAAGAAATACTTTCCTTTGATCTGCAGTTAATATACCATAAAAAACAAAAAAAATAAGGGAGTGACATCCGTTTAAGGGAATTTCTTTAAAAACTCCTCAATCCCTCCACCCTCAGATTAATACTACCGTCGGCAAAAACCACCGAATAAATGTGGTTTGGTGTCAGGTATACTTTATCCGGTGCTATTTCTTTGATTTTCCCTTTGATGGTTACACCGTCCGTTACTTTGTAATTTTCTAGTATTTTTTGTATTGTTTTCTTTGTATCGGTGATCTGGTCGCCGACCGGAAACGTCATTTTTTTCTCCATCATCCGGCTGAACTGACCCTGCAGCAGCCATCCAGCGGTACGTAAGATGGTACTCCTGGTATCCAGATCATAATCCAGATTCCTGAACGATAGTTGCTGCGTAGCCGGATCATAATATGGATTTCCCTTCAGATAGATATAACCGTTTATACCACCTGCCAAACCCGCTTTGATAATCATTTTATCGTTCTGTCCGTACATTTCAATGGATGTAATTTCCACTTTATACTTGCCTCCTAAGAACGAAAATTTCTCTCCTTTGAATTTCTCATCCGCCATCCGGCTGGCCTCTTCATAAGATATCTGGCTGATCAGCGCAATCCTGAAACGCTCCGGTACCTGCGGTGCAATGACCAGATCGGGAAGCCCCCTCCCTTTGGTTGCCAGCGGTTTATCTGCAGAGGTAATGGTCTGGGTATATCCTTTGATACCTATGACCGAGCGTAATACACCGTTGGAAGCAGTTAGCGGAGTCATTACCACTGCCTCGGGTACCACAGCAAGCCATGTATGATATTCCTTTGACAACAATACCGGCTGCCTGGCCAGATCCCAGGCAACGGCGGCGTATTTTTTCAACTCTATGTTGCTGGATATATGTTCGTCGATGGCGTCCGTGATTTTATCAAAATTCTTATTCATCATCCGGCTTACCATCCCTTTGATCGGAATTTTTATACCCGCTACCTGTATATTCGGTTCCGAGATCCAGTCGTAGCTATCAACGTAAGTATCCGCCTCAACCTTCCAGTCTGGTGAAACTCCGATTTTAGTAATGAATCTGATCCGTATAGAAAATTCCGTGTCCTTATAGCCTGACATGGTCAGCCCGAGCGGACTGATTTTATAACCTGCACTTACCCATATTTTCAGCGGGACTTCAAACAAGAATGACGAATCAATGGCAACAAGCCGGATCGGGCTTAGCTTCCATACTTTTGCCTTGATATTATCCTGATTATCATCTTCATAACTATTGTCCTCATAAATCAAACCTTTGATCTTTGCATTGATCTGCGCTTCAATTTCAGCAACGGGAATTTCTACCGGCACATTCAATACCGACAGATGCTGTTCACTCTGTATTTCTTTTTCCGAATATTTATATTCCTCCATTGGGGCTTTGGGTGTGGTACTTTTTTTTCCGCAATTCCATAAGCTGAGTGTAAGAATCAATAATATAGCACACCACAAAGGTGTGTTCCGGTATTTATTTAATTTTGACGAGGGTTGCACCGTATCCGAATTTTTCCTTTTGGGCGTCTTTAAAATAATTCACATGCTGGTTTTTGCTAAGCCTTCGGTGCAGTTCGTCCCGCAACATGCCGCTTCCTAATCCATGAATGAACGTAATCTGGTCCATACCCGAGGCAATAGCCTGCTCAAGGCTATTTTCAAACGCAGCTAATTGCTTTTTGAGTATCTGTTCTTTGGATAATCCTGAAAAATCAGCCGTAATTTTCTCAATATGGAGATCAAATACTTCTTCCGGTTTTTCGATCCTGGCGGGTTCCGTACCGGCGCCTTCCATCATCCGCTCACGCAGCTGGCTGGAAATATCCGCCTTCATTCCTGGTTCAGGCGTTTTGAGATTCTCTTCATCCAGTTGATAAACAAAGGCATCCTTGTTAAGAATAGGAGCCGACCGTTTACTCTTGTAAAACGACTGCGCCCTGCATTTCAGTCTTTTATGCAGCGGCTGCGGCAGGATGTAATTTCCTTCGCGGTAAAAGAGAA
This sequence comes from Dyadobacter sp. CECT 9275, assembly GCF_907164905.1. Lineage (NCBI taxonomy): Bacteria > Pseudomonadati > Bacteroidota > Cytophagia > Cytophagales > Spirosomataceae > Dyadobacter > Dyadobacter helix. The sequence goes on along the minus strand of NZ_CAJRAF010000001.1, from coordinate 961,922 downwards.
AGGTAAACTCCATGACCGGCCACGACTCAAAATCCTTGGTTATCAATTCAGTCAGCTTTTGCGTAGAACGTGGCTCAAGCGTTCCACCACCCAGTCCGCTCCTTACCTGGTTATGGTCCGACGAGGCAGTAAACGGTAGCATCCAGTCTGTATTGTTGATCAGATGCACCGTTACAGCCCTGTCATTCACTGCAACAAAAGCGAGGTATATCCCCTTTTCCCCGAAAACTTTTTGCGGTCTGAAAACGGTATCCGCTGCTTTGGCAGCCTCAAACGGCTTGACCAGCCTCTGCGATTCGACCGGGGATATGGTGACGATCTCATTCCGCAGCACCGGAATCCGGAAGCCATCTTCAATTTCTATTTCAACCACGTTGCCGGGCAAAAATGCATAGATGATCCCTTCCTCCCGTCCGTGTACCAGCCTTACCTTATCTCCTATATTCATGATGTATCATTCTGTTTGCTCTGAAACGATTTCTTTAACTGATAACCTCCTCAGAAATAGATTGGTTTAAAATCAACTCCCCTTTTACCGAAGCGCAGTGCCGGTGCCGGGATTTTTATTGAATTGGCAATAAAAGCAATAACCTTTACAACCTTATTTTTTGTTTTCACTTTTGTAAGATCAATATCCAGCGACAGATAGAACTGCCTCTCAGGAATATACCCCATTTCAATACTTTTGCTCCTTTCTGCCGAAACCATGTTATCGATCCCATATCCAATTGAAATACAAAGCCATGAAGGCCATTTACCATTTTTGTAAAAGGATCCCGGGCTTCCTGAAAACCAATAGGTTTGCCCGTTATAATCCTTCAGTAATCTTTCCTGATGGGTACTCCCGAGCAATCCGGGCCTGACACCGGCAAGGGAGGTATAATGCGCCGAAAACTTTGGCTGGATCCGGATTTCGTCCCAGAGGGCTATCTGACCCAGATACAAAACGGAACCCGAAATATTGGCAATCATATCTCCGGGAGAAAAACCATAGTCTGGAGAAAAACCATCAAGTATTTCGATCGGTGTCTGGAAAATAATACCTGAAACCGCACCATACACCAGCATTTGTCTTTTTGATATTCCTGTTGTGCGATAAATCGCAGCAGTGTGACGTGCGATCTGGTAGGCTGTGTAAATATGCCCCATTTTGTCCATTTGGAGCCACTCATGGGTATCGTCCTTAACAGTGAATTTCGTAAGCGGATTTTTATACCACGACTTGCTCAGGCCATATATTGTTCCGAGATACAGCGCCGACTGGGCTGCAAATATCCCTCTCAACAACGGATAATTGGGGTGAATACTGGCGGCCGAATCAACTTTTAAGGTATCAGCCTGCCCAAGCACTCTGGTTTTGCACAGTGTACAAAACAACAAGGTAAGGATCAAATGCTGATAAGCGTTTCCGTATTTCATTCACTGTTGCTACAACAAAACGCAGCATTTAATCAAAAAAGAATTCATAGTCGGCCATATTGATTTCTTTCAATACCCTCCCAAATATTTCCGCGTTCCCCACTCCAGGGCAAGAAGGAGAAGTATCACAAAAAAGAGCCATTTCAGGTGGATCAGTTCCACGGTATTTTCCAGCGCATCCAACCGATCTGCCGGACGGTTAGTTTTCAGTTTATCTATGAAACCGGGTAGCGCCTCCGCTTTCAGAAATTCTCCGCCCGTGTGCGCCGAAAGTTCCCTGAGCATATTAAAATCTGCTGTTGTATTCGCCATCTCCTGGTCCAGCTCACTGATGACAAACTGCCCACGCACCTGCTCATCCTTACCTTTTAGTACTGTACTTGCTTGAAACCTATAGGCACCCTCCGGGAGGCCCGATATATTAAATCGTGCATTTTCCCGGGAATGAACATAGGAGAACTGTCTTGCTGCACCTTTTTCATTGGTTATTACCAGCTTCACTTCCTGTCCGTAAAGCTCTTCGTAAATATCATTGTAAATTTCGGTCTGGAAAACGACCTGTTCACCGGTTTCAAACTCCCCCTTTACCGGGTATACTCTGAACTTTCGCTTGTCTTCTTTGACCGCCAATATCTGAATTACTTTCTGAAAAAGGTTGTCTACAACATCCTGCTTGTCAGTCAGCGCAAACTCCTCCTGCCGCCATTGCCATATTCCCTCCCCGGCCAGAATGGCAGTTTTCGGCTCAGCCGCCGTATTTAACAACAATAAAGGTTTACGGGTTGGTAACGTACCTACTTTCTGAAACAGAATTGTCTCAGAACCCGACAGCACATTATATTCCCCAAAGGGGACCGACAACGGTGGCAGCCTTTCCAGCAGCTTAAGACTTTCCGCATCAAAATTCAGTTGCTGGAATGAAGTGTTAAATCTTGCTGATACCCGGTCTGTCTGGGTACCTGTTACGTTTATGGCTAGTGCACGGCTGAACGAATTAACCAGCGGGATAGCCGATTGATTCCCGAGCACGAAGAATAAGGGCACTTTAGCATCCACGAATTTCCGGACCGAGGCGTTTCCAAGGCCCAGGACATTGGGTATCTGATGTAATATGACCAGGTCGTAAGGCTTGCTACTTACGGGGGGACTGTTGGAAATACTTAGTGTTTGTACCTCCAGCTCATAATTATCATTCGCTTCAATCAAATTCCTGAATGCCTTGATATCCGGATGCGGCGCCATGGCCATCAGCAGAATCCGCTGACGGCCATCAATGATATCAATGTATATTTCCTTTTTGTTGTTACGGACCACCTTCTCTCCGGCTACATTTCCCAGTTCAACAGTATAATGCTGAAGCCCCTTTTCTGCTGAAGAAGTTTTAAACTCGTAAGTCTTGTAAAAATCCTTTTGGTCAATGATCACTTTTTCTGTTGCAATCACCTTTCCTCCCTGCCGGAGCGTAACATGGGTAGTTTTGCCGGAAAGGCCGTGTGCTACAATTTCAGCCCGCAGGGGAAATTCATTCCCCAGGTACGCCACTTTGTTATGTATTACGTCCTTAATGCTGATATCTGCCACAGGTACTGTATCCCCAACGGCAATGCTACTGATGCGGAAAGGATACTGTCCAAAAGCTGGTGAGGTCCCCTGGGTCACAATCCCGTCACTGAGCAGTATGACATCTGTTAAATTGGAACCTTCATAATTGCTTTTAACCATCTTCAGCAAAGCAGAGAGATCCGTTTTTTTCTGATCAAACCGCACCGAATCAATTGCAGATACCTTCTGATCCTTGTTGAGTACCTGAAAATCCACCTCAAAACCTGCATCACTGAGTTGCCCGATTGCAGCTGAAATCTGCCCGATTGCCTTGGGTCCGTACCTGCGGACAGATTCTGAATTATCAATGGCAAAAACAATTTTAGCCTTATCTACAATCGTTTCTGTCCGGTGAACCAGGGGGCTTAATAACAGAAAAACAACCAGCGCAACTGATATTCCGCGCAAAAATGCAAGAGTATAGTTCAGCTTCTTTCCCCAGGAGGCTGTAGGTTGATACAAAAGATAAGCGTATAAACTTCCGGCTGCAAAGCAGAAAACAATAAACCAGTATGGGGTTTGAAATAGAAGTTCAGAACGCATCATATTGCCAGTAAGCACAAAGTCAGGATTGTAACAGCATAAAGAGAACGTTCGGTGGTTGTGCTAACTTGTGTAAGTTACCTTTTCGATGGTAAAATTGACGATATAATATTAATTCATATTATGAATACCTGTACCATGATAGCCAATACTATATTTCAGCAGTTGGAATAGACTTCCTGCTGCTGCTAGGTTAACATACCGCCATCCACCTGAAGTACCTGGCCGGTAATATATCTTGACATATCTGAAGCAAGGAACACAATGGCATCTGCCACTTCTTCGGGCTGACCGCCACGTTTCATCGGAATGGATTGTTTCCAGTCGTCTATGGCTTTGGAGTCAATAGCATCTGTCATTTCAGTTTCTATAAAACCCGGTGCTACCGCGTTAGAACGAATATTTCTAGATCCCAATTCCAGCGCAACAGATTTGGTAAACCCGATGATACCCGCCTTGGAGGCCGCATAATTTGCCTGGCCTGCGTTCCCGCGGATACCCACCACAGAGGTAATATTGATAATAGATCCGCTTTTGGCACGCATCATACTTTTTATGGCTGCCTTGGTGAGGTTAAATACCGATTTAAGATTAACATTAATCACGGTATCCCACTGTTCCTCACTCATGCGCATCAAAAGACCGTCACGGGTAACCCCTGCATTGTTGATCAGCACGTCCAATTTTCCAAAATCGGCTAGTACATCGTTCACCAGTTGATCGGCAGCTGCAAAATCCGAAGCATCGGAACGATAGCCTTTGGCCTTCACACCAAATTCTTCCAGTTCTCTGGCGAGTGCTTCGCCTTTTTCTACACTTGATAAATAAGTAAAAGCCACATCTGCGCCTTCCTGGGCCAGCCTTAATGCTATTGACCGGCCGATGCCACGCGACGCGCCGGTAACAAGGGCTACTTTATTCTGTACTAATTTCATTGTTAAATTTTGAGATATTTTAATTTAAAGGCACACCAGCGTTAAAAATAATGACTTCCTGTCTGGCAGATACGCCCGGCAAAAATAGAGGATTGTGCAGAGACGACAAAAAAAGGATGCATACGGTCCGATTCTTTTGAAATACATCTCCTGTAGCAAACCAACTGCTTACCTTCGTTGTTGAACCTAAGAATACATTTTTTACCAAATATATCATTAAAGTATGCCAGACAGTATCAAAACAGCCATCGTTACGGGAGGCTCCAGGGGGATCGGATACGGCGTTGCCGCGAAGTTAGTCGGGGAAGGTATCCGGGTGGCTATTACCAGCCGCTCACTGGATAGCGCAGAAAAGGCAGCAGCGAAACTCAACAAAATAAAGGAAGGATTTGCCATTGGAATTGAATCGGACGTCAGGAATCTGGATGCCCAGCAAAACGCAGTGGCCACAGTACTGGAAAAATGGGGACGTTTGGATTATTTCATCGCCAATGCCGGAGTAGGCCATTTTGCCCCGATCCAGGAGCTGACTACCGAACAATGGACCGAAACCATTGACATAAACCTTACCGGGGTATTTTTTAGTGCAAAAGCTTCGATGAGCGCCCTGGCCGATTCTAAGGGTTACTTCATTACGATATCAAGCCTTGCGGGTACCAACTTTTTCCCGAACGGTACGGCCTACAATGCCAGTAAATTCGGGCTGGTAGGTTTCTCCCAGGCTATGATGATGGATGTAAGAAATGCGGGTATAAGGGTCACTACGATCATGCCGGGGTCAGTCGCCACTGAATTCAGTAATCACCAGCCTTCTGAGAAAGATGCCTGGAAGATTCAGCCGGAAGACATCGGGCAGATCGTCTCCGACCTGATCAAAATGCCAGCTCGCACCCTTCCAAGTAAAATTGAGGTGAGGCCATCCATGCCTCCAAAATAGGTTTTGCCAGGTATTAAACGCTAATCACACAGGGCCAGGACAAGCGCGCAATGCGTTTGTGTGGTTCTGTGTGGTTATTGTCAGCCATTGTTTGAGATACCAAATTCTCTTTTCAGGACTTCCTTCGCTACCGATTCCTCATATTGATATACATCCTCGTTAAAAAGCGCATCATGGCCTGCATTTTTCAAACTGATCCAGCTATGGGTGGCATAAGGATCATAGTCAAAATGCTGAAAGCTATGCCCCAGGTTATTCATATCGAAAAACCACTTTACACCTACATCCAGGCGTTCGTAAGATCCAAATGCCGATCCTTTTCCCAGTGGTATGGTGTCTTTCCTGGTTTTTTCCAGATCAATCATTGCTACATACTCATTCAGCCGGCATTCGGGTAACGGCCAGGGAATAGCCGGATTCACAACATCCGAATATGTACGCGTTCGTGCCTGCGGATATCTGACCGACAGTTCCATTAATTCCAGATAGGACGGCCGGTATGCTGTATACTTATCAGGATTGCATAAATTGGCACTATACGCCGGGCAAACCCAGCACTGTCCCACTCGGCCAATGCCGGAAGCAGCACCCAGATTTTCCAGATAGGCCCCTACCAGATCGCCTTTAAAATACACATCATTGTGTAGGACCAGCAGATATTTGCTGTCCGACTTCTCCCAGGCGTACTGATATCGGATGGCGTACCGGTATTTTTTAAAATTTTTCAGGAAATTAAATCTCAATTTATTCGTCCACAACCAAACCTTCGGACGATAATAGACAACCTTGTCTCCCAAATAATCTAAGATAAACTTAAAATTGGAAGGCTCGGGTTGCTTTTTTTCTTCTACAAAATAGATTTTATTAATCCACTCACCCGAATGCCTCAGGAGCGTCAATAGGGTAACCGCCGTCTGATAAGGTTTCCCATAAGCATTAATCGCCGCATCGACGATTTGGCTTCTTTCTTCCATGTAACAAGCAATTGTTTCTAATTCTATTCAGACTAAAAGTTTATTCTAAATCTTACTCAAAAGTATTCAATTTTAGATATCTGACATATTAAATTTAGTTTTAGGCTTGTTTCATAAAATCCAGTCACGTATTTGTAATGCTGATTTTCAAATAAAGCTCTGACAGTTAGATACTTTATATCTCAAAAATTATAAAAAACAATACTTTTGTGATTTTTGAAATAATCATCAGCCGACACATTATTATGGAATCAATCATCAATTACTTCGGACATATTCCTTCCGCTCATCGAAGTGCCATTCTGGTGGGTGGCATCATGTTTTTCTGGCTGCTGGAAGGCGGATGGCCACTTTTTCGGTTTGGTTATCATAAATGGAAACACGCCGGGGTTAATTTCTTCTTTACATTCACTACTATACTAGTGAATTTTCCACTTGCTTTCATTCTTCTTAAAGCAAGCGACTGGACTACCCGAAATCATTTTGGTCTGATGCAATGGCTCGACGGCCTTCCTTTGTGGATCCGCTCCGCAGTAAGCCTGCTGTGCCTGGACCTTGTAGGAGCCTGGCTTGCACACTGGACCCAACATAAAACAAAATTTCTGTGGCGCTTTCACATCATCCATCATGCGGACCCGTTCGTTGACACCACCACTGCAAATCGCCATCATCCGGGAGAAAGCCTGGTACGTTTTATCTTCACCACGTTAGCGGTTATCATTGCCGGTGCCCCCATGTGGCTGGTTTTCCTATATCAATCGATGTCAGTGGTGCTCTCCCAGTTTAATCATGCTAATATTTCATTGCCGGTATGGATTGATAGGATTGTAAATAAGGTACTGGTTACACCCAACATGCACCATGTTCACCACCATTACAGACAACCTTATACCGATTCAAACTATGGAAACATATTTTCGGTCTGGGATCGTGCGTTTGGGACATATAAAGATCTCTCTACCGGTGATATCGTATATGGAATTGATACCCATCCAAAACCGGAAGAGAACGGGCGGATTATCAATCTGCTGGGTATTCCCTTTCAAAAATACAGGCCTCCTGTCAATACGCAACAGGACAGCGATTCATAACCGCTACGCTGGTCACTCGTGCATGTAGCATAACAGGTAAGGATTTTCTGTTATTTTAAGATAAATCACCGATATTTTTTAAATAATTTTAATAATTTGCCAACTGTTTTCATAATTTCTAATTTCAAACCTTGTCCATGAAGAGAATTTGTCTTCTTTTGGCGTTCGGCTTATTTACCTCGGGTGTGACCGCGCAGTATCAGCCTTCATGGGAGTCACTCGACAAAAGAGAAACTCCTTTGTGGTTCAAAAAAGCGAAATTCGGAATATTCATTCATTGGGGCTTGTACTCGGTCCCTTCCTGGGCCACCAAGTCCAATGCCGACGGCTTTGGCAGTGGCTATGCGGAGTGGTACTGGCAAAGATTAAAGGAACCTAAACTGAAAATCCACAAGGAATTTGTAGCCTTTCAGGACAAGGTTTATGGCCCCAATTTCAGGTATCAGGACTTTGCGGGGCGTTTCAAGGCAGAGCTTTTTAATCCAGACGACTGGGCCGATCTTTTTAAGGCTTCCGGAGCAAAATATGTCGTACTAACTTCCAAACATCACGAAGGGTACGCACTCTGGCCCAGTGCACAGGCCTGGAACTGGAATGCTGCAGATATTGGTCCGAACCGGGACCTGGCAGGCGACCTGAGCAAATCTGTCAAAGCAAAGGGACTACATATGGGTTTTTACTATTCGTTGTACGAATGGTTTAATCCGCTCTATCAATCAGATGTGAAGACTTACGTAAATGATCACATGCTCCCGCAAATGAAGGATCTTGTGACGAGGTACAATCCGGACATTTTGTGGACCGACGGAGAATGGGAGCAAACATCGGAAACATGGCGCAGCACCGAATTCCTTTCCTGGCTATATAATAACCAGTCTGTATCTAAAGACATAGTTGTAAATGACCGCTGGGGTAATGATACCAAAGGCAAACATGGCAGCTTTTATACTACAGAATACGGCCAGGGGACGGAGTCAGCTACACATCCCTGGGAAGAATGCAGGGGAATTGGTGAGTCGTTCGGCTATAACAGGAACGAAAATCTGGAAGACTATATGAGCAGCAGTAAGCTCATCCATACCCTGATCCGGATCGTCGCGGGTGGAGGAAATTTCCTGCTCAACATAGGCCCCACGGCCGACGGCCGGATACCCGTTATTATGCAGCAAAGGCTTAAAGATCTTGGAAAATGGCTGTCTGTCAACGGGGAAGCCATTTATGATACCGATACCTGGAAAGAACAGCCTGCGTCCCGGGGCCAAGATATCTTCTTCACACGTAAAGGAAAGGACCTGTATGTAATATGTTCGAAATGGCCCGACAACCTGGTGATACCCGGCTTGTCCAGACCGTCTAAAGTTTCCATGCTAGGATATAATGGTAGCATACATACCGTATATACTAAGAATAAAATCATCCTTACGCCTCCGGTCGTCACACCTAATACGCTTCCATGTGAGTCGGCTTGGATATTCAGGCTCGAAAATGCATTGCTTTAAATTGTAACAGATAATTGAAAAATAAATATCATATGACTCCCGACCGCCGATCCTTTTTACGCCTCTCTGCTGTGGCGTTGCCATTCTTGCAAATTAACAGGCTGTTTGCAAAAAATGCCGTTGTAAAACCGCTTGTTATATCCACCTGGGACAGCGGACAAATTGCAAACAATGCCGCATGGCCAGTTTTAGAAAAAGGCGGAAAAGCGATTGATGCAGTGGAACAGGCAGCTATCGCGATTGAAAACGATGTAAATTGCTGTGTTGGACTAGGTGGTAACCCCGACCGCGACGGCCACGTAACGCTCGACGCATGTATCATGGACGAAAAAGCGAACTGCGGAGGTGTAGCTTTCCTGGAACGGATCAAACACCCGGTATCTGTTGCCCGCAAACTAATGGAAACCACTCCGCACGTTTTTCTGGTGGGCGAAGGTGCTCAGCAGTTTGCGCTCGCAAACGGGTTCAAACTCGAATCCGGAGAATTATCTCCTGATGCGGCCCAATCCTACAAATCCTGGCTCAAAAAAGCCGAGTACAAACCAGTGATTAACGTTGAACTTCAGCAGAATAAGCCGAAAGGCCATGGCCCTTTTGCTCCCTCAAGACTGGAAGACGGCTCTTTCAACCATGATACCATGGGAACACTTGCGCTGGATGCGAACGGAGATCTTTCCGGAATGTGTACCACCAGCGGAATGGGTTTTAAAATGCGCGGACGCGTAGGGGATTCTCCGATTATCGGCGGCGGCCTTTTTGTTGATAATGAAATTGGTGCTGCCACCTCATCGGGACAGGGAGAAGAAGTGATCCGCGTTTGTGGTACTCACCTAGTTGTAGAGTTTATGCGCAATGGGCTGTCGCCCGAGGAAGCTTGTAAAAAAGCCGTTGAACGAATCGTCAAAAGAAGTCCTGAACGCGCGAAAACTTTCCAGGTTGGCTTTCTGGCCATTAATAAACAAGGCGAGATTGGAGCATACGCCGTACAGAAGGGTTTTAACTATACCGTTACCGGACAGGACGGGAAAGGAAAAGTAATGAATGCCAAAAGCTACTTTGCCTGATTAAATAAATGAAAAGAACTTCACCAAAACAATATCCTATTACGTAATCCGATGAAATTTAAATTCTTATACCTTATTCTCATTGCATCTGCCCTGACGGCCCGCCTGCATGCCCAGCAACATTCAGAGCAGGATCATTCCAAATACATGGCTCCTACGGATCCGCTGGTTCAGCAGAAACTAAGCAAATGGCAGGATGTAAAATTTGGATTACTGATGCACTGGGGTACTTACAGCCAGTGGGGAATTGTGGAATCCTGGTCGCTTTGTCCCGAGGACGAAGGATGGTGTGAGCGCCGGGGACCGCATTCGCACGACTGGTATGAGTATAAAAAGGCTTATGAAGATATTGCGAAGGAATTTAATCCAACCCGGTTCAACCCCGAAAGATGGGCCACTGCTGCAAAGAATGCAGGAATGAAGTACGTGGTTTTCACGACAAAACACCACGACGGATTTGCTATGTTTGACTCCAAGTACACGGATTATAAAATCACCAATACCCCCTTTAAGTCCAACCCCAAAAGCAATGTAACCAAAGAAATATTATCAGCTTTCAGGAATCAGGGTTTTATGACTGGCACTTACTTTTCAAAGCCCGACTGGCATACCGACTCCTACTGGTGGAAATATTTCCCGCCAAAAGACAGGAACGTATCTTATGATCCTAAAAAGCGGCCTGAGCTCTGGCAAAAATTCAAAGATTTCACCTACAACCAGATTGAAGAACTCATGACCGGCTATGGCCAGGTAGATATCTTATGGCTGGATGGCGGCTGGGTTCGCCCGTTCAGTACCATTGATCCTAATATCAGCTGGCAGAAAACCATTCCCTACGACCAGGACATAGACATGGCCAGAATTGCTAAAATGGGCCGTTCGCATCAGCCCGGACTGCTGGTTGTGGACCGGACGGTGACCGGGGAATTTGAAAATTATGTAACGCCTGAACAACAGATACCTGACCATTATATGCCGATCCCGTGGGAATCCTGCATTACCATGGGAGATTCATGGTCGTACATACCAAAAGAAAACTTCAAATCCACACGCAAACTGGTTCATACTCTGGTAGACATTGTTGCAAAGGGAGGTAACCTTCTGCTGAACGTTGCACCGGGCCCCGACGGGGAGTGGCATGAAGAAGCTTATCAGCGCCTCGACGAGATCGGGAAATGGATGAGTGTAAATGGCATTGGAATTTATGAAACCAAACCGCAGGCGCCTTACCGCCAGGGAAAATGGGCCTATACCAAAAAGGCCAATACAACTTACGCCTTTTATCTGGCAGATGAAGGAGAAACCATCCCGGCAAAGCTGAAACCAGAAGGGCTGAACATTCCTGCTAATGCCAAAATAAGTATCGCCGGCAATCAAAAGTCTTTAAAGTTAAAAGACGGATCCATTGAAATTCCGGCAAAAACCGCTGTCCAGGTCGGTCAGCAGCCCGTGTATTTGTTTGTGATCAACTAATAGGCTATTTCGTTTCAGCAACAGCGGTGAATTCGCTTTCTTTGTGATACCTTTATCAGAAGACGGTGGTTTAAGTTTTAATAAGCTATGAACCTACGAAATTTGCAGCAACCGATTTGAATAGCTTTCAAATATCCAAAGCAGCTTAACAGATACAAACCTGAAATAACATGTTAAAACAAATAGCAGCGCTAGCCCTGTTCGTCACAGGTACTGCCGTTGCCCAAACCCCGCCCAAACCCTATGGTGCTTTGCCCGCTCCAAGGCAGGTAGAATGGCATCAGACCGAAGTTTACGGTATCATGCATTTTACGCCAACTACCTTTGAAAATAAAGAATGGGGCTTTGGGGATGCAGATCCTAAAACTTTTAACCCTTCTGATTTTAATGCAGAGCAAATCATTCTTGCAGCCAAAGCCGGCGGGCTCAGAGGTATTGTTTTTGTAGCCAAACACCACGACGGTTTTGCATTATGGCCGACCAAAACCACCGAATATAACATTTCAAAAAGTCCTTTCCGTGGTGGAAAGGGTGATATGGTAAAGGAAGTTGCCGACGCCGCACGCAAACATGGCCTGAAATTCGGGGTTTATTGCTCTCCCTGGGACCGTAACAATGCAAATTACGGTAAGCCCGAATATCTGCAGATTTACCGGGAGCAGCTGAAGGAACTCTATACCAACTACGGTCCGCTGTTCATGTCCTGGCATGACGGGGCCAATGGAGGGGACGGTTACTATGGGGGTGCCAGGGAAAAGCGCTCCATTGACAACACCACCTACTACCAGTGGGATTCGACCTGGACCAACCTCACCCGGAAACTTCAGCCGATGGCCAACATTTTCAGTGATATTGGCTGGGATGTTCGCTGGGCCGGAAATGAAGATGGAAGCGTTAATGAAACTTCCTGGGCAACCTTGACGCCGGTTCCCTCCAAAGGCCAAAACATAGCCGTCCCAGGACAGGCCAATGCAGAAGAAAACCCCGGTGGTACACGTAATGGAAAATTCTGGATACCAGCCGAATGTGATGTTCCTTTAAGAAGAGGATGGTTTTATCATGCGAATGAAAAACCAAAAACACCGGAGAAACTATTTGAGCTATACCTGAAAAGCGTTGGTCGCGGTGCAGCACTTGACCTAGGGCTTGCTCCAGACACCCGCGGACAGCTGCATGAAGATGATGTGGCTGCATTAAAAACTTTCGGTGACCGGGTAAAAAATACCTTTGCCGTTAATCTGCTTGCAAAATCCTCATCAAAAGCGATAAATGTACGTGGATACAATTCGATATACAGCGCCAAAAACGTACTGGATAACAAGTCTGACACTTACTGGGCCACTGATGACGATTTCAAAACGCCCGAAATTACCTTTGATGTGTCACAACCTGTAACGTTCGACATCATATCAGTACAGGAATATATCAAACTCGGGCAACGCATTGAAGCATTTGCGGTGGATATCTGGGATGGAACTACCTGGAAAGAAGTTGCAAAGGGAACAAGTATCGGGGCCAAAAAACTGATTAAACTTGAAATCCCTGTGACCGCACAGCGCGTCAGGCTAAGGATAACTAAATCGCCGGTGAGCGTAGCCATCAGCGAATTCGGACTGTACAAGGACGCTCAATAATACCGAAGAAATCTCCATGCCAAACCAGCATGGAGATTTCTTACTTCCTCCATTTTCCCCTTTCTCCATTCCCCCCAACAAGACCTTCTGCCTCCGGGATATTCATTCTTTCCTGACGTATCATCATTCAAAAAATATCCGGGCTACTACGGCGGCTTGCTCCCTGTCTTTCAATATTTTAATACATATTGGTACATAATATATATATAAAACCTGGCCGCTATGATTATCGTAAGAATAAGTATGAGTAATAGCCAAAGCCTCCGAATTACCTTTTAAATTGATTATTTTTATTCGCAGATATTAGCATCTGAAGGCTCTGAAACAGCATTTTGGTGCTAAAAAATACAAACGCCAGTAGTGGTCGGCAAGCACAATTACTGTCTTTGGAATTGGAGCACTCAACCTCAAAGTAGTACGATTAGCTCACTAAAAAATTGATTAGTGCAAGAAGAATGATACAAATGAAGCACACCCGGAAGATACTCCCGGGGAAGGTAGCTTGTAAGTTTCCCTCCCCTCGGGAATAATTTAATTATATTCTGTAATCTGAAAATGCGGACTCATTTGAGCCCGCTTTTTTTATGACGATTTAATTGCTGCAATCCCCTACACATATTTCCATTTATTCATGGAATTATGCAGACGGATCATAAAAATTGATCATAGGTAGTATTTTAGCTGTGAAAAATAAAAAAATATCGCCATGTTTAATCACTGCTTCAGCTAATTTATTCCTGAGGGCTGCCAGGGTAAGATGCTTTTTTAATTTTTTCTTTACAACTTGCCGGTTAAATAATACAAAATTATCTTTGGTAATGTCTACTATTCGTCATTTAAATGAAACCAGTCTCTGGACTTCCTTCCAATCCGGAAGCGAAGATGCTTTGACCGAACTCATGAGACGATACACCCGGCCACTTGCATTTTACGGAAGAAAAATGGCCCGGAATGATGAACTGATACAGGATTGTATACAGGAAACCTTTATTCAGTTGTGGCAATACCGCGCCAATCTTCGCCAGATTACTGAGATAAGACCCTATCTTTTTACCTGCCTGAGGCGAAAAATTATTGGATCTTTAAAAAAAGAGGTTTTTTCGGAACCCGTAGACGACGATCTGTTTTCTCCTTTTTGTATCGATTTTTCAATTGAGGAAAGATTAATTGAAAATGAAAATGAAGCCTATCGGGTTAGGGTATTGAACAAGCTGATCAACAGCTTATCCAAAAAGCGTAAGGAAGTAATTTATCTGAAATTTTACGAAAACCTCAGCAACAATGAAATCGCGGAGGTGATGGGTATTAAATACCAGACCGCCACAAACCTCATCCATGAAGCGCTTGACGCTCTGAGGGAATTAATTCCCGGCCAATCTATCGTATCGCTGCTGATCCTGTGGTTCAGTTTTACACTTCCCTGAATATTTCAAAAAAATATCTGTTAAAAACAGTATAACCTTCGGAACTCCTCGCTACTGCTTATACAAAGTATTGTGAAATTCCATGAAGGACTTTTTAAATTACAAGATAGAAGACTACCTGTCCGACGTTTCTTTCCGGATTTGGGTAAAAAACGGTGGCTTTGCCGATCCCCAGGCCGACTGGACCCGCCGGTTGCAGCTCAATCCGTCTCAGTTGGTGATAGCCACAAGCGCCCGGGAAATACTGCTCGCAACCGCCTCCTCCGAGGAAGGTTTTGCACCTGACTTTGAGGAGCAGGTTATCGAAAATACTTTGAAAAATATTCGCCAGCGCACCGGTGAAAAATCAGCGCCGTCTCGCAACTGGCTTCTGCCGCTTTCCGCAGCTGCAAGTATTACGGTTTTGCTGATCAGCGGATGGTACATTTTTTTCAAACAACCTCAGCTCCGCGGGGTATCCTCGGCAGCACACTCCCTCCCTGCTGTTGTAATGCTGGAAAAGCGGAATGAAGGCAACAAAATAATGCCGGTTGCATTGCCGGATGGAAGTACGGTATTGCTGCAACCCGGAAGTAAAATCAGCTACCCGAAAACTTTCAACACCAAAACCCGGGAGGTCCGCTTATCAGGACAGGCGTTTTTTGAAGTGATTAAAAACAAGAACCTGCCTTTCTTAGTCCATAGCCGTGAACTTACTACTAAAGTTCTGGGAACGAGTTTTACGGTAAGAGCTTTTGACAACCAGCCCGACCTTGCCGTGGTAGTCAAAACAGGAAAGGTGTCGGTTTCTGCTAACACCGGCAAAAACGGGATGAAAGCATCTATTGACCTGATACCCAATCAACAGGCTATATTCAACCGAAGTGCGCTTTCATTGATCAGGATGGATGTGAAACCAGCGACCATGTCGGTGATGGTACCTGCTACGGAGACCACTTACTCCTTTAATGACGCCCATGTAACCGAAATTTTCAGGACACTGTCCAAGCGCTACGATGTCACTATTGAAGCAAATGAAGCATTATTATCCGACTGTTTTCTCACCACTACCTTTGCCGACGAGCCTTTATTCGAAAAACTGAAAATCATCTGCGGTGCTATTGGCCCTTCTACCAGTTACCGTGTGGAAGGCGCCCGCATCATTATTAATACAAAAGGCTGTAATCTCTAAACCATCTTCCTATGCTAATAAAGTATACCATTCCCACCTGATTTCCGAAAAAAGAGCCAGCCGTGTTCGCACCACGACCAGCCCTTTACCCCCATGCCAGATCATGACAAGGCGTCCTCGAAAGGGACGCACGGGTCTGTTTTTGCCTTTCTAATTATTCAAAAACAATTAAATGTATGAAAAAAACTTTAATCACTGCCAAACAGTGGCATACGATAATGAAAATTTCTACTGTCCAGATTTTCATGGTCTTTTTTCTGACCAGCGTAGTATGGGGAAAATCCTCCGCCCAGGAAATGCTGAACCACAGGATCCATATTTCTTCTAAAGATACCCCCCTGCGTACCGTATTAAGTGAGATCAGCAAAACTACAGGAATCAGGATCAGCTACAATTCCAAAGTCGTATCCAGGGAGCAGATCGTTTCGGTTCATGCAAAGAATGAAAAGCTTGTGGATGTTCTCGACAATTTACTGCTTCCCCTTAACATTACTTACATTGTACTTGAGAAGCAGATCGTACTCCGAAAGCTGGAACCCGCCCCTCAGCAAAAAAAGTCACAGGATCCGGCCCAGCCTTCCTCCAGCAACGAACGGACCATCAACGGTACGGTCACTGACGAAGCCGGTGAACCTTTGCCCGGAGTCAATATCGTCTTGCGCGGTTCATCCAGAGGTACCACTACCTCAAAGGATGGAAAATATACCCTGGATCTGCCCGAAGGCGACAACGTCCTGATTTTCTCATTCGTTGGATACATCCCGCAGGAGATAATCATAGGCAAACGAACTGCCATTGATGTGACACTCAAAGTGGATACCAAAGCCTTGGAAGAGGTGGTGGTGGTAGGATACGGAACCGTGCAGAAAAAAGATCTAACCGGTTCGGTCTCTTCCATGCAGGGAGATGCCCTTGCTACCCGCAAAACGACCCAGATTTCTCAGGCTCTCCAGGGGGCTATGCCGGGGGTAATGGTTACCCGCAATAACAATGCGCCGGGTGCTACTGCCACCATCCGTGTCAGGGGAATTACAACCATCACGGATGCAGGCGCCAACCCACTTATCATACTGGATGGTGTTCCTGTGGACGATATCAATTCGATTAATCCTAATGATGTTGACAACATTTCGGTATTGAAAGATGCCGCCTCTGCGTCTATCTACGGCTCCCGGGCTGCGGCAGGCGTGATACTGGTTACTACCAAAAGAGCAAAAGAAGGTCAACTCAATCTGGATTATACGGTGGAGTATGGCTTAGATAAACCTACCAAATTGCCCAAATATGTAAATGCCCAACGTTTTATGCAGCTTACCAACGAGCTGAGATGGAATGACAACGGTAACAATTCAAACGAGTATCCAACATATAGCAAAGATCTGATCACCAATTATCCGGCTCTCCACGCCGAAAACCCCGATCAGTATCCTAACACCGACTGGAAACGGCTGATACTTAACAATACTGCTCCACGCCGCAGCCACATCCTGAGTATTTCCGCTGCCGGAAAAGCATTGAAATCGCGGGTATCTCTTGGCTACGACAAAAGCGATGCCCTTTATGATAACCGGACCTACGAACGAATCACTGCCCGGGTGAACAACGATGTCACCATTACCAAGTATCTCTCGGCCAGTATTGATATCAACTTTAAACGGACATTGGTTGACCAGCCCGTAACCGACCCCATCAACCGCATGAACGTTGCACCACCTATCTACGCCGCCATGTGGTCCGACGGGCGCGTGGGAGCGGGCAAAGACGGAGCCAATATTTACGGGCTTTTAAAATACGGTGGTGCTAACAAGGAATGGTATAATCAGGTTGGGGGTAAGCTCAGCCTCGACTTTTCGCCTATTGAAGGATTGAAATTTTCAGGTATACTATCCCCCTTCCTGAATTTTGACAAGGCCAAATATTTCACAAAGAAAATCCCTTATACCTCCTGGAACAATCCGGGTAACATAGCCGGGTACCTGGAAGGCGGCACAGAAACCAAACTGGCCGAAACCAGAAAAGATAATTACCGGTATACCACTCAGTTCCTGGCCAATTATTCCAAACAGCTTGGCAGCCATCATCTTGACCTTCTGGCGGGATACGAGTATTACCATGCTTTCAACGAAGATCTCTCGGCATCCCGTGGGCAATATATCCTGACCAACTATCCCTATCTGAATCTGGGACCTCTGGAATTCCGCGATAACGGCGGAAATGCTTTCGAAAATGCTTACCGTTCCTGGTTTGGCAGGGTGATGTATAATTACAAAGACAAGTATCTCTTTCAGGCAAATGTCCGTTTCGACGGTTCCTCAAGATTTGCTCCCGGGTATCGTTGGGGGTCATTCCCATCTGTTTCAGCTGGCTGGGTTATCTCCGAGGAAAATTTCATGCCTAAAAACCAGGTATTATCTTTCCTCAAGGTAAGAGCTTCCTGGGGCTCGCTGGGTAACGAACGTATCGGAAATTATCCATACCAAGCCCTGCTCTCCTTTGAAAACAGCTCACTTTTTTACAAGGGAAATACAGCCGTTTCGGCCCAGGCTGCGGCACAATACCAATATGCGATCAGGGATATCTCATGGGAAACCACGCAGTCGTTTGACATGGGGCTGGACGTTAATTTCTTCAATGACCGCCTTAAGCTGACCGCTGATTATTATAAAAAAACTACTAAAGACATGCTCCTGGAACTTGAGATTCCGGATTATATCGGGTTTGACAATCCGGACCAGAACACCGGGAAAATGTATACTACCGGTTGGGAAATGCAGGTGGGCTGGAACGACAAGGCTGGGGATGTTGGCTATCGGTTCTCTTTTAACCTTTCGGACTTTGTATCCAAAATGGGCGACCTTGGCGGTACCGTTTTTCTGGGTGACCAGATCAAAAAAATGGGAAGTCAGTTTAACGAGTGGTATGGATACAAAGCCATGGGCCTGTATCAGACGCAGGATGAAGTGGACAACTCAGCTAAGCTGAATACCAACGTCCGACCTGGAGATATCCGTTACCAGGACATCAGCGGCCCCGAAGGAAAGCCCGACGGCAAAATATCGCCTGAATATGACCGTGTCTTACTGGGCGGTTCATTACCCCGGCTGATTTTCGGAGCAAACCTGGGAGCAAGTTATAAAAACTTTGATCTCTCGGTGGTCTTGCAGGGTGTAGGAAAGCAGAATTCCCGCATCAGTACCTCCATGGTACAGCCATTGCTTGAAAACTATGGTAATTTTCCTGAGATACTCGACGGGCAGTCGTGGAGCAGGTATAATACCGATGCGCAAAACCTTGCCGCCAAATATCCCCGGTATACTAACACCTCGGCAGGAAACAACTTCGCGATGTCGGATTTCTGGCTAATCAACGGAGGTTATCTGCGACTGAAAAACATCAGCCTGTCCTATCAGGTACCCCGCCACCTCACGGAAAAGATCCGTATACAGGGTTTAAGGTTATACAGCACCGTCACTGATCTTTTCTCGGCGCATCGTTTCCCCAAAGGCTGGGATCCCGAAATGGGCTCTTTCACCTATCCTATCACCACCTCTTTTGTGTTTGGTGCTTCCATCAAATTCTAATCCCGATACGCAATGAAACCTCATATTTTTATACTTTTCTTGTTGTTGATATCCGCCTCTTCCTGTGGTGATCTCAACCTCGTTCCTCTTTCGGATGGTTCCGGCGAAACCTGGAACTCCAATTCCGAAGAAATCGAAATGTCATTAAACGGCTTGTACAAAGATGCATTCTGGATGAAAGACCAGGACGACTGGACCGACGACTGGATGTACCGCGATGCCACCACCCCTATTACCAGTGCAACCCTGAACGGTGAAACTGACTTTGTAAAAACCTGGTGGACCAACACCTATAAGGCCATTGCCAGAGCCAATATCGTCATCCAGAGTATCAGCAGAGCGCAGGAAAATCTTTCTCCGGATCTTATTGCCCGTTATACCGGCGAAGCCCGTTTCATCCGTGCCGCCCAATACTCCCGGCTGATATCTCATTATGGCAATGTTGTTTACCTGGACAAACAGGTAGATATTGAAGAAGCCCTTCAAATGAAACAGACGGATAAACAAGTCATTCTGAAATCCATTTATGAGGATTTTGATTTTGCTGCGGCTCATTTAAAAAAAACCTATGCTTCCAACGAGCTGCTGCGTGCAACATCGGGTGCTGCTCTGGCCATGAAAGCGCGTATCGCTCTGCAGATGGGCGACTGGGCCGTTGCCCGTGATGCCGCCAAGGCTTGTATAGAAAGCACCGCATACAAGCTTCATCCCAGCTTTTCTGACCTATTTTTATCTAAAACAAAAAACTCTGTCGAAAGCATTTTCAGCCTTCCCCGCTCCATTACCCTGAAAGTTACCCAGGGCGATTGTCAGAATTACGTTACCAGAAACGCAGGCGGATATGCGGCCAAAGTCCCTTCGTGGGATTTATTTTGTGCTTATCTCTGTAAAGATGGATTGCCTATAGACGAGTCTCCGCTGTTTGATCCACATAAGCCCTTCCAGAACCGCGATCCACGTTGTGCAGCCACCATCGTTGAGTTTCAGACGCCATTTCTCGGATTCATGTACCAGCCCCACCCCGATTCCGTCAAAGTGAGAAAAACATCCGATAACACCCTGGTTGATAATAAAGATACCCGGTCTGTTGCTCAATATGCCTCCTACAACGGGCTGGTATGGAAAAAAGGAGTGGACGGCGACTGGCTTCTGAATTCCTGGCAGGTGGAGCCTGATAAAATCATTATCAGGTATGCCGATGTACTGCTCATGTATGCCGAAGCAAAAATAGAATTAGGCGATATTGATCAGACGGTACTGAATGCGATCAATACTGTCAGGGCAAGAGCATATGGTGTGGCTTACACTGCAACGACATCCTATCCGGCCGTGAACATCACCAACCCCGCCGAGTTGAGAAAAATTGTACGCACCGAAAGGCGGATGGAATTTGCGATGGAGGGTGTCCGTTACATGGATATTATCCGCTGGAAACTCGCGGAAAAAGTATTGAATAAAATTAATTACGGATTGCTGGAACCAGATGACCTGCGCAAAAAGATCGTTCAGAAAGGACTGTGGTTCTTCCCTCAGACTCCTTCCATTGATGAAGACGGCGTTGCCGATTTTTCGCCCATGTATGACGCAGGGCTCATCAAGCAGATCGCCATCCGGAAGTTTGATGCAACCCGGCAGTACCTCTGGCCGGTTCCCTCAACCGAAGTACTCACAAGCGGCCTGATCCAGAACCCTAATTATTAGATATATCGGGCCCCTTTAACCGTACCCTGTTCAGCCACCGTTTGCAGACTTCCCCGCACACTTGCGATGGCTGAACGATCACTACATTTATTAAATATTGCTTTTTCATGAAAAAAATAATCCTACCGTTACTGATTACGATCTCCCAGATCTGCCTCGGCCAAAAAAAGGAAGTCGGTCCTACGGGCCGCTCTTTCAGTGGTATCTATCCGCACCTGGCGATGTACAACAACGAAGGAGAATGTGGCACGGGTGCTGTGGTACCCTGGGCCGGGAGGTTATGGGTGATCACGTACGGCCCGCATTTACCCTTCGGCTCCTCCGACAAACTATATGAGATCACGCCGGATCTGAAACAGATCATCCGGGATGAAAGTATCGGGGGCACGCCGGCAAACCGGATGATCCACCAGGAAAGCAACCAGCTTTTCATTGGCCCTTATGCTATTGATGCACAAAGAAATATCAGAACAATTCCATATTCCGTGATGCCCGGCAGGCATACAGGGAATGCCAGACACCTTACAGACCCAACCGGAAAGATTTATTATGGTACAATGGAGGAAGGCTTTTATGAAGTTGATGTAAAAACACTGACACCCAAGCTGCTGTACCAGGATGGAAATGTAAGGGTAAAAAAAGGAGAAGATACCTCCTTTAACTCCGAAACATCATTGCTCCCAGGAGCCCACGGAAAAGGACTGTATTCAGGGCAGGGCGTAATGGTATATTCCAACAACGGCGAATCGGGCCCGGAAGCACTTAAGCAATTTGATATCAAATCTGGTTCCTTGTCCGAATGGGATGGGAAAAGCTGGAAGCTGGTACGCCGCAACCAGTTTGTGGAAGTTACCGGACCGGGCGGTATATATGGCAATAAAAATCCGGCAAAAGATGCGATCTGGGCAACGGGCTGGGATCATAAATCAGTACTGCTGGGGGTGCGTGATCAGGGAAAATGGACGTTTTTCAGGTTGCCAAAGGCTAGCCACAGCTATGACGGCGCGCATGGCTGGAACACCGAATGGCCCAGGATACGCGACATCGGAACCAGTACAAAACCCGACTACCTGATGACGATGCACGGACTATTCTGGAAATTCCCGGCTACTTTCACTTCTGAAAATACCGCAGGTATCCGCCCCAGAACCGCGTACCTCAAGGTGATCGGTGATTTTGCCCGCTGGAACAACCAGCTTGTTTTTGGCTGCGACGATTCCGCCCAGAAAGAATTTCTGAACAAAAGAAATGCCAAGGGCGGCATCGAAGGGCCCGGACAATCCAATTCCAACCTGTGGTTCACGCCTTTGCATCAGCCGGATCTGCTGGGCCCGAACACAGCAGAAGGGGCTGTCTGGCTGAACGAGTCTGTAAAAGCAGATGAGATTTCCGAACCGTTCCTTTTTTCAGGATGGGCGCAGCGCTCTGCATGGGTACAGAATCATGGAGAACAAGCGATTACATTAACCTTTGAGGTAGACAAAACCGGGAATAATAAATGGCAACGCCTTACTTCTCTGACCTTAGCAGCGGGTGAGGCTGCAAATTTAGGATTTGCAACTCAGGATAGCGGTGAATGGGTCAGGGTCAGGAGTGATAAGGATACCAGGGTTACGGCTCACTTCTCCTATTCAGCAACCGAAAAGCGCAATATTTCCGCTGACAAAATCTTCAAGGGATTAACTGCCGTAACCCGTTCCGAAACATCAGGCGGCCTTATTTATGGTCTTGGCAAAGATCAGCGTAAACTAGGGATGGTAGCTCAGCATTATGTGAAGGGTACATCCACCGACGTCGGCTACTACGAACTTTCCGCTGAAATGAAACTGGAGCCACAAACCAAGCCGGACGATACCCGCTTTATCAAAGACAAATTTGCCATAACTGAAAAGGTGGTCACCCTGGATGAATCCTCCGCACTGATAGTGGATGAAAAAGGTAGAAGATGGCGGCTGCCACTAGGGGATCAGTCGTTCTCTCAGCTTACCAATGATGCCGCACTCAGGATATGCCGCGAGGTAGCTACGGAAAGAGATCTGCTGAATTGCCACGGGACATTTTACGAGTTGCCCGCGGAAAATGCTGATGGTTATGCCAAGATCCGTCCGGTTGCTTCGCACCATTTCAGAATAAACGACTATGCATCCTACCGCGGATTGCTGATACTAACGGGTATTGATATCGATCAGGCGCTTTCTAATGAACATATCATTGTTTCGGACGATAAAAAAGCTGCTGTTTGGGCGGGTGCCATTGACGACCTTTGGAAATTGGGAAAACCCACCGGCCAGGGAGGCCCCTGGAAGAATGCACGGGTTGAGGCCGGAGTGCCGTCCGATCCCTACTTGATCGGGTTTTACAATCAGCGCAATCTGAAACTTTCACACCGGTCGTCCGCCGCCGTAACTTTTACCATCGAAGCGGACCCGGTGGGTGATGGCTCATGGATGAAGTTCAAGGAGGTAACCGTCGCACCGGGGGATACCTTTCATTTCGATTTCGCCAAGAATTTCCAAGCCCGCTGGATCCGTTTCAAAGCGAGTAAAAACTGCGAAGCAACCGCGTTCCTGCAATACAAATAAGGGAGATTGAAGAGTGAAGAATGGAGAATGAAGGGGAATGCCGGTTGTTCCGGATTTAAGGCAGCCGCTATTCCCTTCTTCTTGACGACCCTCTTATGATCAGCTCTGTCTGAAGTACCTTTCTTTCGGGTATTTCGGTATCTGCATCATCTTCCAGCAGCTGAAGGATCCAGTTGGCAACGGTTACCCCCATCTCCCGGGTGGGCTGCCTGACAGTGGTAAGCCCGGGACCGATATAGGCAGACTCGGGGTTATCGCTAAACCCAACCACCCCCAGTTCATCGGGAATGCTGATACCTTTCTCCTTCGCGATGAGCATGATCTCAATGGCCGAAGAATCGTTAACAGCAAACACCGCATCGGGCCTGGCGGGAAGATCCAGTAGATACTGCCCGTAAATACGGGCCTTCTGCTGGGTAAGCATTCCCTGGATAATCATGTTTTCATCCAGTGGTTTGCCATGTTTTTCGAGGGCCGCCTTGTATCCCCTTAGCCTTTCCCTGCTGACCATCAGGCTAAGGGGGCCTCCTAAATGCGCAATTCGTTCATAACCATTTAAGATAAGATGTTCAACCGCCTGAAAAGATGCTTCAAAATCGTTAACAACCACCTTGGGTACCTCAAGGCCATCACAAACACGGTTAAACAAAACGATTGGAATGCCCCTTTTCTCAAATACAGCCAGGTGCTCAAAATTGTTGGTTTCCTGTGTCAGGGAAATCAGCAGTCCGTCGGCCCGGTTGGCAAGCATGGCACGGGTATTGGAAATCTCGATGTCATAGGACTCATTGGACTGCATGATCGTCAGGTTGTATCCCGCCTCGGTCAGTATCTGGTGTGCGCCAATGATCACATTGGGAAAAAAGGAATTAAAAAATTCAGGGACAATCATTCCTATGGTGTTCGTCTTGTTTTTGGCCAGGCTGTAGGCCAGCTGATTGGGTTGATAATCCAGCTCCGCAGCCATTTCCAGCACCGCCTGTCTCGTTTCCCGGCTGATGTCCGAATGACCGTGCAGGGCCCTGGAAACCGTGGAGTTGGATATTCCAATTGCTTTGGCTATGTCAATAATCGTGGTCTGGTGCCGCCTCTTACGCTGCTGATCCTGAGGTGAATGCTCCCCGGCAATGGTAAAGAAATGGTGACAGGATTTACAGACGTACCGCTGTTTGCCACGGATGTATCCTGCTTTCATTATAAAAGCGACATCATTACACTTGGGACAGTGAATCATTATTGTATTATTTTAATCTATATGCTTTTCGCAAGATTTATTGATGCCAAATTAAGAAATCAGAAACTCTTGCAAAATTTTACTATAATTAATTTGCAAATTAATATATCGGTTACGTTTCCGCAAACGTAACCGATACTTTTTGCGCTTTTTCAACAAATTTTAGCGTTGTTCCATGTATCCGGCTCCCTTATATTCGAGCTAAACCAGTGAAAACTGGCGCAACACTCACAATTCAGGAATAATAATATTGAGCTTAAAATTTAAGATTAATAGTATTATTCAAATATTAACCCAACAATCAATAATCCTTATCCATCTTAATTATGTTAAAAAAAATACTTCGGTTAATGGTACTGGTCCTGAGCGTTTCCATTGCCCAGGCGCAGTCGCCCAATATTACCGGAAAAGTCTCCGACGAAAACGGTGAAGGAATTCCGGGCATCAGTGTAACCATCAAAGGCACCCAGCAAGGTACGATTACCACGGTGGAAGGTACTTACAGCATTTCTGCGGATAAAGATGCTGTTTTGGTTTTTTCATTCGTCGGTTATGTAAAACAGGAAGTTCCGGTTAACAACAGACAGAAAATTGATATCACGTTATTACCCGATACCAAGGCGCTTGAAGAAGTAGTCGTGGTGGGTTATGGTACGCAGAGAAAAATTGAGACAACCGGTTCGATCGCTTCTGTAAAAGCCGATGAGCTGACCCAGCTTCCCATTACCAACGTAGCGCAGGGCTTACAGGCCCGTGTTTCCGGTATACAAATCAACCAGAACTCAGGTTCTCCGGGGGGTAACATCAGTGTCCGGATTCGGGGTACCAACTCTATCAATGGCAATTCCGAACCCCTTTATGTTATCGACGGAATTCAGATATCCAACAGCGGAGGGATCAATGATGTTAGCCCACTTTCCACCATCAACCCGAATGACATCGAGTCTGTTGAAGTTTTAAAGGATGCCTCCGCATCGGCGATTTATGGTGCGCGTGCTGCCAATGGTGTAATCCTGATCACCACCAAACGGGGTAAGTCGGGCAATACCAGGGTATCTCTGGAAAGTTATTATGGTGTACAACAAGTTACCAAAACCCTGGATGTATTAAATGCCGCAGAATTTGCACAGCTGGAGAACGAGACCTTTAAAAATACGGCTTACCCTAACCCTTCCAGCCTTGGCGAAGGTGTAAACTGGCAGGATCTGATTTTTCAGAAAGCACCTATCCAAAACCATCAGCTGACGATCAGTGGCGGAAGCGAGAAAACACAACTGTCTTTGTCTGCCAATTATTTTGACCAGGATGGGGTCATCATCAATTCCGGCTTCAAACGCTTCACTTACCGCCTGAACGTGGATCATCAGGTGAGCAAACGCCTGCGCGTGGGAACCAGTATCATGGGAAGCTTTTCAAATAATAAAGGTATTGAAGCCGGAGCCACCAGTGTGGGTGACGCAGGAGTGGTTACCGGAAGTGTTATTGGCGCGGCCATAGGAGCACCTCCAACCTTACAGCCATACAGGGCCGATGGCAGCATTTTCCCCTTTGCTGAGCAAGGAAACGGACAATACCGTGAGGTGATCAACCCGCTGAACTATACCAATATTTTACTGAAAAGAAACATTAAAAGGGCTTTGATTAACCTTTATGGAGAATATACCATTCTTCCCGGATTCACCTACCGTGCTTCTTTCAACGCTGATGTTGATAACAGGTTACACGATACTTATTCACCTATCTCAAACATTGCTATTAAAGACCGGAACGACAACTCAGGTTCGGCATCCAAAACCAATCGGAATTTCCTGAATATACTTCATGAAAGTGTTTTGTCTTACAGCAAAAAAATCGGAGCTAACCACAGCCTGAAATTCACAGGCCTTTTTGCAACACAAACAGAGAAATATAATGATAACCAGATCAGTGCCACGGGCTTTCCAAATGATGCCACCAAAAATGAGGCACTACAGCTGGCACTGAACCGGACTGTATCCAGCTTTCGAAGCAGTCAGAGACTGGATTCTTACATGGGCCGTATCAACTATGGTTTCAGGGATAAATATTTCCTTGACCTCACAGCGCGCGTGGATGGATCCAGCAAATTCGGGGCTAATCATAAATATGGCTTTTTCCCTGCGGTATCTGCGGCCTGGAGAATCATTGAGGAACCTTTCATGAAAGATATCCGCTGGCTGTCAGACATGAAACTGCGTGCAAGCTATGGTATCACCGGAAATGCAGGAGGTCTCGACCCCTACCAGTCGCTGTCTACAGTTGCCGCAGGTGGTGGTTACAACCTCAACCATACTTACCAGACAGCCATCCGGCCTTCCGGCATTGCTAACCCTGATCTTCGCTGGGAAAAATCGGCACAGACTAACGTAGGGATTGATGCAAGTTTCCTGAACAACCGTATCTCCCTTATCGTAGATTATTATTACAAAAAGACAAACGATTTGTTGTATATCAAAACATTACCGCTTTCGTCGGGTTATGCTAGTATTAACGGAAATTACGGTTCACTTGAAAACAAGGGTGTTGAATTTGCAGCTAACGCAACCATTCTCGACGGGCCGGTTAAATGGAGCCTAAGTGGTAACCTGACTATCAACAGAAACAAGGTACTTGACCTGGACGGCGGCACAACTACGGAAAGATTTATCACCAATTATACCCTTCTGAAAGTAGGCCAGCCTTTGGGTGTATTTAAAACCTACGTTTTTGATGGCATCAATCAGACAGGAGAAGCTATTATTCCGGGATATGATGGCAGGCTGGGTGGTCACAAGGTAAAAGACGTTAACAGTGACGGTGTTATTGATTCAAAGGATCAGATCATTACCGGGAATCCTAATCCTAAGTTCATTTACGGCTTCTCTACCACAGTTGGTTATAAAGGCTTTGATCTCAGCGCATTTTTCTCAGGAACGCAGGGAAATGACATTTACAACGTAAGCCGCCTTTCCTTCGAAAACCCGCTGGGTCAGCGCAACTTGTTCCAGGGTGTTGAAAACCGCTGGACACCCGAAAACCCAAGTAACCAGTACGTGAGCCCAGCCGTTGCGGGACGTCTGCCTATTTCTAGTTATGCTGTGGAAGACGGTTCCTACCTGAGATGCAAAAACCTGATGCTGGGATATACCGTCCCGGCTATCAAAGGCATTAACCGCCTAAGGGTTTATGTAAGTGCCAACAACCTTTTCACGGTTACCAAATACTCTGGCTTTGATCCGGAAGTGAATACCTACGCTGGTTCAAACACTGCCATTGGTATCGACAACCTGGTTTATCCGCAGGCAAAATCATTTTTGGGAGGCATCCAACTTACCTTTTAAGGAGCTAAAAAACATTTAAGATATGATACTTTTTAAGAAATCAATAAGTAAAGTTATCCCGCTCATCGCCCTGGCGTTTGGTATGGGATCCTGCCAGCTTGAAGAGGAAGTTTATTCCTCCATATTTGTGGAATCCTATTACAAAACCGCATCAGATGCAGAAAAAGGCCTCATTGCCGTGTACGACGCTTTGGGAGGCCTATACGGCGGACCCGCCGCGACTATGGTACCGGACTATAGCGCCGACCAGGTATATCCAAGAGGTGTTGTGGGAAGGAACTCACTTACTTTGTTCACAACAGAGCCTACCTATACCATTCAGAGAAGTGCCGGCCGTACCAATGAGTCCGCACAGCAAATCTGGATTTCAGGATATAGCGGGATTGAAAAGGCTAACTGGATCATTGCAAAGGTACCTGATGCCACCATGGATGAAACCCGGAAGAAACAGATTATCGGTGAAGCGTATTTCCTGCGTGCTTTTTATCACTGGATGCTTACCAGAACCTTTGGAGACGTAGTCATAAAAACCGAACCGAGTACTTCCGAAACAAAAGCATACGTAGGGAAAAGCCCCAAGGCTGACGTGTACAAACAGATTTACGGCGACCTGGACATGGCTTCCCAGGCAGGACTCATTTCAGGCTCAACTGTTGAAAAAGGACGTCCATCCAAAGAGGCAGTGGATGCGCTTTATGCAAAAGCAGCATTGTACAACGAAGATTACGCAAAAGCGCTTGAAAAGGCACAGGCAGTGATTGCCTCAGGCAAGTATTCGCTGATGCCCAACGTACTGGATGTTTACAGCTATTTAAAAGAAGATGCTGCACGTGTGGAAAATATCTGGGCATTTGAGGCCGATCCTATCAGCCCCGGTACAGGCCATCAGCTGGTTAGTTTATGCGGCCCTGTGGGAAGTGCAGGTGTCGAGTATGCCAGAACTTCCTATGGTTCCATGTTTGCTTATATGAGTTTCTTTAATTCTTTCGATGCTAAAGATAAACGCAGACAACTGCTGGATACTACTTACCTGGACCGAGCAGGCAAATGGGTTCCTCAGAAAAGCATTACACCCATTACAACGGATGCTGTCCTGATCAAAAAATACCAGGATCCGGTTTCAACCACCGGTTTAATCCCAAACATTCCGATTCTTCGCCTTGCCGATGTTTATCTGATCGCTGCCGAGGCAGAGGCTCGACTGAATGGTGGAACACCAAAAGCGTATGAATACATCAACGCCATCAGGACAAGAGCAGGACTGCCTAATTTAACGGCAGGTTTGGCAAAAGATGCATTTATCGATGCCGTCATCCAGGAACGTTCCTGGGAGTTTTTTGCGGAAGGCGACCGCTGGTATGACCTGAGTCGTACCGGCAAGTTCCTCACTGTAATTCCGAAGGCGGTAAACTCGGTGTATCCGGTGCGCCCTGTGCTGGCAAAGCATAAATACTTCCCGATCCCTCAGGAAGAGATCAATGCCAATCCACAATTACAGCAAAATCCCGACTGGCAATAGCAGTTTAAAATGAAGATATACAGATCAGTATTTTTTCTATTTCTTTATCTGATCGGATGTGCAGGCCCCTGGGTTTGCGCATCCGATCTGGTTGTGAATAATGGTGCCCTTGAAAAATCAGGGCCGGAGCTGACGGATACCCCAAAAATCCGAGAGTTCCTGATCCAGGAAAACGATACCTTATCTTACACGCTGAAACTGGTGCTGGATGAGGCCGGCCACCCACAGTACTTTTTCAGGAATATTTTCACGCCGGTTTGTTACACCAACGAGTGCAAGCCGGTTTACATTAATTTTTACTGGGACCTGCTCGGCAATTATATGCGTTACGATCTGCCGAAAAATAAGGTACTCACCAAAGTTGACCATGATGAGTTCAAGGAAGAAGACTACCAGAAACTGAGTGAGATACTGGCCAAATCAAATTCCATTTTTGCCGATCTGAAAATGGAAGACCTCATTACCAAAGGAACAGATAACCTGACAGACAATGTAGATGCCAAAACCGGTGCAACCCTCAAAACCATTAAAAATGAAGTGATCGACGGTGCCGTATATACCTGTTTCACCTTGTGGCACATTGCCCACGGAAGAGCATCTGAAGAAATCAAAAAAATAATTGAAACCTATCAGAGTGAACGCCTGCTGCACGAATTCCTTACCAGTACCAACCATTATTACCAGTACTGGGCTCTTGATAAGGTGATGGACAAAAACGGGAATATCCCTGTAAAATACGCAAAGGATATCCGCCAGATCATCAGCGGGAAAAATGTGTTTACCGCACGATATGCACTACAAAAATCTGCACCTTCATTTTTCCAAACAGACGATGCTCAAAGCTGGCTCTGGCAAACCTATTCCTCGGCAGGATATATGCTGCAAATAGCAATACTCAAAAAACTGACGCATATTCCCCTGACCAGCCCTCTCACAGAAAGCCTGGCGCAACAGCTGGTAAAAGCCAACAATGAACAATTTAACCTGATGCTTGTACTGCTGAAAAACCAAAAAAAATTATCCCCAAAAACTTTACGGACCATGGCCGATCAGCTTGAAAATTCCAATACTGATTACGCAGAGGGTATTTATGACCTTTTACAAAATCACTACTCAGCAGATGCCTCCATTAAGGGAAAATTGGAAACCTATAAAGCAGGTTTATCGGATACCGGAAACTAGAAAACCAATAATTGTTGCAGTACAGTACTTATAATATCTAACTCAAATCTCATGAAAATTAATCTTACCTTGCTCCTGTCATTGCTCTTGTGTGTGCAACTCTCGGCGCAAAACCATGTGTTTGTAGAAACTGAATCCTTTGGAGACAAAGGCGGCTGGGTGATAGACCAGCAGTCCTATGCCGTGATGGGCTCTTCGTATATCATGGCACATGGCATGGGCCGCCCGGTAAAAGACGCTTCTACTACTGTTAAATTTCCTAAACCCGGCAAATACCGGATGTGGGTACGCACCAAAGACTGGGCACCGTTCCCCAAAGGCCCAGGAAAATTTCAGGTGCTGATTGACGGAAAAGCCACAAACCAGGTTTTCGGTGAAAGCGGCTCCGACGAATGGAAATGGTATGACGGCGGAGACGTTGACATTAGAGGGACAGAGGCAAAACTGGCGCTCAAAGATCTTACGGGCTTTAATGGCCGCTGCGACGCCATATTGTTTACCAACACGCCAAAATTCACACCTCCTAACAAACCTGAAGAACTCACCACATTCCGAAAAAAACAATTAAACCTGACTGATAAACCAAAAGAAGCCGGACAATTTGATCTGGTGGTAGTTGGCGGTGGTATAGCAGGGACCTGCAATGCCATTTCCGCTTCAAGAATGGGCCTGAAAGTGGCTTTGATACAGGACCGCCCGGTTCTTGGCGGGAACAACAGCTCCGAGATACGTGTACATTTAATGGGTGATATTGATAAAAATCATTACCCTAAACTGGGCCGTATTGTACGTGAAATGGACAACGGAGATCCCGGAAACGGAAATCCTGATGCCAAAGAATACGGTGATGCCCGCAAGCTGGCGATCGTGAGAGCCGAAAGCAATATTTCGCTTTTCCTGAATACCTATGTTTACAAAGTTGAAAAAGAACAGGACATTATTACCGCAGTGGTGGGAAGAGATATCGCCACCAATCAGGAAATCAGGTTCTCCGGTTCTTTCTTCTCGGATTGTACTGGCGACGGTACGGTAGGTTTTCTGGCCGGTGCGGATTTCAGGATGGGCCGCGAAAGCAAAGCCGAAACGGGTGAGTCGCTGGCGGGAGATAAATCCGACGATTTCACATTGGGAACTTCCAACTTGTGGGCTTCTCTGGAAAGAGATACGGTATCGTCCTTTCCGGAAACTCCCTGGGCCATCCAGTTTTCAGATGAATACCATATCGACAAAGATAAAGCCGACTGGGAATGGGAAACCGGCTTTGGCAACTTCAATACCATTACACAGGCTGAGCAGATCCGCGACCATAACCTGAGAGCCATTTATGGAAACTGGTCCTATCTTAAAAATCAGAAAAAGGCAAAATACGCAAAACGCGAACTGGCCTGGGTAGCCTACATTGGAGGTAAAAGGGAGTCGCGCAGGCTCATGGGCGACCACGTGCTTAACCAGATGGATATTCAGGAAGGCAAATTTTACCCGGATGGTACCGTTACTGCCACCTGGACGATCGACCTCCATTTCCCGGATCCAAAGAACAGTAAGTATTTTGAAGGGCAGGAATTTTTTGCGGGTACCAAGCACATCAAGGTGGCACCTTACACCATCCCTTACCGCTGCTTGTATTCTAAAAATATCCAGAACCTCTTTATGGCAGGCCGGAACATCAGCACCACACACGTTGCTTTCGGAAGTACCCGTGTGATGCGTACCTGCGGTATGATGGGCGAGGTAGTGGGTTTTGCCGCTTATTTGACCAAGAAATATAAAACAACACCCAGAGGAATATATCAGGATCATCTGCCTGAGTTAATGGCAATCATTAAAGGAGAAAGTGCACCGGCACAACCTTAATCAAATCAATATTGTTTGAGATAAACCACCTTATCTCATTTACCTGTATTTCTGGTTGTGCAAGCCGGAATATGTTCCGATTGGCTCATCAGAGATACGGGTAAAATTGCTAAAAACCATTTATCACCGTTCCGGTGCCGTATAATCAATACAAAATGAAAAGATTAACAATACTCTTTCTCCTGGTTTTCTCCTCAGGGCTTCAGGCTCAAAAAAACAAACCGGTAAGTCTTGCCAATGATCATATCCAAGTCCAGTGGTTATCTGGAAAAAACGGTTGGGCGATCAGCAAAATCCAGGTCAGGAAGAACGGAAAATGGATAAGCGGCCCAGTACCCTCAGGTGAATATACACTACTCTACACAGATACAAAGCCGTCTGCTGAACCAAAAGAAACCTTTGAGAAAATCACCGGCGGTAAGTTTCCCGAGGATGCCTATCATTATCAGCAGCTGCAATGGAAGGAAAGTACCACAGAAGTATCCCTCAATAAGGCTGGAGAGGTTTCTCAATTTATGCCTTCGGAGGTAGTGGTACAAAAAGACGGGCTTGAATTTAAAAAAGAAACGGAAACCTCAACCATCACCGGAACCTGGAAACTGGACCCCGAGTACCCCACCGATATCAGGGTTACGATGAAACTGGTTCCAAAAAAGAACGGGTACTTCTCACTCGCATCCCCTACCCTGGGTTACTTACCCGTCGAAAAGATGTCGTGGGTATCTGTTCCTGGTTATTTTCAGGGCAATTTCATGCAGAAAAACTTCGCCCTGGCTTATGCCTACGGTCACGGCATTCCTGACCGCCCGGTAGTTTACCGCGAAAGATGCGCAAGCACGCTATCTCCTCTGGTAAGTTCAAAAAGCGGGATCACCCTGAGCGTAATACCAGACCCCGGTCTGGCACGCGATCCCTGGGCAAAGGACAAAATCACACAAACCGACTGGTTCATAGGCTTGTCACACATGAATCGGAAAGCGCAGTTATCCCCAACATTATATTACCCGGTTTTAGGAGAAGATAAATCCAAAAGAGAGGTGGGAGAAACACTGACCTACTCCTTCCGATTCAGCCTCAGCAACGAAGATTGGTTCAGTGCTTTGAAACATGCTGCCAACGATATTTATAAATTTGACCAGACCCTTGCGCTTCGCCAAAGTACACAATCACTCACGGACCGGGTTGAAAAAATGCATCATTACCTCACCAATCCCAAAACGTCACTCTGGAACATCGAAGAATATAAGGGACGGCAAATAGGTGCGCAATCCTATCTTGGCGGTGTAGTAGGTTCCAACAAAGATGCGATGAAAAACTCCGATTACGGTGCTATGTGGATGCTTGCCGCAGCAACAGGAGACAATGAATTGAATGAAAAAGTATTACCCCCGGCCCAAAACTTCAAACTGGTTCAGCAGCAAACAGACAACGGCTTTTTTAAAGGAGCGGTTGAAGGGCAGTACTATCTCGCGAAAAGCAAAAAGTTCGTGGAGGAATGGGGCGAAGTAGTGGAACCTATTGCACTTACCTATTATGTAATGCTGGATGTGGGGAACATGCTTTTGTTTGAACCCCAGAATAAAGAGCTGAAAGAAAGGCTGCAGCTTGGCGCCGAACGGCTGTTAAGTTGGCAAAAACCAGATGGCAGCTTTGCTGTTGCCTATGACAGGAAAACTGAAAAGGAAGTGTTTACAGATATTAAGGATGTAAGACCAACATTTTACGGCTTGCTGGTGGCTCACAGAATTTTAAAAGAAGAAAAATACCTGGCCGCCGCAAAAAAGGGAGCAGAGTGGCTCATCAAAAATGCGGTTGAAACAGGTTCCTTCCTGGGTGTTTGTGGCGACGCAAGATATGCTCCTGACTTCGCAACCGGCCAGTCGGCTCAGGCTTTTCTGGATTTATACGATATTACAAAAGAGGAAAAATACAAAACAGCGGCCATCATCTGCGCCAGGATTTATACGGCATCAGTCTATACACACCCGATTGCAAATCATAGTTTAAAAACAGTTAATGGTACAAAGAGAGAAGATTGGGAAATTAGCCAGAGTGGTTTAAGCTTTGAACACGGTGGTATTTTCGGATCTGCCACGCGCCTTGGACCAATTCAGCTGGCCAGCCATGCGGGCATGTTCATCCGCATGGCCGGGCTTACAGGCGAAAAAATGTTTGCTGATATGGCCCGGGCTGCCGCCATTGGCCGCCATGCATTTGTGGATAGTAAAACCAGCGTTGCCTCTTATTACTGGCAGGCCATGAACAGAGGTGCAGGCCCCTACCCGCACCACGCCTGGTGGCAGATTGGCTGGATAACCGACTACCTGCTGTCAGAAGCAGCACTCAGGTCAGCCGGTAAAGTATCTTTCCCCAGAGGATTCGTGACGCCCAAGGTAGGTCCGCATCAGACCTATGGTTTCGAAGCAGGAAGCGTTTTTGGCAAAAAGGCCAGCCTCGTCATCCGGGAAGGGTTTATTTCGGACAATCAGCCTGTGGTGGATTACATACTGGCCGAAAACCAGCAAAATCATCAGGGATATATTATCCTGCTCAACAACCGCGCACAACCGAGTGAGGGGAAGATCTCCTTACAAGCTGAGAAATGGGTTGCGGGAAAAAAGATAAAGCGTATCAGCAAAACAGCTACGGGTGAATCTGTATCCAACTCTTTAACCTCGGTTTCCTATCAGCTGCCGGGCTTCGGGATAGAAACTTACACCGTTACTTTTGAATAGTTGTGATCAAAAATTGAGTTTTAAAATGGTATCGGCCAAAAGAATATTCACCACTATTTTGCTCTGCTTCCTTTTGCTGCAGTACACATGGGCAGAAAACAGGATTACATTACCTTATTTTTTCAGCGACAATATGGTTTTGCAGCGGCAGAAACCAATAAAGTTCTGGGGAAATGCCCTGCCCGGCTCTACGTTCTCGGCGAGTTTCGGGGGAGAAAGCAAAAAGGTTAAAACACAGCCAACCGGGAAATGGGCTGTAACATTTTCAGCAAAGGAGGCCGGCGGACCCTACGAGCTGAAAATTGACTCAGACAGTTCCTTTTCCTTAAAAAATATCCTGATCGGCGATGTATGGCTTTGTTCCGGCCAATCCAATATGGAGTGGACCGTAAAACAGGTATTCAATGCACCGTATGAACTTAAAAATGCCAATTTCCCCCAGATAAGATCCTTTACGGTAAGCAAAGAAATCCGGTCGGAACCTGTTGACAACACCTCACCGGCTGCCTGGCAAATGTGTACACCGCAAAACACCGCATCATTTTCAGCAGTTGCGTATTTTTTTGCAAGAGATATTCACCTGTCTCAGCATATCCCTATCGGCATCATACATACCTCCTGGGGCGGAACTGCCATTGAACCGTGGATCAGTCTGGCAAGTATGGAGCAGCACCCCGACTTCAAAGAACTGGCCGCCACCTTATCTCCCGAAATGCGCGCTCAAAAAACCATTGAAGCCAGTCAGAAAACCTATGCACACGATATGCAGTTCTGGCAAAAAGCATTGGAAAAGCAGGACCCGGGCTTTACAGAAAAATGGTATACCTCTGCCGACAAGGCTCAAAACTGGAAAACACTGGTGGCTCCCGATTATTGGGAAAACAACGGACTTCCCGATTTCGATGGCCTGGTTTGGCTGCGCAAGCAGGTTAATATCCCTGCTTCCCTGGCAGGCAAGCCACTTCTGATGAATCTGGAAACCTTGAAGGATTTTGATATAACTTATTTTAACGGTATTGAAATAGGCAAAGGAACCTGGCAACCTGGGCGAAGGATCTACGTCGTTCCGGGAGAATTAGTGAAGGAAGGTACCAACCTGGTAGCTATCCGTCTCGAGAACACTGGCGGGCCCGGTGGTTTCACCAGCCGTCATGCGATTGATTTGCGTCTGCAGGAAATGGTGGAATCCGAAAACCCTTTGATCGTCCCGCTGTCCGGAGAATGGCAGTTCAGGAGTTCGCTGAAAATAACGGAATACCCGGCTAAACCAGCCGACCCCGCTGCTAACAGAAGAATGCCTTCGGTGATTTACAATGCCATGATTGCTCCTTTTCATGATCTGGGACTGACAGGCTTTTTGTGGTACCAGGGCGAAGCTAATACTTCGGAAGCCGGGAAATATCGTAAACTTCTGCCGCTGCTTATTGAGGACTGGCGGAAACAATTTAAGCAGCCAGACCTGACATTCCTGATCACGCAGCTTTCAGGTTATGGCGCGCTGACAAACAATCCTGTGGAGTCAACCTGGGCTGAGCTAAGGGAAGCGCAGGAGTCGGCATTGAAAATCTCAAAAACCGGTATGGCCGTAACGTACGACGTAGGAAATCCTTATGATGTACACCCTGTATATAAGCAGCAGGTTGGTCAGCGTATGGCGGCAGAGGCAAAAAGAACAACCTATGGTGAAAGCAGCCTGCAAACTTCTCCTTTATACGATTCCATGTTAACGGAAGGCAAAAGTATCCGTATCAGATTCCGCTATGCCGCCAACGGACTCAAAACCAGAAACGGAGCATTAAAAGGATTTGCTATTGCCGGAGGTGACGGGAAATTCGTGTGGGCCAATGCCCGGATCGAAGGCAATGAGGTGATTGTCTGGAACGACCAGATATCCGTTCCCCGGGCGGTCCGTTATGCCTGGGCCGCGAGCCCTCTGGAAAGCAATGGCGCCAATCTTTACAATACCGAAGGATTTCCTGCCAGCCCCTTCAGAACCGACAGCCCTTACCAGCCCAACAATTAAATAACCCAGTAAAAACCCGACGGCATTTAATAACCGGCGGTTCAGACTCAAATGAACAGTACCATAGATACCATCGTTATTGTCGTTTTCTCAGCTTTTGTGTTGGGTATCGGGATGCTTTTTGCCCGTACCGGCCGAAACTTAAAATCCTTTTTTGCAGGGGGGGAAGCTGTTCCCTGGTTTATTGGCGGCCTCTCCCTTTTTATGAGTTTCTTTTCCGCAGGCACCTTCGTTGCCTGGGGGTCAATCGCTTACAAACATGGCTGGGTGGCAATAACCATTCAGTGGACCATGTGCATCGGAGCATTGATTACCGCCTTATATCTGGCTCCCAGGTGGAAAAGGACCGGTGCGCTCACAGCTGCCGAATTCATCCGGGAACGCCTGGGCCTGCAGGTTCAGAAGGTGTACATCTTCATTTTTACACTTGTTTCAATCTTCATCAAAGGCTCTGTCCTGTATCCGGTTGCTCGCCTGGTGAGTGCCTCGCTGGATCTGCCCCTTATACCTTGTACCATAGGCTTGGGGCTATTTATGATCACCTATACGGCCGTCGGGGGGCTGTGGGCAGTGATGGTGACTGACATTCTTCAGTTTGTAGTACTCTCCGCAGCTGTTTTTATCCTGCTTCCTTTGTCTTTTGACCGGGTAGGCGGCTGGGACGGCTTTGTCAGCCATGTACCGGACGATTTTTTCAACCTGCTCAATGGCGAATATACGATCGGGTTTGTCCTTGCCTTTGTTATTTATCACATCTGCTACATCGGCGGAAACTGGACCATGGTACAGCGTTATACCAGTGTTGACAGTGAAAAGTCTGCGCGTAAGGTAGCTTATCTCTTTGCTGGATTATACCTCATCAGCCCGGTGATCTGGATGTTTCCTCCCATGATCTACAAAGCCCTTAATCCTGCACTGACGGGCCTTGACACTGAAAATGCGTACCTGATGATCTGCAAACTGGTGCTTCCTCCTGGTTTATTAGGACTTATGCTCACGGGTATGTAC
The DNA here is from genome assembly GCF_907164905.1 of Dyadobacter sp. CECT 9275. Lineage (NCBI taxonomy): Bacteria > Pseudomonadati > Bacteroidota > Cytophagia > Cytophagales > Spirosomataceae > Dyadobacter > Dyadobacter helix. Next base: position 923,399 of record NZ_CAJRAF010000001.1, on the reverse strand, counting down.
TTCTCCACATCTGCCAGTGCCAACACGGCCCTCAATGTAGTGTCGGCAGTTTTCACCAATGACATTTACAAAGGATTGATGAACCCCGGCGCCACCAACCGCCAGCTGATACGCGTAGCACGTGGCTCCTCCTGGTTTTTTGGCCTGGGTATGATCGGAATTGCGCTGCTCGTTCCGGCGGCGGGAGGTATAGTGGAAGTGGTACTGAGTATCTCGGCCATATCCGGGGGACCTTTACTAGCACCGCCGATCTGGGCACTTTTCTCCAGACGGCTGACGGGTAAAACCACCTTATGGGTGTCGGGTATCGGGCTTTCGGTAAACCTGTTCTTCAAAGTACTTTCCCCGCTTCTGCTGGATTTTAAACTCTCAAGAGGGATGGAAACGATAGTAGGGGTAGGATTGCCGCTGCTACTGTTGCTGGCCTATGAACTCTGGGCCAGATACAGAGGGATAACGGCTGACGAATACGGTAATTATGTGATATCCCGTGAACAAAAACGTGTGAATGCATTACAGGAAATTTCTCAGGAAGAAGTACTGGAAATCAAACTTCAGAACCGGTTTGGCATGAAGGTAATTGCCGGAGCGCTTGCCTTTACCGCAATTATGTTATTCATATTGAGCTCTTTTGCAGAGTCAGGCGCAGCCGTAACCCTGACCATAGGCGTTGTGATTTTAATATCGGCATTAATCCCTTTCAGGGCGGCGCAGAAGATAAAAATAGGATCAGAAGAGCGGCCTGCCGGGAAAGTCATCAATTCAGATCACTGATAACCTAGGGAATAGCCATTTAATCATACCTGTTTTAAACAAAAAAAATTAAAACGAATTGTTTCACCTTCATGATGAATTCTAAATTTCACCTTCTGATCGTAGCCTTTTTCTTCTTCGGATATCGGGTAGCGCTGGCACAGTATACCATCGGCCAGGCCGAGGCAATCCCCTTACATGGTGAATGGTCTTTTGCCCTCGACCCTGCCAACATGGGAATAAATGGAAATTGGTATTCAGACCAGCTCGATAAAAACACAAGGTTTGATAAGGTTACCGTTCCGCATTGTTTTTCCACAGATCCCCGTTTTCAGTTTTTTACCGGAACCGTATGGTACCGCAAGCCCTTTGTGTGGAAGAGATCGCCGGGAAAACGGATCATACTCCATTTTGATGCGGTTTTTTATAAATCTTCTGTCTGGCTTAATAACCAGAAGGTAGGACAGCATGAAGGCGGTTACACACCCTTCAGCTTCGACATTACAGACTTTTTAAAGGAAGGAGACAATTTACTGGCCCTTTCGGTAAACAATGATACCTGGCAGCCGGGTACTATTCCGGGAGCAAAGGACAACAACCGGGTTAACGATCCTTTTAATGGCTGGATGAACTATGGAGGCCTTGTCCGGCCGGTATACCTTACGGTGAAGCCCGAAGTATATGCCGAGAATCTCAAAATTGAGGCCACTCCTGATTTGCAGAAAGGCACTGCTTCCTTAAAGACAAAATTGCGGATCCGTAATGCCTCTCAAAAGGCGGTATCTCCCAAAACCGCATTAAGCATTACCCTGGAAGGGAAAAATATTCCATTGAACTGGAAACATCATACCCCGGTTATCAGTCCCGGACAAACGCTTGTAATCGAATATGAGGCAGCCCTCGCTACTGCACAAGTCAAATTATGGAATCTTGATTCCCCTCATTTGTATCAGCTAACAGCCGTTACAGGATCAGACACCATTCGCAGTCATTTCGGTATACGAAAGGTTGAAGTAAAAAATGCACAGTTACTCCTGAATGGCAAACCCATGCGCATTGCCGGAGGGAACCGCGTAGTGGACCATCCAGGCCTCGGATCTCTTGAACCCGACTGGCTGGTGGAGAAAGATTTCCGTCTGATGAAGGAGGCGGGTATGGAATTTCAGCGCCTCACCCACTATACCCCTTCCGAGAACTTTTATAACCTGGCCGACCGCTATGGCATGCTCATCATCACGGAAGCGGGAAACTGGCAGCTTACTCCCCGGCAGATGGAAAATGATACCATCAGGGCGCATTTCCGGCAGCAGTTTAAGGAAATGGTTGAAAGAGACTGGAACCATCCGAGTGTGATTGCATACAGCGTAGGTAACGAGTATTTATCCGAACTTCCCGAAGGCCAGAGATGGACAAAAGACATGATTGAATATGCACGTGAACTGGATCCGACCCGCCTCTACACTTTCGCTTCCATGCGCCTTAATATCCTGCCGGCAAAGCCTGAGGACGAAGCCAGTCAGTATGTTGACATTGTCTGCGCCAATATTTACGGAGGCCATGCCAAAACACTGGACCACATCCATAAACTGTATCCCGACAAGCCCATATTGGTAAGTGAATGGGGGGTAAGAGCAGATGACAAGACGGAATTCTGGTATGAGAAACCCAGGACAGACGTTCATCATTTTAATGAAAGTGAAGTAAATCAGGCCAAACACGTGTCTGATGTGGTTTCCGAAGTACGCAAACGCCCCTTCGTAGTCGGCGCTTCCTGGTGGAGTTATAACGACTATCGGAGCCGGCACTTTCTGAGTAACCCCAATGGCTACCGTCCCTGGGGAATTGTCCGCCCGGACCGCAGCCTTCGTCCTGCCTATCAAACCTATCAAAAAGAAATGGCCGTCCTGACTATTGAAAAAACCGGTTTTACAACGGGGACGGAAGGTATTCATCAGCTAAAATTACTGATCAGATCCCGGGCAGACTTCCCGGCTTATGAAACCAGCGGTTATGTTTTGGAGGCAGGAAACAGCAAATTCTCTATTCCAGCCATGAAACCGGGAGAGAGCAAAGAGCTGAACATTCCGGTAAAGGGTTTTGATAAAAACATAGTGCTAAAAATTTACAAACCAACGGGTTTTCTGGTTACGGAAACCCGTACCGAATTGAAATAATCACTCCTGACTACAAGTGCTTTAAGAATATTTATCATGATAAAAGAAGAATCAGCTTTCAAAAGAACTCCTAAGTCCATTTCCCTGAATGGCGATCTGGTCATTGTGGGAGGTGGCCTGACCGGCACATGTGCGGCGATCACGGCGGCACGGCAGGGAGTAAAAGTTATACTGGTGCAGGACCGGCCCGTACTGGGCGGCAACACCTCCAGTGAGGTAAGGCTATGGATTTTAGGTGCTACCTCACACATGGGCAACAATAACCGCTGGGCCAGAGAAACAGGCGTGGTGGATGAGATATTGCTGGAAAACATCAACCGTAATCCGGATGGTAACCCGCTGATATTTGATACGGTGCTGCTGGAAAAAGTGGTGGAAGAAAAAAACATCACGCTCTTACTGAATACCGCAGTATATGATCTGGACAAAAAAGATGCAGAGACAATCTCACTGGTACATGCCTTTTGCAGCCAGAACAGTACACAGTATAGTCTTTCTGCTCCGTTATTTTGCGACGCCTCCGGCGATGGGATTGTCGGCTTTCTTTCCGGAGCGGCTTTCAGGATGGGTGCCGAGGCTCTCGAAGAATTTGGTGAGAAATTTGCTCCGGACAAGGCCTACGGTGAACTACTGGGACATTCCATGTATTTCTATTCCAAGGATATCGGCAGGCCGGTAAAGTTTACGCCACCATCATTTGCCCTGCAGGATATCACCCAGATACCCCGTTACAAAACTTTTAACCCCAAAGATTTCGGTTGCCGGCTCTGGTGGCTGGAGTTCGGTGGAAGGCTGGATACCGTGCATGATACCGAAACAATTAAATGGGAATTGTGGAAAGTCGTTTATGGCGCCTGGAATTATATCAAAAACTCGGGCGAATTTCCCGAAGCTGAAAATATGACCCTGGAATGGGTAGGTACCATTCCGGGCAAACGGGAAAGTCGCCGTTTTGAAGGCGACTATATGATTAAACAGCAGGATATAGTTGAACAAAAAGCCTTTGAGGATACCGTCGCTTTTGGCGGATGGAGTATTGACCTACACCCCGCCGACGGGGTATATAGCGACCAGTCGGGCTGTAATCAGTGGCATAGCAAAGGTGTTTATCCTATTCCTTACCGCTGTTTTTATAGCCGTAATATCAATAATCTTTTTATAGCTGGACGTATCATCAGCGCCACCCATGTGGCGTTTGCCTCCACCCGCGTGATGGCGACCAGTGCAACAACGGGACAAGCCGTAGCCGTAGCTGCTGCTTTATGTAAAAAATACAATTGCAGCCCACGGGAAGTAGGACAGCAGCATTTGCAGGAATTACAGCTGGAGCTTTACCGCTCCGGATCGTATTTGCCTCAGGTAAAAGTTAGCGACACCGACAACCTTGTTTCAAAGGCCTCCATCACGGCGTCCTCCACTTTGAGGTTATCCGGATTGCCCGGCTCAGACCATTGGGAAACCATTAAGCATTCCGTGGCCCAAATGCTCCCGGTCAAGGGTGCTATACCCGCCATGACCGTGCAGATTGAGGCCCTCACAGGAACAGAACTGGTGGTAGAATTAAGAAAAAGCAGCAAGTCGTTCAACCATACGCCGGACGTAACACTTGAGACCAAAAGGATAATGCTACCTGTAGGGAAACATGCCATTACACTTGACTGGACTTCCGTCTTCGATGAGCACTGTTATGCTTTTGTCTGTTTCATGAAAAATGAAAATATCAGGTTACAGTACAGTGAGAAGCGGGTTACCGGATTGCTTACCGTTTTCAACGCTACCAACCCGGCGGTATCCAATTATGGAAAACAAGAACCAACCGAAGATATAGGGGTGGATACTTTTGAATTCTGGTGCCCGCAACGCCGCCCCAATGGCCGGAATCTCGCGTTTAAACTGGACAAAGCGATTGAATTTTTCGGGACTGAAAATCTGGTAAACGGCTCTAACCGACCCATAGAAAAGCCCAATGCCTGGGTTTCGGATTTTGCAGACAGAGATCCGAAAATCACCATTACCTGGGACAAACCCGAGGAAATCAGACAAATTGAGCTGGTATTCGATACCGATTACGACCATCCGATGGAAAATGTTATTTACGTCCACCCCGAAACGGTGATGCCTTTTTGCGCAACGGATATCATTATTACCAATTGCAACGACGAAGTACTTGCTGCAATCACCGAAAATCACCAAAGCCGCAGATCCGTTTTCCTGGAAAAACCTGTACTTACCCAGCAGCTTAAAGTCTGCCTTAAAGGCAGCAGCGGCCATGTTCCTCTTTCCTTATTTGAAGTACGTTGTTATTAGACGAAGCTGTCTGAAAAAATAACCATTTGCATCAGACTCAGAGGCCGGAAGCAGGCGTGCGTGGTACCCTTCTTCCGGCTTTACCTTTGAAAGTTAATAAATTACTTTTACCTTTGCGTCAAAAATAGCAGACCCCGTGTTTGCTATTTTTAGTAAGGATTTACTCTATAATAATACTATACTTTATAGACTTGAAGGAAGACGCGAACGCTTTGCCCACCCCTCACACGGCTGAATCCAAAGTATGGGAGACACATCCTGTGGCAATCATTGCGAGTGGTGATCCTGAGGAAGATAGGCGACTTGCTGCCCTGGCTAGAAAGAACGGGAATAAAGTATTTCTTCGTGATCTTCCGGAGGAGTCGGACGACATCTTCTTCAAACAGACTCAGGCTCCTATTGATGTCGTTTCAACTTCTCAACATGATACAAAAACAAAGCTGACCTGGGAAACCGTTCAGCAGAAAATATGGGCAGCCACTTTGCGCAAACGCAGCCGGACAGAAATAGGTGTAAACCTATTTGCGGCCATTGCTCTCATGGTAATTGGCCACCTGATTTTTACCTACATTACCTACGACAGGCTTTCGGTACTCTGGAACGAGCTTGAACTGAACGAAGAATTCTTCTATTATGTATTGGGAGGTTTTGTAGCCCAGATGATCGACGGAGCGCTTGGGATGGCCTATGGGGTTACCGCTGCCACCTTTTTGCTCACCCTGGGAGTACCTCCTTCGGCGGTTAGTGCCAGCGTACACTCTTCCGAAATTTTCACGAGTGGCGTTTCGGGTTACATGCACTTGAAGTTTGGGAATGTAAACAGCAAACTCTTCAAGAAAATCCTTTTCCCGGGAGTCCTCGGAGCCATTACCGGTGCTTACCTGCTGTCGTCTCTGGAACAATATATTTACATTATCAAACCGCTTGTTGCTGTATATACCCTCATTTTGGGAATTCTTATCATTCAGAAAGCGTTAAAGAAACGTGTTGAAAAACGCCCGATCAGGAAAATAGGATGGCTGGCCATGGCTGGCGGCACATTGGACTCCATTGGCGGAGGAGGCTGGGGACCCATCGTAACATCCACATTGATTGCCAGAGGCCGTCATCCAAAGTACACCATTGGGTCGGTTAACCTGGCGGAGTTTTTTGTATCACTGGCCAGCTCGGTAACCTTCATCACCCTGATCGGATTTTCGCACTGGCAGGTGGTTTTAGGACTGATACTGGGTGGAATGGTTGCCGCTCCTATTGCGGCGAGTCTTTCCAGAAAACTGCCCGTAAAAACAATGATGATTATGGTGGGCACCATTGTCATTATCGTCAGTTTAAGGATCATCTATATGGTTATCTTTTAGTATAGCCCCGGAAGTATCAGGATACTTCACATCAGGAAAAAGTAACGTATCAATTAAAAAAAGCTCACAGCTTATAGCTATCAGCCCAAAAAATGAGAAAGCAAACCAAGGCAGTAAGAACGCAGACAAAAAAAACCCATTACCGTGAGCACTCCACTCCGTTATTCCTGACAAGCAGTTTCTCTTTTGAAAGTGCTGAACAAGGTAAAGCGCTGTTTGAAGAAACAGAGCAGGGTAATTTATACAGTCGTTTTTCCAATCCGACGGTGCAGGAATTTATTGACAAAGTCTGTATCCTGGAAGATTGTGAAGATGGTGTAGCTACGGCTACCGGCATGGCTGCGGTTTTTGCTAGTATGGCGGCCCTGCTCAAAAGCGGAGACCATATTCTTGCCTGTCGTGCGCTTTTTGGTTCCGCACACCAGATCATCACGCAGATACTCAGCAAGTGGAACATCACTTACACTTATCTGGATGCTACCGCTACGGCGGCAGAATGGGAAGCGGCTGTTCAGCCCAATACCCGGATGATCTATCTGGAAACGCCGTCAAACCCCGGACTGGACCTGGTTGACCTTGAAATGATCGGAAAGATATGCAAGCAACATAATCTTATTTTTAACGTAGATAACTGCTTCGCTTCACCCGCCCTCCAGAATCCGGTTGCCTACGGTGCCGACCTCGTTTTACATTCTGCAACCAAGTTTATGGATGGACAGGGAAGAGTTTTGGGAGGTATTGTCGTTGGTAAGAAAGAGTATATCAAAGAACTGCGTTTTTTCTGCCGGCAAACTGGTCCTTCGATGTCCCCGTTTAATGCATGGGTGCTGAGTAAAAGTTTGGAAACGCTTGAATTAAGAATGGAAAAACATTGTTCCAATGCTTTGAAACTTGCAACGGCGCTGGATAACCATCCGGATGTAAAACAGGTGAAATATCCATTTCTGGAATCACATCCGCAACATGCTCTTGCAAAAAAACAAATGAGAGGCGGTGGTGCTATAGTAACAATTGAACTGGACGGAGGTTTTGAACGTGTTTCTGGTTTTATGAAGGCATTGGAAATCGCTACGCTTTCATCTAACCTGGGAGATACCCGTACCATCGTGACCAACCCCTATACAACAACACACGCCAAATTGAAGGAAGAAGAAAAGCTGGCCCTTGGCATTACCGAAGGTTTGATCCGGATTTCCGTTGGGCTTGAACACGTTGACGACCTGATTGAGGATTTCACCAATGCGGTGGAAGTTTCGGTCAAAAGTGATATATTGGAGTAAAATCAGTTTATATTGTCATTCCTAATGTATCCATGAAGACTCTGACGATCAGAATACCAGAAGAATTCGAGAAAAAGAAAGTGCTCCTTTCTATTGCCGGACAACTATATCTTCAGGGAGCCCTAACGTCTTCACAAGCCACGGACCTAGCAAGTGTTGATATGAATGAATTACTATATAGTTCGCTGGCAGATGACGATCCTTTAAAAGAGTTAATAAAGCCAGATAATCATTATAAATCTACCGGAGAGTGGGTTGATAAATTAATAAAAGAGCAAAATTACAATGGATTAAGTAAACAAAGAATGGAAACTCTAAGAGATAATATTGATATCCAGGAGCCCCTTGATTTATTGCTTTCCCAGTTGGAAAAATGAGATATGTTCTTGATACAAATATCATTTTAGCTTATCTAAGAAAGCACCCTGTTTGGAGTTTAATAGAATTCCGTTTAAAAATATTTGATCAGCAATCAATCATATTTGTACCATCAATGGTCGTTGCAGAGTTAAGGTCTCTTGCATTACAAAATAAATGGGGAATTATCAAAAGGCAAGAGTTGGATATATACCTAAATGAGTTTGTAAGAATTGATAAAATGACAAATGAGATAGTGAATCGCTATGCAGAAATTGATGCTTATAGCCAGGGAAAATTAGACACTAAACCATTTGCCGATTCTGCTCGTAATATGGGTAAAAACGATCTGTGGATTGCCGCTATCACCAGTGTGTTAAATGCGACCCTCATTACGACGGACAAAGATTTTCAACATCTGCACAAGCACTTCTTGCAGGTTGCATATTTTGATATTTGAAATTTGATACCTTACCATGAACACAAGCATATCTTCATTACACGCAGCCATTGACGGCAAAAGTGAAACGGAAGCACTGGCCATTTTAGCTGATCTGTTTCCTGGAGAAGTCGTATTCTCAACCAGTCTGGGATATGAAGACCAGGTTATTACCGATTTCATTTTAAAAAACAACCTCAATATTTCCATATTTACTTTGGATACCGGCAGGATGTTTAATGAAACGTACATGACCCTTCAAAAAACCAACAGCCGCTATGACACTAAAATAAAGGTATACTATCCGCAAACAGATGCGGCAGAGAACCTTTTAAGTACCAAAGGCCCTTTGAGCTTTTATGATTCAATAGAAAACAGAAAGGAGTGCTGCTTTATCCGTAAGGTAGAACCCCTTAACCGTGCGTTGAAAGGAGCCAAAATATGGGTAACGGGTATCAGAGCGGAACAGTCGGGCAACCGTCAGGCTATGACCAAGCTCGAAGTTGACGAAGCGCATGACCTGATCAAATTCCACCCCATTCTTGACTGGACTTTTGATGAGGTAAAACAATATGTAAAATCGAACGGTATACCCTACAATCCGCTTCACGACAAAGGATTTGTAAGTATTGGTTGTGCACCCTGTACCCGTGCCATTCAGGAAGGTGAAGATTTCCGCGCAGGGCGCTGGTGGTGGGAAGATGAATCAAAAAAAGAATGCGGGCTCCACGCCAGGTAAATTGGATTAAAAACGGCCCGTGGCCAATGAATTTGTAAATAATAAATTGAGAATATGAATTTTGATTATCTGGATCAGTTAGAGGCGGAGGCAATTTACATCATGCGTGAAGTTGCAGGTCAGTTTGAACGCCCTGCTTTGCTTTTCTCCGGAGGGAAAGACTCTATAACACTGGTACGTCTGGCGCAAAAGGCTTTTGCGCCCGGAAAAATACCTTTCCCGCTCGTTCATGTTGATACCGGCCACAACTTCATCGAAGCGATAAATTATCGGGACGAACTAGCGGAGAAAACCGGCTCAAAGCTGATTGTGCGCTATGTGGAGGATACCATTAAAGCCAAAGGGCTTAAAGAACCCACCGGAAAAAACGCAAGCCGTAACTGGCTCCAGACATTCACTTTGCTTGATACTATCGAAGAATTTGAGTTTGATGCCTGTATTGGCGGAGCACGCAGAGACGAAGAGAAAGCCAGGGCAAAAGAACGTATTTTCTCTTTCCGGGACGAATTCGGCCAATGGGACCCGAAACGTCAGCGACCTGAACTTTGGAATTTGTTCAACGGACGTATCCATAAAGGAGAAAACGTTCGTGTATTCCCGATTTCCAACTGGACAGAACTGGATGTATGGGCTTATCTGAAGAGAGAAAATATCAGCCTCCCTTCCATCTACTTTGCGCACGAAAGAGAGCTCATCCTGCGTGACGGGCGCTTGCTTGCCAATACACCGGTTATTGAAAAAGATACCGAAGACCAGATCGTAACCCGCCAGGTTCGCTTCCGAACCGTGGGAGATATGACCTGTACCGCAGCGGTTGAATCCAGCGCAGCCACATTGGATGAGGTTATAGCCGAAATCACAGTTTCGAGGATCAGTGAGCGTGGTGAAACCCGTATCGACGACCAGCAGACGGAAGCTGCTATGGAAGACCGCAAAAAAGGAGGATATTTTTAAGCTATTAGGATTGTGTTAAATGGCGTTTGCCTTTTATTTCTCATTCTTAATTCTTCATTCATAATCAATAAAAAGTGGATTTACTTAAAATTATAACAGCAGGCTCCGTTGATGATGGTAAAAGTACCCTGATCGGCAGATTGCTTTACGATACAAAAAATATTCTGGCCGACCAGATGGAAGCCATTGAACGGGCAAGCAAAACCCGCAATGCAGGTGAAATTGACCTGGCCTTACTCACCGACGGGCTTCGTTCCGAACGTGAACAGGGAATCACCATTGATGTAGCCTACAAATATTTTCAGACACCTAACCGGAAATTCATCAGTATTGATGCACCCGGACATATCCAGTATACCAGAAATATGGTAACCGGCGCTTCAAACGCCGACCTGGCTATTATTCTCGTTGATGCCCGCCACGGTGTGGTTGAACAAACCCGCCGGCATTCGCTGATCGCTTCCATGCTGGGTATTCCTCATGTGGTGGTTGCAATCAACAAAATGGATTTGGTAGGCAATTCGGAAGATGCATTTCTGGAAATTGCCAGGGCTTATAAGGAACTGGCGCAAAAGCTTTCCATCAAAGACCTTACCATCATCCCGGTGAGTGCGCTCAATGGAGATAACATTGTTGACAGATCCGTTAATATGCCTTGGTATACCGGTGAAACATTGCTCTCTGTACTGGAAACAGTAAATGTTCTGAAAGATCAGAATACGGAAGACGGCCGTTTTTCAGTACAATATGTAATTCGTCCCCAGACAGACGAACTGCATGATTACAGAGGATATGCCGGCAGGGTACAGAGTGGTACCTTCCGCAAAGGCGACGCAGTGAGGGTATTGCCCTCAGAACAGGAATCAAAAATTGCAAAAATCGAGTTTGGAGGAAACGAAAGAACGGAAGCCTCTGTTCTTGAATCTGTAACGATCTTACTCGAAGACGATATCGATATCAGCCGCGGAGATACTATTGTTACCGCTAACAATTCGCCGATCGTAAGCCAGGACCTGGAAGCGCTGGTCTGCTGGATGGATGACAAAAAGCAACTGAAACCAGGAAGTAAATATGTACTTCAGCACGGAACTGCCAGGTCAAGATGTTCGGTAAGAAGTATTGAGTATCAGATCGACATCAACTCATACGAGCAGCTGGACGATGTGGAAAGTCTGAAACTGAATGACGTAGCAAGAATCGTTCTGCGGACCGCGCAGCCTATTGCCTACGATCCTTATCAGAAGAACAGAGCAACAGGTGCTGCGATACTTATAGATGAGACCTCGAATATTACTGTAGGGGCTTGTATGATTGAATAAGCAGGATTAAAACGATATTCATCGCAGCCGGAATAGACGACACAGTTCTGGCCGCTTTGAAACTGATAAGAGTTAATATACTATTCCGATAGGCAATAAGAATACATTCACCATGAGTAATTTAGTAATTTCAGAAAAAGTATCTTCCGTGGCAAAACGGGATATCATTGATTTAAATAACAAAATCAATGCATTCAATTCAGGAGAAACTCCGGAAGAGGCTTTTCGCAAGTTTCGTCTGACACGCGGTGTTTATGGCCAGCGCCAGCCAGGAGTACAGATGATCCGTATCAAACTACCATACGGTCGGATCACTGCCGATCAGCTCGTCCGTATTGCTGATACCTCCGACAAATTTGCAACCGGGAACCTGCATGCCACCACACGCCAGGATATACAGCTGCATTTTGTGAAACTTTCCGATTCTCCTCAATTATGGGCGGACCTGGAAGACGCAGGAATTACTTTAAAAGAAGCTTGTGGTAATACCATCCGTAACGTAACGGCATCATCTGTTGCCGGGATTGATCCCGACGAACCGTTTGACGTAACCCCGCTTACGCATTCCATATTCACCTATTTCCTCCGCAATCCTATCAACCAGGATATGGGCAGGAAATTTAAAATTGCTGTTTCTTCCTCCGAAAAAGATTCCGCGCTGGCATTCATCCATGACGTTGGGCTGATCGCCAAAATGGGTGTGAACGAAAAAGGTGAATCGGTAAAAGGTTTCAAAGTGCTGATCGGCGGCGGACTGGGCGCACAGCCATTTTCTGCGCAAACGGCCTTTGAGTTCCTGGAAGAAAAAGATGTGATCCCATTTATTGAAGCATTGCTGAGGGTTTTTGACCGTTACGGGGAAAGGGTGCGCCGTCATAAAGCACGTATGAAATTCCTTCTTAACGACCTGGGACTGGAGGGAATGATGGCCAGGGTAGCAGAGGAGCGTACTGCGGTTAAAAATAAAGTTTTTGCAATTCCGGAAGATCTGTTTGGAACAAACGCTTCCGAGTCAATAAACCACGCTCCCCGGCCTTCTGTCAGTGAAGAAGAAATCATGAAAATCGCTGCTGAGAGCATTTCAGGAGCCGATATGGAGATTTTTACCAAATGGCTCAGAACCAACACATTTGAACAAAAACAAAAAGGCTGGTACGCGGTTCAGCTTCGTGTTTTACTGGGAGATATGAGCTCTGATACGGCTCGTAAACTGGCTGACATCGTCCGTCAGTATGCTGCCGACGACATCCGTGTGACGGTAAATCAGGGTTATATCCTGCGATTTGTGAAAGGCGAAGACCTGGTGGCCATTTATCATGCACTAAACAGCCTTGGGCTCGCAGCTCCTGGTTTTGACAGTACCATGGACATCACTACATGCCCCGGAACGGATACCTGTAACCTCGCTATTTCCAGCAGCTACGGTATTACCCGTGTACTGGAAGATATGATGAAAAGCGAGTTCCCGGAAATGATTTACAACCAGGATATCAAGATCAAGATCAGTGGTTGTATGAACGGCTGCGGACAGCACAATGCCTGCAACATCGGGTTCCACGGTAGTTCAATAAAAAATGGTAAACTGGTACTTCCGGCTCTGCAGGTTTTATTGGGAGGAGGATTTTCCGGCGATGGCATCGGGCTGATCGGCGACAAGGTGATCAAGGTTCCGACCAAACGCGGCCCGGAAGTGCTCCGTATGCTATTTGCCGATTTCGAAGCTAACGCATACGATGGTGAATACTTTAACCAATATTACGCCCGGCAAACCAAAAACTATTTTTTCCAGCTTCTGAAACCCCTCGCAGACCTGTCTACCCTTCAGGAGGACGATTACCGCGACTGGGATCATGACGAACTGTTTAAAACTGAAATTGGTGTGGGTGAGTGTGCGAGCGTTTTGGTTGACCTTGTTGCTACAACGATCACCGAGGGACAGGAAAAACTGAATCTGGCAAAAGAAAACTTTGAGTCGGGTATCTGGGCTGATGCCATCTATCATGCGTATAACGTGTTGATTACCGGGGCAAAAGGGCTGCTGATGACCAAAGACGTAACCACCAATACGCAGTATGGCATTATCAATGATTTCGAAAGTAACTTTGGCAAGGAGTTTAAATATGAAACCCCCTCTCAGTTTGTACTTCCCGATGCGGAAGAAACACCTTTCCGATCACTTGCTTTCAGCATAAATAAGTTTGAACCAACAGAAGAATTCGCAAGTTACTTCCTGGATACTGCAGAGCAATTCTTAAATTTTGTCCGTTCCACACGTGAAGCCCAACTGCTTGAAAACGGCGAACCGGCCTTACAGGAACTTTCTTTTGGTAAAGACAGCTAGTAGCTGATAGCGATCGGCGGCAAGCCATTCGCTATCATGCGCAGAAATTCTAAAGAAGATCTTCACAAATTAAAGAGATGGGGCAATAAATATTGCTCCATCTCTTTAATTCCTCAAAGCTAACAGCCCATGGCTAGCAGCTAAAGGCCATCAAATATGAAACTCACATTAATAGGTGCCGGCCCAGGTGATCCTGACCTCATTACATTAAAAGGAATTAAGGCACTGCAAAAAGCAAAAGTTGTGCTTTACGATTCCCTGGCTCACCCTTCGCTTCTGGAATACTGTCCTGAAGATACCGTCAAGATTCTGGTTGGTAAACGTTTTGGAAAAACCAGTTGCGGACAGGATGATATTAACAACCTGATACTGGAATATGCCAGTCGGTACGACGAAGTGATCCGGTTAAAAGGTGGTGATCCCTTTATTTTTGGAAGAGGTTATGAAGAAATCGTCTTTGCGGCGCAGCATGGTATCGAGTCCGAAGTAATACCCGGTATTTCCAGTAGTTACGCCGCACCCGCGCTGGCCGGCATACCGCTGACAAGCCGCGGTATGAGCGAAAGTTTCTGGGTGATAACCGGTACTACCAAGGCGCATGAAATTTCAAAAGATCTGGAACTCGCCGCAAGATCCACCGCAACAGTAGTAGTATTAATGGGCCTGCACAAACTGGAAGAGATCGTGAATTTATACGCCAGCATCAATAAACTGGATGTTCCGATCAGTATCATTCAGAACGGGACCCTGGAAAATCAGAAAGTGGTAACCGGGAAAATCAGTAATATCGCCGCGCTTGCCAGGATCAGCGAAATGGCTTCCCCTGCTATCATTGTGATTGGCCCTGTGGCAGCCCTTCCGGATCTTTCCTTGGAGAAAATTCAGAACATGATAAAAAGGGAAGATCTTCAGAAAGAAGAATAATCACATAAAGTTCAGTAACCATTTAAGGTCAAGAAAGTTATTTGATCCTTTGAATTCCAGAAAATAAATGACCCCGGCCAGCACTACATAGCTAATAAAAAGCCATTTCTTTTTTGTTTCATACGCAACAGGGTTATGAAAATAATCATATACCATGGCTATGGAAAAACTAATGACCATCAGCGCGAAAGACAGTACACCGCAGTCGGTACGGTAATGCAGATACGTTCGCATGGCAGGTGCTCCCAGCACCAGGTAAAGCAACCACATACCAAATCCCATCCGGTAGAGGTACATACCCAGGCGGCGATCGTTCTTAATATCAAACAGTCCTTCTAACACAGCGAATTACGATTGCTTTCAAAAGTGAAAATAACAAAATTTACAAAATAATACTAATTGTAATTTTATCAACTTATATATCTGTATCATTACAAAAATTTTCAATGACACAGATACCCTACAAGGTCCTCTTTTACATACTAGATTCACTTTCAAGATTATCCTGGAAAAATGCCTTTCGGTTGTCTGATGCACTGCGCTGGCTCATTTTTGACATCGGTGGTTACCGCAAAAAAGTTGTACTGGCAAATCTTCAAAACAGTTTTCCTGAGAAATCGCATGAAGAACTTCATGCCATAGCCCGAGACTATTATACACATTTCACTGATCTGCTCGTAGAGACCATCAAATTCCGTACGGCATCTCCTGACGAGATCAGAGATCGTCTGCAAGGTGATATCAGCATCATGGACGGTTTTTTCGAAAGTAAGACAAACCTTATTTATCTCATGGGGCACCGGGGAAACTGGGAACTTGCCAACCTGTTTTCATCCCTGATGTTCACACATGAGTGTATAGTGGTATACAGGCCGTTGCAAAACAAAAAATCCGACCAATGGTTTCTGGATCTTAGAACACGGTTTGGAGCACAGCTTGTACCGATGGATAATATTTTCAGAGAATTGCAAAAGCCCAGAAGCAAGCCTTATTGCGTTGTACTTGCCAATGATCAGTCTCCCAATCCGCGTACTGCTTTCTGGACTAACTTCCTGCACCAGGATACCGGAATTTTCCGGGGAGTGGAAACCATCGCCCGCCGTTATAACCTGACCGTCCTATACGCTGATTTTAGTAAGGTACCGTTTAAACGCGGTTATTACAAAGTAGTAATTTCACTGATCACTGATGAGCCAAAAAGTATGCCCGCCAACGGCATTCTGGAAAAACAAGTCAGGATACTGGAACAAGATATCTGTAACCAGCCGCATAACTGGCTGTGGAGCCACCGGCGCTGGAAACATTGCCGGCCCGCTACAATAAAACCTGAACAATTGCTGGGGTAGGTAAAAGAACGATGCACTGACAACCGAACACGTCTTTTAAAAGTAATAAGGAGTTATTTCTATAATTTTTTGTTATGACTTAACTTTGCACAAAGTTCGCATTACCTATGAATAATATATTGACACAAGTATCCATTACAATCATCAGTTTTGTGTCACGGTGGTCCTGGAACAGTTTGTATAAACTATCCGATGTACTGAGTTTTATCCTTAATAGAATTGCCGGATACCGAAAAAAAGTAGTTCTCGCCAATTTGAGAAACAGTTTTCCCGACAAAGCCGATTACGAAATACAAGACATAGCTAACAAATTTTACCGCAATGTAACCGACATTATGGTAGAATCGGTAAAGTTAAACTCTATCTCGCGGAACGAAGTCCTTGAACGCTTCCATTTAAATTCCTACTTATTCGACAAGTACTACTCTCAGGGGAAAAACCTAGTGGTGGTCATGGGGCATCTGGGTAATTGGGAAATGGCCAACCTGTTCGCAGCTGCCAGATTATCGCATCAGGTGGTGGTGGTATATCACAGGCTGGCCAACCAAACTTTTGAAAACTGGATATATCAGGTGCGCACCCGGTTTGGGAGCGAGCTCATCCCCATGCGGGAAGCCTATGTGCAAGCCATTACGGAGCGGGAAAAACCGTTTATGTTTTTTTTGGTAAATGACCAGTCTCCTAACCCAGGCAAGGCCTATTGGACCCGCTTTTTGAATCAGGACACCGGTGTTTTCCGGGGAGTCGAAAAAATCTCCCGCTCTCTTAATGCACCGGTATTGTATGCGTCCATCATGCGAGACTCGGATAAACGTGGCCATTACGAGATTAAAGTGGAAGAAATAACCGATTCTCCACAGGATGAACCCCAAAATGCCATTATAGAAAAACAAATTGAGCTTCTGGAACGAGATATTCTCATCCAGCCGGACAATTGGCTATGGAGCCATAAGCGCTGGAAACATAAGCGCCCTGAGGTTTTACAAAGGGACCAGATACTTGAAGCCAGATAACACGTGAACAAGCCTGTCAAATTTCTTATACTGCGTTTTTCGTCCATTGGAGATATTATTCTCACCACTCCTGTTGTCAGGTGCCTCAAGGAACAACACCCAAATGCCGTAGTACATTATTTCACCAAAGAAAAATTCGGATTTTTGCTGGATCACAACCCGTTCGTAGATAAAGTATGGCTTCTTAAAAAAGATACACGACAGCTTCTGCGAGAGCTGAAGAAAGAACAGTATGATTACATTATTGACCTTCACAACAATATCAGAACTTTAAGGATCAAATTGTCCCTCGGCACTCCCTCGTTCAGTTTTGCCAAGCTGAATTACGAGAAGTTTTTGCTCACATCCTTTAAAATCAACAGGATGCCGGACATTCATATAGTTGACCGCTATCTTCAGACGCTCCATTCATTCCAGGTCGTTAATGACAACAAAGGCCTGGATTATTTTATACCTGATAAAGATATTATTCAAAAGGAATGGCTGCCCATTACTCATCGGGACGGATACGTGGCTTATGCCATAGGCGGTCAGCACGGTACCAAAAAACTGCCGGTTAACCGGATGATCGAGCTTTGCAGAAAAATAAATTACCCTATTGTATTACTCGGCGGGAAAGAAGATTTTGACGCCGGAAAAAAAATAACCGACTCTTTTGAAAAGGAACTTGTCTACAATGCCTGCGGCCAGTACAACTTTAACCAGTCGGCGTCGATACTTAAACAATCCCTGATAGTATTTACCCATGATACCGGGCTGATGCATGTAGCAGCGGCATTCAAAAAAAGAACCTATTCCATTTGGGGCAATACGCTGCCGGCCTTCGGGATGTATCCTTACCAAACATCTTTTGAAGTAATCGAAAATAATAACCTGCGCTGCAGGCCATGTTCCAAGATCGGATACAAGGAGTGCCCGAAAAAACACTTTAAATGTATGACCGAGTCGTCATTCGATTTTAGTATCAAAGAACTACCCGGCAATAAATAATGTTGCCACGTGAGGTATCATTTCGTTTGCCATTGAATAATCTACATTATTGATGAACAAAAAAGTTAATATAGGGATCGTACAGATGAGCTGCTCTGCGGACATCGATGCTAACTTTAACAAGGCGGTAGAAAAAATTCGTGAGGCAGCCGCACAGGGCGCGCAGGTCATTTGTCTTCAGGAACTCTTTAAATCACTTTATTTTTGCGATGTTGAAGATCATAGCAACTTTAATTTGGCTGAGCCTATTCCTGGCCCTTCCACTGAGGTACTTGGCGAGCTTGCCAAAGAACTTCATGTTGTGATTATCGCTTCCCTATTTGAAAAACGTGCTCAAGGTTTGTACCACAATACTACCGCTGTTTTGGACGCAGACGGTACGTATCTGGGGAAATACAGAAAAATGCACATCCCTGATGACCCTGGCTACTATGAAAAATTCTATTTTACCCCTGGGGATGCACCCCTGCCAGGAGAAACCGACAAAACGGGCTATCGGATTTTTGAGACAAAATTCGCGAAAATAGGAGTACTGATATGCTGGGATCAATGGTATCCGGAAGCTGCCCGGATCACCAGCCTCATGGGTGCAGATATTCTGTTTTACCCCACTGCAATTGGCTGGGATACCAACGAAAAGGATCCGGTTATCAATGAAGAACAATATGGCGCCTGGCAAACCATACAAAGAGGGCATGCAGTTGCTAACGGAATCTATGTGGTTTCGGTCAACCGTGTGGGCCGCGAGGCCGACCAGCAGTTCTGGGGCGGTTCCTTTATTGCCAACCCCCAGGGAAGACTTTTATACCTGGCCCCCCATGATAAAGAAGTCATTCATACCGAAACCCTGGATCTTGACAAACTGGACCAGTACCGTACCACGTGGCCCTTCCTGCGCGACCGCCGTGTGGATTCCTATCAGCCCATATTGAAAAGGTTTATAGACCAGTAGCTCACCGGTAACCGTAATTGTTTCTAAGAATTAGTAAAGGAGAGTCGCTCAGGTGGCTCTCCTTTGCGTTGAAGCATATATATGGTAGGTTGAAAATAAAAACCTGCAATCCATACTGGCCACCTCAAAAAATAAACACAACTAACTGATTATAAACAAATTATACCTAAATATTCATTACAATTCCAAATTCGGAACTACGGAGGCTGGTAGAATAAAATTTTTAATAAAAAATAAAGGATTATTTCAATAAATTTTATCCGAAACCACAATAGCCAACTATTATTGCAGATAAAATTATTTTTAAGATAATTTATATTGTATTTTTTCACATAGTCAGTATATTTGATCTGTTATTAAATCAATAGCAAGACTCCAAGATACCAGATGTATTTTAGCCGCACTGAATATATCTGAATGCAGGGGGGATAATTGATATGAATGGAAGCATCGCTGAAACATGAAGCATTCATTTCCAATCCCGGCATTTATAATTTTAATATTAAATCCCTGTAACAGGGACAAACATTGATATCCATCAGGGTCTGGAAGTTGATCGTCTACCCTTATGGACCGGCTGTTTGTCCTCGATTAAAGAGGGTATTGCTTTCCGGAAAAGCAGTTGTGCAAGCTTATGGCTGTGTTTGATTTGTCCACGTGAACGTGTGTGCGGCGCACAGCAACGTGGGCACCACACAGCCATAACTTTTTACCTTTAAAACGGTATTCAGAAAAGGACATCTCTCCCACTCCCTACTGTTGAGCTTCCATACGCTTCCCTTCCGCCAAAACGTTGATTTTAATACTTCCCCAGTACTTTAAATTTCGCATAAAGCAATGATTCTCTTTGCGATATATCAGATTATGGAAACGAAATCGTAAATTAGATTCCTGGACGCACCTCTTCACCACCGATGATTAAAACTTTCTAAACTCAGCGCGCAATGAATCCAAAAATAGACCGCAGGAATCTGTTAAAATCAGGCTTAATGGCCATCGGAGGAATGGCTCTGGCACCCCACCTGAGCATGGGAGCTTTCGCAGACGCACCATTTTCGCTAGACCCCGAGCACCGCATTTACCGCAGCCCGATGGTAAGAGAGCATTTTTTACCAGCCGGTTTCAAGGCTCCGAAGCTACTCACCAGACTTAATGCCAACGAAAATCCGTATGGCCCGCCTCAGTCAGCCCAAAAAGCGGTGATGGATTCGGTTAAAAATGGCAACCGTTATGCCTGGAAAGAAATGTTTGACCTGGTTGACAAAATCGCCAAAAAGGAAGGAGTACCTACCGATCATATTATGATGGGCCCCGGCTCTTCCGATCTGCTGGAAAAAGTAGCGATGGTACTCTTTATGAACGGTGGCAATGTGGTTTCGGCAGACCCCTGTTATATGTCTCTGATTAAAGTGGCAGAATCGGTGGGTGCTACATGGAAAGCAGTCCCCTGTACGGCCGACTGGTCGCATGACCTCAAAGCCATGGAAGCGGCTGTAGACGAAAACACCAGGCTTGTGTACGTCTGCAACCCTAACAACCCCACGGGAGCAATTACGACAGGCAAGGATCTGCTCGATTTTTGTTCGCGGGTATCCGAAAAAGTACCGGTATTTGTGGATGAGGCTTACATCGAACTGGCCGTGGGGGCAGATACCCAAAGCATGGTTTCGCTTCTGGCAGAAAAGAAAAACGTGATCGTGGCCCGTACCTTCTCTAAAATCATGGGGATGGCTGGTTTGCGCGTAGGCTATATGGCGGCTTTGCCGGCTTTTCTGGAAAAGATAAATAAAATTACCCGCGGTGGGATGGGTATTTCTTACACCTCCGTATTTGCCGCTTCAGCCAGTCTCGACGACAAGGATTTCCAGAATGTTACACGCAAACTTAACCACGAAGCAAAACAATACCTTTATAAAAACCTGGATAAACTGGGATACAAATACATCCCCTCTTATACCAATTTTGTGCTGTTTCCTGTCACAATCCCGGGAGAAGAATTATTGTCAAAAATGACGACGAAGGGTATTGGTATAAGGGCATTTGATATCCAGAACAGGCCGTGGTGCCGGGTGAGTATCGGCACAATGGAAGAAATGAAGGTATTCGTAAATGCGCTGGGGCAGCTCAGTTAAGAAGGGAGGATTCTTCATCAAAAGAATGTCCGGATGACAGCGGGGAACATTTTGGCCTTAAGTGTGTGATACCCCGTTACCGTCACTACCGGATCAGGATTATTATTTTTGTCATGAGTGATGCATTACAAAAAACCATAACGCTTCTACTATTAATTGGCCTGGGCCTTTTATTAAAGGGAAAGTTCAGAAATCGGGAACAGACGAACGGAATTAAAGAAATCATTCTTTCCGTAGCGCTTCCCTCAACCATTTTTATATCGCTGATGAAGATCGAAATCGACTCCTCGATGATCTTCATTCCGCTCATCACATTGGTCTTTAACTTCCTGATGTTTTTTTCAGCGCCCATTGGACTTACCCTTTTTGGCATTGAAAAGAACAGCCCCACCGGAAGAACCCTTCTGATGCTCATCCCATCACTCGCTCCGGGCCTTTCCTGCTTCCCGTTAATAGCCGAGTTTCTGGGAGAAAAAAGCCTCGCCATAGCTGCTCTCGCCGATGTCGGAAACAAATTTTTTGTTTTGATATCACTTTACATCCTTGCAATGAACATGTTCCTGAAAAACAGCGAGGACAAAGACACGAAAATAAGCAGCAAGCTGAAAAGCCTCTTTGTAAGCATGTTTCAGGAGCCGATCAACCTTCTGATTTTCCTGGCCATCTTCCTGCTAAGCCTTGGTGTCAATTACAAAAGTTTGCCTTCTGTAGTGACAGACCTGCTGGATAAGACTAGTGCACTGATGACTCCCCTGGTCTTACTTTTCATAGGACTGGCCGTACAACTCAAAGAGGGGAAGAAAAGACTTGTAATGAGTATTCTGTTTTTCCGCGCGGGTATTACCATGCTGATCAGCGCCGGAATGATATATGTACTCCACCTGGATGATGTTTCCATGATCCTGTTAGCGATTGTCATTCCACTGAGTGCAGCAAGTTTCTGGCCCCTGGCGCATATTTCAGCTTTTAACCTGCGGGAAGACGCCAGGTCATTACCCAAAGAAAAACGCACTTTTGACCTTGAACTGGCGGTCCTTTTGCTTGCATTTTCCTTACCTTTTTCCACAACCCTGATCCTCGCAGTACTTTCATCCGGCCCGTTCTTTACCGACATAACCAGACTGGTGACTGCCGGGCTCATTCTAATATGCCTGGGATTGCTTCCCAATGCGCTCTCCAAAATATTTTTGAAGGTTTCCAAACAGGAGGAGATGACCCGGTAATATTTTACCGGCGACCATTTCATTCCTTATCCCTCGCCCGGTTTTGGCTTCTTTTTTCCTGTAACTGTTTTGAAGTCATTCGAGAGCCGTCGTGGCTCCACCCTGGCGGGCCGAAGATATACCCCAATGCTGCTTTGAGGTCAGGTGCCCTGGATATATCTTTTACCATATCATACCATTCATGAAAGGCAATTTGAATAGGATTATGACCTGCCAGGTTTTTGGTCAATCCGTAATGCGGCCGCTCCATTTCCTGCTGAAATGTACCAAACATCCTGTCCCAAATAATGAGTACACCTGCATGGTTTTTATCCAAGTATTGCACGTCGGACCCATGATGCACCCTGTGGTGTGAGGGTGTATTGAATATATACTCAAGAAACCATGGCAGGCGGCCAATAGCCTCAGTATGTATCCAGAACTGGTAGATCAGGCTGATGGTCTGCATGAGAAAAATATCCGCCGGATGAAAGCCGACCAATGGCATCCATAAATAAAAAATAAATGCACCGGTGATATTGCCGGTCCAGGTCTGTCGTAATGCCGTACCCAGGTTATAAAACTGAGAGGAATGGTGTACCACATGGGAGGCCCAAAAGTACCTGACCATATGGCTGGCCCTGTGAAACCAGTAATAGCTGAAGTCATCAGCAAAAAAAATGGCAACCCAGTACCAACAGGTACTTCTGTTCAGCTCGAAAAAATGATATTTATAAAACAGAATCAGCGCTCCGAAAACAACACCCTTTGAAATAAGACCGGTCAGAACGTTGCCGATCCCCATCGACAAACTTCCTACGGTATCTCGTGTATCAAAATGATCCTCATGACTTTTGAGGTGCCTGAAATACAGAATTTCGACTATGATCGATATTACAAAAAATGGTATGGCATAGTAAATAACATCTTTCATAAATATATTTTCGCTGATGAAGTTATGGTCACAATGAATACAAATGTATATGTTTCAGGAAATTAATCAGGTATTTACGAGATACAATCCAGCATTATCCTTTTTAAAATTGAACCTTTTACGAACTTTACATCTTCATTAAGTCAGCTCACTCATACAGTAAAATACCGTGTCTGCCAATTTAAACACATACATACCCCAAACATCCGGATTTTTTTTCCCGCCTGAATGGCATCCGCACAGAGCCACCTGGCTGACCTTTCCGCACAATGAATCGTCGTGGCAGGGTAACAGACTGGCCAGAATGCGGCCTCAGTATCTTGCATTTATAAAGGCGATCAGCAGGGCCGAAAATGTGGGGATAGTCGCGCATGATGAAACGCTGAAATCATTCATCATGGCTGAACTTGACAAGCAGGAGGTTGATCTTTCCAAAATTGAATTCGTTGTAAAACCCACTAACGATGCCTGGTGCCGCGACCACGGTCCGGCGTTTCTGATTAATCCTGGCACCCGGGAGCGGATGGTAGTAGACTGGGGCCATAATGCATGGGGAGGAAAGTATCCGCCATTTGACGACGACAACCGGACACCGCAAGCAATTGCCTCCTACCTCGGATTACCCTTCGTGAGCCCGGGTATTATTATGGAGGGGGGCTCAGTAGAATTTAACGGGGCCGGAACCATCCTGACCAGCAAATCCTGCCTGCTCAATAAAAACCGTAATCCGCATCTTAATCAGGCTGAAATTGAACAGTACCTGTTCGATTTCTACGGAGCCGGGCAGGTGTTATGGGTAGAAGATGGTATTGCGGGAGACGATACCGACGGGCATATTGACGATACCACGCGTTTTGTTAATGAAGATACCGTGGTTGCCTGTGTTGAATATAACCCAGGCGATGAAAATCATAAAATATTAGATACCAATCTGCAAATGCTCAAAAAGATGCGGCTGCTCAACGGCAAACAGCTCAATATCATCGAGTTGCCTATGCCTGAGGCTGTTGTAATCGATGGCTTTCGGACACCGGGCTCCTATGCCAACTTTCTGATATGCAACGCAGGTGTGATTGTGCCGGTTTTCAATAACCCCAACGACCAGGTTGCCGTGGATATTCTGGAAAAAGCATTCCCGGCAAGAGAAGTGATTCCCCTGCCCGCTACGGAAATTATCTGGGGCCAGGGAAGTTTCCATTGCCTGAGCCAGCAGGAGCCTCTGGTTTAAAGGGTAAAAAAAGCGGTAGTCCCGCAGTCTGCCGCATACTTACGTCATCACCTCTTATGACGCATACCGGCAGCTGCCCAGAAAATAGCATTTTTGAACAGCCTTTTATAGTCCTCGCTTTCAAATAATACAGGTGAATGGCCCATAAAAATATAAACATTTCTCGCCTTCATCCTGGGATTGGACCAGATCACCGGGTGGTCTCCCATTTTGATATCTGAATCCGGCGAATAGGTCGTCTCGTCCACGCTGGCTATCACATGCACATTGGGACGCGGACTTTTATCGTAGATATACCATTCCTCTTTTTTGACCTGAAATGAGCGGGATATACCTTTCATAACCGGATGTCTATGATCCTCCACTTTTACAGTTGCCTGCGCAAAAGTGGCAATATAGTTTTTATAACGAATACCGCCCATGAAATCAGAAAACCAGGGCCACATCTTATATCCGTCAAATTCACCCAGCAGGGTGGCATGGTGAAAACCGATCCAGCCACCCTTTCCTTCACTTATGTACCTTTCAAAAGCAGTTACCGCTTCGGGTTTCCAGGCATATGGGACATAATCCAATTGGATAATAAGCTGATAATTAACCAGAAACGCATCATTTATTTGATCTGTATTCTGGATATAATCGATGCTAAACTGCGCATCAGAAGCGAGTTTATCCAGCCATACTTTTGCTTCCCTGGAATAAGCCACATGATGTCCGCCATTCTCATACATAGCCAACACCCTGAACTTGGGAGTCTGGGCGGCCAGTTGCCGATTGCCTGCCATTACACCAGCAAACAACATCATTGTAAATAGTATCCGATACATAGTTATCTGAATGATTGATTGATAGCATTAAGCAGATAACCCTTAGGATCGGATGTAGTCTCCCAGAACATCACTCCGGCAAGTTTGTTATCTTTAACATATTTGCATTTCTCCTTCAGCGATTCTTCATCCTCATAACTGATCATCTCACCTGTTTGCGAATTAAAAATATAGGGCACCTTTGCAACCTCATCCCGATACTCCTTAAAACCTTTTTTGTTGACAAGGCTATCTTTAATGTAACTATACCCGTCTATATAGGCTTGTTTCGTAAACTTCTGACCTAGTGGAATTTTGGCATTTTTATCAACAGTGAATGAGCGTCCGTAAAAAGGTATACCCAACACCAGCTTTTCAACCGGTACCCCTGCGGCTACGAATGCTTTCACACAATGATCCGCATTCCGGTCAGAAGTGTAAAATTTACTTTGATACAACCCAGCATGGTTTACAGCAGTATCGCCAACAAATAAATCATAGGTCATCAGGTTGATGTAGTCCAGGTATGCGGATGCCTTATCCATTTCGGAGTGTTCCAGAAATTTGGCAAAACCACCTACGGCGGTTGTCAGGAGCTTTTCCTGACCGGTTTCCTTTTCCAGCACATCCAGTTCCTTCCGGATCGCTTCAAACATCAAGGTGAAATTCTGCTTATCCTCCGGCCTGTAAACATTATCTTCTTCACCTGGCATACCCGGGTATTCCCAATCTATGTCTACACCATCCAGTTTGTATTTTCTGATAATTTCCACGGAACTTGCTGCAAAAACCTTTCGGGACGAATCTGTCAGTACCGCATCCGAAAAGTTTTCGCTCCAGGCCCAGCCTCCTATGGATATCAGGATTTTGAGATCAGGATTTGTCTTTTTGAACAAATTAAGTTTTCTGAAATTAGTACTATCCGTTTTCTCGTTGGTCAGAAATGCGTTGCCATTTTTGATATCTACGAAGGCATAGTTAATATGCGTGAGCTTAGCTGCATCTATTTCATCCGTATTGACCAATCCTCTGAACCCACCCACGTAACCGATAACCACCGGTTTAGGTACTGTTTCCCTTTTCTCTGATTTCTGACTGCATCCTGCCAGAAACGGAACATAAATAAGCAAAAGCAGGACGGAACGGATCGGAGAATTCTTGAAGTTCATAAGTCGGGATTGGTGAAAATATCAAATAAGCCAGAGCTTTACAGTTTTACATGTAAAGTCTTCTGGATAAAGACATTTTAAAGAGAGCCAAACCCTTATCGTATACTGATTTCTTTTAGCGAATGTAAATAAATCGGGTAGCAACAAGGACCTACGCCGTCCGCTATCCTGATTAATTCAAACTACAATCAGTTAACTGTTTCTTAAACGCTATGAGATTAGAGGAGAATACTTCAGCGGGCCACCACTACACGGTTCCTGAATTTACGCGTGCTTCCCGAAGCATTCCAGACATCTGTAAGCAGGAGATAATAGCCCGGTGCGACCACCGTATTTTTATTATCGGTAGCGTCCCAGACAACCTGCCCGCTGGCAGCAACGGATTGATTTTGTAACAGGCTTTTAACCAGCCTTCCCTGGATATCAAAAATCTTCATATTACAAAAATTACCTGCTCCTGAAAACTGGTAATCAAAAACAGCCTGATCATCCTGTCCATCGCCATTTGGACTCACCCCGCTCTGCTGAAACCTTACAAATTCCTCTTCATTCATTGCGTAAACTTGCGAATTTCTGTAACCCGGTGTTGCGTATCCCGTTACACCTGACCCCGACCGCCAGTTTCCGGACTCCTGCGAGCTTTTTGAGGCATCTGCCTTTTCCAACGAAACTCCTTCCACACTGTTGAGTAAAACGCTATGCATGCTTTCTGCATAATCAAACCTGTCGGCAATCCGCTGTTGAGCATCCCTCAGTACCACCCCTCCGGTTGTATTGGCATAAACCGGAAATCTTTCCATTTCCAGAAAACTTCTTGTAACTTCTACCGGATACTGTTCCCGCACAACATCCGAATCTGCAGATAATGCGAGAAAGGAACCGGGCGGCATTACAAAATTTTGGGCAGTTAATGATTCGAATGCGTCAGGATTGCCCTTTTTGATATTACCCAAAGACCAATCCTTTAAGGAAATATACTTTGCCGACCGGTTGTATACCTCTACAAAATCGACTCCGTTGTCGCGGGGATTAAATAATATTTCGTTGAGTACCACGTCGCCCGAATCCGCACCAATCGGCAATGCAATATCCATTACCGCCTGCCGGAGAATATTGCCAGCACAATCTGATATATTTTTGATCGTAAGCGTATATCTCTGATTATCGGCCAGAGCATCATGAAGCGTCAGTTTCAATTGCCTGAACAGGGGCATTTCTACCTCCGCATCCAGGACATCCCTTCCCTGAATACTAAAATTGATTGTATTGACCGCACTTGCGCTGTCAATGGTCTCATTGAAATATACCAGCAGCTCCCTGGCAGAATTCAGATCAACCCGCTCCGGCCATGGCGCTATTTTGTCAGAAACAGGGCGGCTAAGGCTGTTTTTTCTTCCGGGGGTACCTCCATGCGCATCTGAAGAAACATCCCAGTTCTTCCTGCCGGTGCAAGGTGCCTCAATATCGGCCATTTCCAGTGCATACCCTCCATCCCGTTTTTCAGGGGCCCACCAGCCCGCTTTATAATCTGTGGCACAAACAAGCTGGTTCCGGCTGTTGTAAATTGCGATCAGCCCGTTTTCATTTACCAGTGAAAAGCCGTTTACCCCCCAGCTTTTTGCCAGGCCTTGAAATTTAACCGCATTATTTTTCTGGCTTATAACCACATGTTCATGACCTCCCAGCACAGAATCCGGCATGGGTATCTTTTTTGATCCCAAATTCAGATGCCAGTTTTTGAATGAAATTTGCTTATCAGTCCTGTTATAAAGTTCAATGTATTCCACTTCCGGAAGACCCACAGCCGGACTTGGATCGGCCATGATCTCCGTTATCAGAATATCATTGTAGCGCTGTGCAGCGCCCTGACGAATCGTGAGGAGCAATAAAAAGAACGCGAGGGATAAAATCCTGTTCATATACGTCTGAGTTAGTGTGTGATCAACACCCCTTATACGTATTTTCCAGGTAGTGGTAACGGTATTCGGTCAGATAAAACAAAACAATTATGAATTGGGGAATTCACCCACGCGCATGAAAGTCGTTTAAATAGAGACCAACCTATCAAACGACATGGCAGTAGTAGAATTCCCCCAGCTCATAGCCCGAGGTTGTGGCCTGGACGTACACAAAGATACAGTAGTTGCTTCGATCAAAGGAACTGGAATCAAGGAAGAAACCCGGACCTTCGCCACGTTCACCAAAGATCTGGAAGAGTTGTTGCAATGGCTTGAGGACCACCAGATTACCCATATTGCTATGGAGAGTACCGGCGTTTACTGGCGGCCTGTATATTATGTTTTGGAAGGCAGCTTTGAGATTATTTTGGTTAATGCCCGTCATATCAAGAATGTTCCCGGCCATAAAACCGATAAAAAGGATTCTGAATGGATCGCTAAACTACTTTTGAGTGGTCTTCTCCGGCATAGTTTTGTCCCCGAAAGCTGGGTGCGAGAGCTAAGAACATTGCTGCGACACCGTAAAAAGCTGGTCAATGAGCGCAGCAGGGAAAAGAATCGCTTACAAAATATCTTAGAGGATGCCAACATTAAGCTCGGCAGCGTGGTCAGCGATGTGTTTTCCAAAACCGGGCAGGGGATTATAGATTTGTTATTGGCCGGTGTTACCGATCCTGTTGTGTTATCAAACCAGGCCAAAGGTTCGCTGGTGAACAAAAAGCAAGCTTTGCAGCAAGCACTTTACGGCCGCTTCTGTGAACGCCACCGTTTTATGTTGAGCTTGATTATCCAGACGATGCATGCCTTAGACGAGCTCATCAGCCAGCTTGACCAGCAGATAGAACTTTGCCTGGCCGATAAGCAGGCCGAGCTCGCATTGCTACAAACCATCCCGGGTGTGTCAAGGCAATCAGCTATTGGTATCGTATCAGAAATCGGTCTGGATATGTCCCAGTTTCTCTCTGACAAACACCTGGCTTCCTGGGCCGGGGTCTGCCCGAGAAATAACGAGAGTGCGGGTAAAGTAAGGTCAGCAAGGATAACCCACGGAAATACCTATTTGAAAACCACATTGATCGAAGCTTCCTGGGCTGCCAGCCATACCCTGAACACTTTCTTGTCATTCAAGTACCACAAACTGGCGCAGAGGCGAGGAAAGAAAAAGGCGGCAATGGCTATCGCCCATCAGATACTAACAGCTGCATACCATATCCTTCGGGATAAACTACCTTACAAGGAACCAACCCTGAAAGCTGAAATCCTGATCGAAAGAAGGAAAGCTGAAATCCAACGGTTGGAAAACCGGGTGAGAAAGTTGAAAATATTAGCGTCCCAATAGAAAGGTCGAGGCTTTTTTTGGTGGACTATACCCCGTTAACAAAACTGATAACAGACGCTAAGCACCCACAGCTGTTGCCATAGAGCACGTAGAAAAAATTTTTCTCTAAGAGGAAAATCGCTTAGATCGATCTGCGATCTTGGGATTGCTGTGGGTATTCGGGTTCAGAAGAGACTTTCAGAAAAAAAAGAGAGCCTAATCCTCCCCGGGGTCAGGCTCTCGTAATTAACTTCCTTAAAGGTATTACATTTAGTTAGACTCCGTTTCGGTAATCACCGCCACCGGTGCCGGGGGAACAACTTTACTTTTAGTGGTCCTTGGTGTTTTTACAGGGGCCGGTGCAGGTTTTGGGACAGTCTTTGGACGCTCAACTGGTACTTTTGCGGTAACTGTAGCCACGATATCCGCGATCTGACCCGTTTTCTTCACCTTTTTCTTATCTGCTTTCTGCTTATTACCAGCCTTTTCTTTTCCTTTTTTTTCCGACTTTTTTGCTTCTTTGGCTTTTCTTTTCAGTTCGTCCTTTTCAAACTTCGCAACCTTTTTCGCCAGTTTTTCAGCAGCCTTCTCTATTGATTTCTTAATTTTTTTTGAACCTGAGATAACATTATCAATTTTCCCGGTAAGGGTTTCTGCGATCTCCGTTGATAATTTTTTGGTTGCCGATTTCATAAATTCATAAAAATAGTTGATTACTAATATATCCCACCTGAAGCAATGCGGATAGATCTGACAATCAGATAAATATCCTTAAATCAAAACCCCAGACTTAAACTTACAAAGTCAAGTTTTTATTTCCAGATCACCAAATTTATCGTATTATATTTATGTTATCTTTTTTTCGACATACTTCCACAAAATGATACCGGCAGATACCGCCACATTGAAAGAATGTTTGGTACCAAACTGCGGTATTTCCAGGCAGGCATCACAAGCGTCAATGATTTCATCTGAAACGCCTTCTACCTCATTTCCAAAAACAAAAGCAACGGGCGATCCTGCCTCCGGCTCAAAGTTCTGAAGTAAAATACTTCCTTCTGCCTGTTCTACTGCAAATATTTTATATCCCTGTAATTTCAGCTCCGCTATGGGCTCCAGCAGGTTTTCCGCCTTCTCCCATGCCACTGATACTTCCGCACCAAGAGCACTCCTTGTAATTTCACGGTGCGGGGGCTGCGGGGTATATCCTCCTAAAATTAGCTTTGAAGCCCTGAAAGCATCAGCCGTTCTGAAAAACGACCCAACGTTATTCAGACTTCTGATGTTATCAAGAATGATTACATAAGGAAATTTATCAGAATTCTTAAATTCCTCCACCGACAACCGGTTCATCTCCTCCACCATCAGTTTTCTCATTCGATCAAATGTGTTAGTACTGTGAACAGGACTTCAAAATAAACAAAAAGCCCCATCACCAATTAACGGCGATGGGGCTTTTTTAATTTGGTAAGCTATTTAATCTTGGTGATAAGCTCAACTATATTTTTAACTCCCAGTTTCTCAAAAATCCTGGCCTTGTAAGTACTGACAGTAGAAAGCTGTAAGTTAAGCTTTTCAGCGATTTTCGCTGTACCCAGACCCTCCTTCAGCAAATTCATAACATCTGTTTCCCTGGGAGAAAGCGTCACAACCGGATCCGGCATAAACTCCTTAGGATTTATAAGCCGATTGATATTGAGCTGTTGCATATCCTGGCTCATGTATTTTCTGTTGTTCAAAACGCTGAGAACCGCGGATTTAAACTCCTCCTCAGGCGCATCCTTGGACAAATAACCGTCTGCACCTGCCTGCAGGTACAACAGTCCATACAACTGTTCATCATAACTGGAAAACATCAGGATCTTTATTGACGGAGATTTAGCACGGATCAGCTCTACCATCTTCGTATTGTTACCCCCGGGAATGTTAATATCCAGGATAAGAAGATCATAGTACTGAACGTCGATCGCCTGAATAATTTTATCAAAATCGTCTACGTCCGAAACGACTGCGTCCGGGATCAAAGATTGAAGAAGATGTTTTGTCCCGATTCTTACCACAGCATGGTCTTCGGCAATTAGTATGTGTTTCATGAATGGGTTTTATGTACAAATAAGTATGGGAATACGCCAACATCAAAGTTAGAGTAAACGATCAAATTTCAATTAAATCCTGTGCTTTTTTTTAAAAGATTAAATACCAGTGAATTCTACTGCAAATGTATTTTAAGTGCCCAAAAATAATAGTCTATAGAATAATAAACTAGAAAATTACATAATTAGTACAAGACAAGGTACTTATATACGTAAAAACCATACTCGCCAGCAATTGTTTAAAATAATGTACCAGGTAATTTTCATAATTTCTATATTTGACGGGCTAATGATACAAATAGTAACTTCCATTTCAAGAATTATTCCCGACCCCGATCACATATGGCATGAAGCCGGCTGGCAGGTAAAGCACTTTGAAGGTTTGCAGGAAACTCCGGCTGCCATGGGTTTCACTCCGTGCCTGTATAATACTGTTCCGCATCTGGTTACTCAGGGATCACGTGGTATCTCTTCCTTTTATCTGTTTCACCAATCCGGTCCTGCAATTGTTGCATTGCTCCATTGTTCAGAACAGGAGAAAGGAAGCTGGATATCTCCTTCCAAGGCTCCTTTCGGCGGTGTTGAATCCTCTCCCGACTGCCCTAAAGAAGCACTTACTTTCCTGATATCCTGTACCGAAGCACTGATTATCAGCAGAGGCGGTTACCGCTTTACGATCAAAGCTCCCCCCCTTTTTTATCTGGCGGCCAACCAGACATCAGCCGGCCTCTACTCTTCATGCGGATATTTTATGCATCAGCAACATGTTAACCACTGTATACCCGTTACAACGGCCGATTTTGAATCAGGAATCCTGCCTCAGGAAAAACGGCGTATCAAAAAATGCAGGAAAGCAGGATTCAGATCAGCCTTATGCAATGATCTGCCGCCTCAGGATATTTATAACTTTTTAAAAGCTTTCCGGCTCCAAAGAGGTTATACACTCTCATTATCAGACTCAGAACTTACCCATCTGATGAAGACTTTCCCCGAAAGATTCCTTATTTTCGGAGTGATGGATCAGAACAAAATAATAGCGCTTACCATTGTAGTGACTGCTAATAGGCAGGTCGTTTATAACTTTCTGGCAGCAGACCTTCCCGAATACCGCTCTTTCAGCCCGGTGGTGATGCTCACAGAATGCCTGTATCGGTACTGCCAAAAAGAGAACTTTAAATACCTTGACCTGGGAATATCCCTGGATCACAATGGACATTTCAAACCCAGTCTGGCGCGTTTTAAGAAAAACATTGGCGGTCAGGAGGGTGAAAAGGTAAGTTATGTGAAGTTTTTGAGTTAATCAAATACCAAGACAATTCCCCTCTCTGTAGAAGACCGTCGTACAGGTTTCATGCCCGACAATTGGTGCCATACCCTGAAAATCCAGCCTTTTAAAACCCCGCTCCTTCATCAGATCTTTTGCTCTCTGGTAAAAAGCCCTTTCAGAATTATCGAGTATAAGTACGCCGTCGTTTGTGAGATATTCGGACGCAAATTCGGTACAGCGGACACGATTCCGGCCATCCACTACAATTATCTGGTACCGCGCTCCCTTTTCTTTTGGGGCCTGTATATACGATTCTCCCAACTCCCGGGACAACACTTCTGCATTAGCAGGCAGCTGGGGTCTGATGATCTGAATCCATTGAGCATCATGTTCCACCGCGGTGATTCGGCGTACCCGTGCCCCATACCAGCGTGTAGAATTTCCGGAGCCATATTCAAATACCTCAAAATGTGGTTTAATACGAGGTTCGAGGAAGAAAATAAACGAGTAGGTATACCATGGAAGCGGATTACCGGAGGCATCAACGGATTGTTTGTCATGGAAGCTCTTATACCATCCGTATTGTTTCAAAGCACTTTCCAGATAAAGCTGAACGCTACCGCCCAAACCCAGCCTGTTAAGTACACTCCAAACGATATTTTTTATTGGTCTGAACATAATTAGAAAATCTTATATTTTATTGCGTCTAATCTTTTGTAAAGCCATCGCCACCAATCCATTTATTTCCTCTGAAATCCGCAGCCAGACTACCAGTACTGCAAAAATAACAAGCAGAACTGCGGAACGTAAAAAAAGTATTGACATGGCCGAAAATACCGTGCGGGTGTAGGAAGGTACGAGCCATGTGAGGGCGTATAAGACCGATAATACCAGCACGATCTGCAGCGTTTTGGAGGTAAAAGGCAGTACTTTAAATTTCATCCAGACAAAGGTCATACGGGAAACTGAATAAATCAGGGTTGTCAGGGCAGTAGCAATGGCTGCTCCGGTAAAGCCATAGAGAGGAATGAGCCAAAGGTTAAGGCAAAAACCCACTATGGCCGAACTTACGATAAAAAGTGTGGCAAATTTAAAATAGCGGGAATACAGGATAATCTCCGTACTAAGACCGGTTGCTATGTCAAAAACCTTGACGATGGCTATAAACAAAACCACGTATTTCCCTTCGCCATAGGTCTCCCCTTTCGGGATAAGATAGAAAATATCATCAATACTCGCCCAGATCAGCAAAAAAAACAGCCCTCCGGCAATTAACTGATTCAAGGCTGATTTCTGATTCATTACCCGGACATGCGCATGATCTCCGTTTAACAATGCTGTTGACAATAAGGGTATGGATATCTGGGCAATCGCCTTTCTTGGAATTTCAATCACACCTGCCATGTAGGAAGCAATGATAAAAATCCCGGTGCTGACCAGCCCCCGTTCACCCGCTAACATGGACCGGTCAATAAAAAGCATCAGATTAACGCCTATCCCCCCCAGTAAGGTAAAACTCCCGTATCCAAGCATTTGCCTGATGAGTGGTTTGGTCAGGATGTTTCTGTCTGGAAAACGCCAGTACCATTTCCCTAGTTTTTTGATATAAAATCCCAGAAATAAAATGGCCATACCATACGAGGCCACCACCAGATACAACATGGTGTCAAAACTAAGCCAGCCAAGCCCGAAAATAAAGATCAATACCAAATTAGCCAGCCGCAGGTACACTTCCCGGATAAAGTTGGGAATGGCGATCCGGGCGTTGTTCCTGCAATAAGATTCCAGGACAGAAATATAAATCCAGAAAATCGTGAGCGGGATCACCAGAATATGGTAGCGCAGCAGCATGGGTGAGCGCTCGGCATAATAGGCGTGGATCCAGTCTGAACTTGCCAGGTAGATCAATGTAAAAAGTAAGGCCCCGATAAACGGCAGAAAAAGTAGAAACGGCAGTATACCATGATGTTCTTCCTCTTCGTCCCGGAAAAGCCCAAAGAATTTGTCAGCTATAAAGGGGGTGCCCAGATGCGCAAAGGCTGAAAATAACAGGCTGTTTTCAAAAAGTAACCTGGATAAAGCAAGCTGTTCAACCGAAAGAAACTTGGTGGAAACATACATTTGGTTGATCATACCTATCCCCACGCCGATGTAGGACCCAACCCCTGCTTTTAAACTCTGACGGACTACGATTCCCACTATACTGATTCGGTGTTAGGTAAGGCAAGGCTCCGGGATACTGTCTGCAGCCACGACCTTTTCAAATTGAAATGGATAATCAGCATTTTACGTCGATAAATTATCCCGCATATTTTTCCTTAAGAATGGCCGCGATCCGCTCAGCGGCGCGGCCGTCCCAAAGCGGCGGGATGGTGCCCTTCTTGGCGTTGCCTTCCAGTATATCCAGTACAAGCGTGTTCACAGATGCGGGGTTGAGGTCACTTAGCAAGTAGTTGGTCCCCAGTTCTACAGTCACTGGCCGCTCTGTACTCGCTCTGAAAGTAATGCATGGTACCTGCAAAAAGGTTGTTTCCTCCTGAATACCTCCCGAATCCGTAATTATCAGTTCAGCATTTGCCATCAGCTGCAGGAACTCAAGATACCCCTGCGGATCAAGAAGGATGACGTTCGGAAGAGTTTTCAGTTCATCCAGCAAACCAAAAGTTTCCATGTTACGCAATGTTCTTGGGTGTACCGGAAAAAGTATCTTCCGTTTTTCAGAAGTTGTCCTTACTATTTCCAGGATATTTTTGAGCCCCTGTTCATCATCCACATTACTTGGCCGGTGCATGGTTACCAGTACATAGGTTTTGGGCTCCAGGCCAAAGTCATCCAGTATTGTCAGTTTACTTGCTTTTTCCCGGTAATACACCAGCGAATCAATCATGACATTACCAACGAAATGCACCTTTTCATCCGCTACCCCTTCATTCCTGAGATTGACCATACCTGCCGATTCCGTAACAAATAACTGGTCAGAAATGCTGTCCGTCATGATCCGGTTAATTTCCTCGGGCATTCTTCTGTCACCGCTCCTCAGCCCGGCTTCCACATGGACAACGGGAATATGCTCCTTCACAGCCACCGTTGCACAGGCGATTGTTGAATTCACATCGCCCACCACCAGTACCACATCTGGCTTTTCTGCAAGCATTACCTGCTCAAATTCCAGCATGATTTTTGCCGTCTGCACGGTATGAGAGCCTCCTCCGATTCCCAGGAAATAATCCGGTTTGGGTAATTCCAGCTGGTTAAAAAAAACATCGGACATCTTGGCATCATAATGCTGCCCGGTGTGGATGATTCTCGACTCAATGGTACTGTCTTTTGCAAATGCTCTGTGAAGCGGTGCCACCTTCATAAAATTCGGACGCGCTCCAACAATACTTAATATTTTCATTTTGATACGGGAAATTCATTTAGTGAGCCATTACATACTTAAACGCTGCATCATATTCTCGGAGCACACTGTGTATATTCACTTCATCTTGTATAATTTTCAACGAATGAATACCAAAGCGCTCTATTTTCTTCGGGTCGGAAAGCAGGTTTTTTACCGCGGTGTTCAAACTTTCCTGGTCACCATTATCGAAATAATAACCGTTGTACCCCTCCCTGACCAGCCGCTTTTCCGTCCCGTCCGCCACCGAACAAATCACCGGTTTTCCGAAACACATGGCATCATTAATGGACAATCCCCCCATGCCTCCCAAAACATAGACTGATGACGCATGCAGGTACCTTCCCAAGGT
Organism: Dyadobacter sp. CECT 9275; assembly: GCF_907164905.1. Lineage (NCBI taxonomy): Bacteria > Pseudomonadati > Bacteroidota > Cytophagia > Cytophagales > Spirosomataceae > Dyadobacter > Dyadobacter helix. The sequence continues at coordinate 886,294 of NZ_CAJRAF010000001.1, read as the reverse complement.
CAGGGAATCATAAACACCACCTACAAAATTGACCTTCAATCCAACTCCTTCATTTTGAGCCAGTTTTTTTAAAGCTTCCTCCTCAGGCCCGAAACCTATGACAACGAGTTCAATATCAGGAAACACATGAGCCAAATCTTTCACGCACCGGATGAGCATGTCAACCCGTTTCCATTTCACCAGCCTGCCAACATGAATCAGCCGGTAATTGTTGATCGGCAAAAGTAAGGGTTGTTTTAATACTTCCTCGTAGGTAGCCAGCAACAGGTCCGTATCAGGCGAATTAGCGGCGATAAAAATCTTTTCATCCGGGACACCATAACTCCCCGTGATATTTCTGGCTTCATCAAAATAATTGATATGTGCATCGGCAAGTGGCAAATACAGTCGGCGAAGGATAGTAAGTATATAGAAAAACAGATAACCACCCCAGCTTTTGCCGCCACTTCTGTCCAAATCTTCGGTAATATTCTGTCCTGAAAAATAATATTCCCGGCTTTTGCCCCAGTAAGATATATTAAAAGGAATATCCCGGCAGATTAATTTTGCCCCCAACCCCCTTAATTTAGAATAGAAAAATGGATTAAGTACCAGCTGAAGAAAATAGGGCCAGGCCGACATTACAATGATATCCGGTTTGATCTCCGCTAAAGTGGGAACAAGATCCTTAAAAAAGGGTTTCCCATACCAGGCTGTATATTCGGGTAGCTCTATCAACCGGAATTTTACGGAGGAGGTATCCTCTTTCACTCCTGAACCCAGGGCCTTACTTTTATGGCTCGGTTTGATCAGAACAACTTCGGTACCGGTTTCGGATACCATTTTATTAAGGATCAGGGTGAAATAGTGCGGCAGACCCGCCATGACAAAACAAACACGCATGTACCTAATTCATTGAGAAAGTGCAAAAGTACACATTCGCAAAGAATTTTAATTAAAGTGAGAAAGCTTTACAGCCTTGAGTCTACGGAATCCTTGGGCAGCGTTGATTTGATATCAAACAAAACCGATTTCTGATCGGTAAAATCCGAAAGGTTCAGGTTCAGGAAATCGTGATGCGCCACTGCCAGAACCACCGCTTCGTAATGGCCTGTTATCTCATCGGCCATGGAAATTCCGTATTCTTCATAAACTTCCGCTGCCGAAGCCCACGGATCAAAGATCTCGACTTTCATACCAAAATCGGTGAGTTCCTCGTACACATCCACAACCCTGGTATTCCGTATATCCGGACAGTTTTCTTTAAACGTTATACCCAGGATAAGCACCCGGCTACCTTCTATTTTATGACCCTTTCTGATCAGCAGTTTCACCAGCTTATTCGCGACAAAAACGCCCATGGTATCATTCACGCGCCTTCCCGACAAAATTACCTGCGGATAATACCCCAGTGACTCGGCTTTATAGGCAAGGTAGTAAGGGTCCACCCCGATGCAATGTCCACCCACCAGGCCAGGTTTGTATTTCAGAAAATTCCATTTGGTACCGGCTGCTTCCAGTACCTCGGTGGTGTCTATTCCCATTCGGTCAAAGATCAGAGCAAGTTCATTGACAAAAGAAATATTCACATCACGCTGGGCATTTTCTATAGCTTTGGAAGCCTCGGCAACTTTAATACTGGATGCCAGATGCGTTCCGGCCTCGATAATACTGCCGTAAAGCTGATCCACGAAAAGCGCTATCTCCGCTGTAGACCCCGAGGTCACCTTCTTTATTTTGGTGAGCGTATTAACCTTATCCCCGGGATTAATCCTTTCAGGTGAATAACCGCAGAAAAAGTCGACATTATATTTCAGTCCGCTTTCCTTCTCAAGTACCGGCACGCAATCCTCCTCTGTACATCCGGGATACACGGTTGACTCGTAAATCACGATATCACCCGGCGCCAATGCCTTGCCGACCGTCTGGCTGGCCTTCAGAAGCGGCACAAGGTCGGGTTTCTTGTAACTGTCGATGGGTGTCGGAACCGTAACGATAAAAACATTACATGTCTTCAGATCCTCTGTTTCGGCCGAAAAATTCAAAGTTTTGGCATTTCTCAGTTGATCAGAAGCTACTTCCTGCGTGCGGTCGTGGCCGTCCCTAAGCTCCTTAATCCGCTCCTGATTGATATCAAAACCTAAAACAGAATATTTATGACTGAACTCAACAGCAAGCGGAAGTCCTACATAACCAAGGCCAATCACTGCGATTTTAGAAGACGAAATTTCGGGCATGAAAAAAATATTTATTTCTGGGGTATAAATCTAGACATATTAATTTTCAGGAGAAAATCCTGTTCTAACTATTAAGTGCCTGAAGGATAATTCAACTGGCCAGTCAAAAATGAAGCAATAGTAATATCTTTGACGCTGGTATTGATCTACGAAATTCAATTGAACCATATGTACTGGCTGCGCTACCTGCTGAAGGAACCTTACAATTCATTAAAAACGCCCGAGGACCGGATGCTCCTGCGGCTTCTGATGAAGTATGGCGACAAACCAAGGTATAAAAAAACTGCAGTAACTTTTGATCAATACAAAATGGTGGTTCCTGATTGCATGTCCTTCCTGTGGCAGTACAAGGAAATCTTTGCCGATGGCAGTTACAAGTTCAGCAGTGGCAGCGAAACGCCCGTTATTATTGACTGTGGCGCCAACATCGGCATGAGCATCCTGTATTTCAAAAACCTCTTCCCCAAGGCCGACATCACTGCGTTTGAAGCCTCGCCGGCGATTGCCCATCTTCTGCGTTCAAACCTCTCCGACAATCATATTGAGGATGTAAAAGTTATTGAAAAGGCTGTCTGGACGGACGACAACGGAATATGGTTCGCTAACGAAGAGGCCGACTCATCCTCCATGTTCCTGGGTGGCAACAAAATTCTGGTGCCTTCCATCCGCCTTGCCGACTACTTAAAAACGGAACAAAAGGTTGATTTTTTAAAAATTGACATCGAAGGTGCTGAAACCGAGGTATTGAAAGACTGTCGTAACGTACTTGGCAAAGTGGAAAATATCTTTGTTGAGTTCCACTCTTATATTGATCATTACCAAACACTTGCTACTGTTATGCAGGTATTAGAAGAAAATGGTTTCCGCTACGTCCTGGATACAATGCAGCACCGCAGGAATCCTTTCATCAACCACCGGTACCGGGATAACGATGTGATGGACCTTCAGCTGAATATTTTTGGATATCGTCCTAAATAACTTCCCTCATTGTGCCGCCACTTTCCGCAGATACGGATTGGGCGGGAACACGTGAATCTGAAAACCTTGTCTTTTCAGCTCTTCCATTACGCCGGGCTGTGGAACCTTCTTGAAAATCACCGCGCATAAAACCTGGGAAGGCATCAGGGTTAGATCCGTGAGCAGGTTGTGAATGGCTAGTTTTTGTTTGATCTTTCTGAAACCCGGAGAAGAGTCATCCGCCTTCTGGTCGCCGGTGGCAGGGTTGTAATAGTTGTTATTGATGCCCTTAAAAGCTACCATAGGCAAACCGATGCCGTTGGCCAGCTTATCCATTTCGCGTTCAGACAGCTTAAAAACATAATTACCCACCTCTTCAAATGAATACCGGTTTTTCCAGTAACGCTGCAGAAGCCTTGTGTCGATCCGGTCAAACAGGTTACGCATGGCCAATAAAAGTGGCATTTTGGAAATCGGGTCATGCGGTTCAACAATGATAACCGCTTCCCGGGCCACCCTGATCATCTCATATACTCCCAGGTAAGGCCGCGGGAAATGGTGATAAGCCTCTTTACAGAACACGTAGTCGAAACTATCGTTTTCAAATGAAAGCGCCTCTACATTTTCAACACTGTAATCAGCGATTAACTTATGATTTACCGACAAGGGCAGAAAAGTGCCGGCAATATCCGTGGCAGTCGTTTGTAATCCTTTTTCGTAAAAATAACTGGCATCAAAGCCGTAGCCATCACCCACTGTCAGCCAGGTCTTGGACAAGTCTGCACTGAAGGGTAATGTCAGGTCCAGCAGTCGTTTGTGCAGCCAGTAATTGATGGTATTTTCACGCTTATCTTTTTTCCACCTTTCTATGGCTTTCTCCTGCAGGTCGGCAGATGAGTATCTTTTTTCAAACCATCCTGAGTGCGCATCATGACTCAAATCTTCAAATGCCATAATTTCCATTGGTAAATGTTATGTAAAACAAACTACTTTGGAACATTATATCAAATGAATTCAAGAAGGCTTGTTATTTTTGAGCATAAAATTTGCAGGTTCTGACGATCTATGGTTTTACATTTAAGCACATTTCACCGGGAGGGAGGAGCGGCCGTGGCCGCGTCGAGACTGAACCGTGCATTGCAAAATAATGGTATTGCCTCGCAAATGTTAGTGCATGATTCCGACATTACCGAGGATAACGTAACTCCACTCGCACATTCAAAATGGCAGAAAAAGCTGGCGCTCGGTCGTTTTATAGGCGAAAGACTCGCGTTTCTGCCCTTTGAAAAAGATAGCTCTGTCCGGTTTGCCTATTCCCCTGCAGTTGTTGGTAACGACATCAGTGGACATCCTTTGGTGCGAAAAGCTGACATCCTGCATCTGCACTGGATTAACTTTGGCTTTCTCTCTCTGGAATCGCTCAAAAAACTCTTAGCGCTTGGGAAGCCGGTCGTCTGGACCTTGCACGATATGTGGACCTTCACCGGAGGCTGTCATTACAGCCGGGGCTGCAACAATTACCTGACTCACTGCTGCAATTGCCCGTACCTTTCCCGCCCCGGACAGTATGATGTATCTTTCGAACATTTTGAAATCAAAGCCCGGATATATGAGCATGCCAATCTTTCTCTGGTATCCCCCAGCCACTGGCTGCAACAACTGGTTCAAAATGCCGCTCTCACCAACCAACTGAGCGCACTCTCTATCCCCAATTGTATTGATACGGATATTTTTAGACCCAAAGACAAGACCGGGATCCGGAACCGAATGAACCTCCCTCGGGACAAAAAACTGATCCTGTTTGCGGGAGCCAATACCCTGGATATCCGCAAGGGCTTCCTTTATTTCCGGGAGGCCATGCAGCTCCTGCAGGATGAAAGTTATGAAATACTGATCTTCGGGAAGTCGGGGAGCAATGCCTTTGATGATTTAGGTACCCGGGTCCATTACCTTGGTAAAATTTCGGAAGTGGAGTATATGGTCGACGCCTATAATACGGCTGACCTGATTGTAGTACCTTCACTGGAAGACAATCTGCCCAATACCATTATGGAAGCTATGGCCTGCGGAACGCCCGCCGTAGGATTCGAAACCGGGGGGATTGGTGAAATGATTGATCATAAAGAAAATGGGTATCTGGCCGATTTCAAATCCTCTGTATCACTTGCCGAAGGTATACAATGGGTATTGAAAAACAATGAGGACAAAGACCTTTCCCTCAACGCCCGTGAAAAGGTATTGCACAATTATTCAGAAAAGGTTGTTGCCGATAGGTACACCCAGCTCTACACGAAATTATTATAGTCAGCATACCTACTCAAATTACACATGCCTTTGCTCACCATCATCACGATTACTTTCAATGCAGAGCGGTATCTGCGGCGGACGCTGGAAAGTGTGAAAAAGGCTTTGGCTGAAATTGAGAATCCCGACAGCGTGGAATATCTGCTGATAGATGGAAACTCCACTGACCAAACACTAGCTATAGCCACGATGTACGGAGAACTGATCACCCGAATTGTTTCGGAACCAGATAAAGGGCTGTACGATGCCATGAATAAAGGGCAAAGTCTGGCGTCGGGCAGGTATCTGTGGTTTTTGAACGCTGGAGATGAAATTTTTGAGCGCAGGACGCTTCATAATTTGCTGAAGGCCCTCAACGGAGGTGCTGACATTTATTACAGTGATGCCATGTTCGTTCGGGAAGATGGCTCTGAGGTAGGGCTTCGCAGCGTATTTTCGGCACATCTGCTACCTCAAAACCTCACATGGAAGGACTTTTCACTGGGAATGAAGGTTTGCCATCAGGCTTTTATCGCTAAAAAAAGCATTGCTCCGACATACCTGACCGACAATCTCAGCGCCGATATCGACTGGGAGATTAATTGCCTGAAAAATTCAAACAACACCCAGTACCTGAACCGGCCCTTGTGCCGCTACCTGCTCGGGGGACTCTCCGTTACCAACCACCGAAAGTCCCTTATGGGCCGTTTCACGGTTCTTCGGAAACATTTTGGCTTGCTCCCTACCTTACTCAATCATATCCGGATTTTCTGGCGCGGGTTCATTTTTGCCCGGCGGAACGGGAAATACTGGTAGCACACAGCTCGGGAACCAGGTTCATTATTTTGGATCGAATGATTCACCTTCCCTAAATCCTGAACCAGCTTATCCATGCCTTGGCATCTTTGGCGCTTACCATATCGTAAGTTTTATCCGACGTCTGCACAAAATAATAACCGTTGGTATCAAACAGCTGTTTTTGTGTTTCAAACATTGGTCCCGATGTGGGTGCTGTACCGGCCGTGCCCAGCAGTGAAAACGTGATTTTGCCGCTGGTGTTAAAAGTAGGCCTTCTGGTAGCATACCAGTAATCAAGACTGAGTGAACCATCCACAAAAAAAGCAGGACCAAAAAGGTCATACGTGGAAGTCAGGCCGGGTTGAAAAATTAAAACTACATAAGGGTCTTCCCCCAGCTTAAGATTTTCCAATCCAAAAGCGTTGTCCACTCCGTTGACATGGAAGCCCTCCACAGAACGCCATTCCCCTCCCGACTCAATGGGCGCATTCCACCATCTGCTTGGTGCTCCGGTATCTATTAGCAGAGGTTTGTCAGCACTGGCCACTATGACATTCGTTCCATTGGCCGTAAAACTGAGTTGTGTTTTGCTGCCGTCCCATTGAATATTCGTAAATCCGGTGATGGTTTGTGAGCCGTTGACAATTGGAGTCACAAATGAGACACCACTTGAATTGTAAAAATAACGGGTTGTGACCGACTTTCCGGTAGCTCCTTCGGCCCAGCCCATTTTAATGGTCCGTTCCTCCTGGTTTACAGCAAGTTCATAGGTGGTTCCGGCGATGTTAATGCGTTTAAAATAGGTCAGATATTTTGATATATTATTAAAAACAAGAGCCTTTGCCAGATCTCCGTTGGTAAATGCATTGGCCTCAGCCTGGGTAGCTTTGGTAAGTACAAGGCGGCTTTTGTTTTTTGTCCCTGTAAGTGTGATCACATCCGTTTTAACGGAATCAGGGAATATCGTAAACTCGAAATCCGACAAAAGGCCTTCGCCCGCAGAGCCTCCGTTCACGCCCGGGTCGGGGTCGGAAAGTACATGGAGATATGAATACGTATCAAAGATCAGTGAAGGCGTTTGCATCGCTTTTAGGCGGTAGCTGCTTTCCTTGGACGTAACAGACGACTCTGCCGAAAAATCAGAGTACATCGTCACGCGGTTCTGGTCATTAAATTTAAAGTAGAACCCGTAACTGCCTCCGCCGCCGGGATATATCACCGCATTCCAGCCATAAGGGGCCCCCACAAGTTCTTTTTCATAACTTGCCAGTGCCTCATTCAGGCGGGCATCTGTCGATTGTTCAAAGACGCTATCGTCAGTATTTTTACACGACCAGAAAGGGATTGCCAGAAGGAAGAAGTATAAAACAGAATTTTTCATTCACCTGAATATTTACAAATAATTAATTGCTGTGCAAGTGTTATGTCAAGCCGCCTATATCTGCAGCATGAATCATTTAAGTATGATTCAAACGGAGTAAAACGATAACATACTAGAATAGCTCAAGCATTGCACTCCTGGTTTTTTTCTGTAATTCGTAAAAATCGATATTCCAGGAGTTTTTATAATACGCTACGATCATTGCTTCCTTTTGGCGCAAAGCTGCCTGAGCCTGGGTCCTGGTCGTCCCTTTATCAGAAGTCCCGTCAGGTATACTATTGACCATTTTGTCAAACCCCTGTTTTCCCTCCATGAGCATAATGGCTATGGTTTCAACAAAATCATCATCAAAACCCGAAGCTGCGTAACTGGAGACAAAACCATCCCTAAGTGCATCTTCATCGTTAAAATTGATCCAGTTGGCACCATAATACTTCCCTGCACTGATCGATTTGTACTCGGCCGGATAGTTCTTGTTCATGTGCAGGATGTGCCCGAACTCATGCTGAATAACATGGAAAATGAAGAACTTGGCAAAAATGGAATCGGTTTTTGCATCGTATCCGGGCATTCCTTTTATTTTGAAGGTATTGATACCCATCATTACAATTTTCCGGCCACCTTCCGCCTGCCCGCCGGTTACCGAACCATCCAGGTTATATTCCACACTGCCCGACAAAACAAAAATTTTGGGAGAATACTTGTTAAAGAAAACCTTGCCGGCAATTTCAGTGTAAGGCTTTGCCCAGGCCTTATCAATGCTGGAAAGCAAAGGAATGATCTGTTTCTCATCCGGCGGAACAAGATTTTTTGTAATATCAGAAAACTCAAACTGGTCCCATTTATATTTAACGGAGATGTTGTAGGGAGTTGTCATATTGTCCAAAATCCATTTGTCAATATTGCTCTGTGCCCAGGTATCACCGCCCAGGCCGGGAATATTTTCAACGTCTCCTATTTTTTCTTCCTTACAGGAACTGAATACAACGCCCAGCAGCAGGAGCATTACATACAGCGGATTTGAAGTTGGTTTGCTTATCATTACAGTAAAATTATAAGGTACTGGGGCCAGGGTTTCATGTAAGACCACTTGCCCGTTCTATCTTGGATTTTTTTCGAGCCCATACTGGATTGCCGACTGCGGAATCTGAAGTACTCTGCGCGGCGAATCAGCAGGAATACTGATCACTTGCCCATCCCTGGTGATATGTTCCACCGGCAGGTTATATCGCTGAATATCCAGCCAGCGCATACCTTCCTGTAAAAACTCTACTCTTTTAAAATCCAGGATCGCGTTGATCAGCCCGGTGGTATTGTTAGTAGTCTGATAAAAGCTTCTGACCTTCGCAATGGTAATATTATGGGTAGAAGCATTGTAACCCGAAATCCTTTTGCTGGCAAACAGGTTGAGGTCACTCAGAACAGCCGCCTGGTTTCCAAGATATGCATTGGCTTCGGCCCGGTTGAACAACAATTCCTCCACGGTGAACAAAGGAAGCATCACATAAGGAAACCCTATATCAGCATTCACGGATTCTCTCACAAAGTATTCGTACCATTTGGGGACAAAATAGTTATTATCCCCACGATAGTATAATGGATACGCCCAGCTCGCCGAAGATGATACAAGCCCTTCACTGCTCATAATTTCCTGTGACTTGGCAAAAGACATACCATAGCGGTAGGAAGGCATGTATCTGCCGATGTCCGAAGCCGTTTCGACCAGCAATAGATTTGCTGCCTGGCTTGCTTTGGAATAAATTGCAAACAGTTCGGCTGGCGACATGTTTTGCATGGTTGTATTCCACGGACGCATATTATCTCCGAAATTATTACTTGGAAAAGCTGCGTTGGCATACTGGATCACCTTGTTGTAATCTTTCTTGATCAGATAAAAACGCGCAGCAAACGCATTGGCAGCAGCCAGGTTAAAATGATATTTGGGTACAGTGTAAGACCCGTCGGAGATCAGCGGCAAACCAGCCAGGATGTCCTTCTCCACCATATCGAAAACGTAGGCAACCGTCTTGCGTTCATATTCTTTTATAACTACCGTTTCGGGTTCTGTCACATAAGGAATACCTGCGTCCGAGGAAGCTGTCTGAGGATTATAAAATTTACTAAAAAAGGTAACCAGCATAAAATGTGCGTAAGCTCTTGCCAGCAATGCCTCGCCTTTCTGGGCCGAATAAATGGTAGGATCTGCCGATTCTTCTATTATTTTCAGTGCCTGATTAGCTACTGATATTGCCCTGTAACATTCAGCCCAGTAAAAATCTGGCGAATCCGATGCGTCCACAGAGGCCTCCACTTCTTCAAAAAGGAAAGAAAACCGGTTGGTTTTATCATCGGTCCCTACGCCCTTATCCGCCACGTTGTCCGTCATAGATTCGGCAAAGACAACATAGCCTGCCTGTGGATAGGCGGTTGTCAATAGCTGAGATACCTGCTTGGGTGTCTCAATTCTGGCCCTTGTACTATCTGGTTCCTTGGACAGAAAGTCCTCACAACCTGCCAGCACCAATAAGGTGGGTAGCACGACGAGTATCCGCAGTGATCGTAATTTTATATTTATATCCGGTTTCTTCATTTCTTTTATCTTGTTCTTGGAAGATAGTGGCCTGATACCCATCCAGACCGGTTTTGACACACCCAATCTTACTCCTATAACGTGAGTTTCAATGAAACTGTAAATTGCTTTTGAATAGGCTGGGCAACCCCTCCTGAGTTGAAGAACTCGGGATCCTGTCCTTTCAATTTTTTATCGGCATAAACAAGCCATGGATTAATGGATGAAATCTGGATATTTGCTCCCGAAAGTCCTACTTTTTTCACTGCAGGCAAGGGTACTTTATAGGAAACTGATACCGTTTTCAGGCGGATAAAATCTCCTTTTGCAACCCTTTCCGTTGAATAATTATAGATATTATAAGGGTAGGTGCCCGTCAGATACTGCTGCTCCAGCTTATCACTGATGGAAGGCATATTGGTTACCGTCTCGTCCCCGGGGATTACCCACCTGTCCAGAAATTCCTTGGGCATCGCGTCCAGATCACTGAACGACCCTTTGTAAAGCGGATTGAGGCGGATTTTATTTCCTGCCTGGGCCGTAAAAAGAATGTTGAGCGAAATATTCTTATAAGTAAGCGTATTGTTAAAACCTCCTGTAAAAGGCGGATCCACGGGTCCTTCGTATTTCAGGTAACTGACATTCTGATCCTGAAGATATACATCAGAGCTTACCTCTCCATTTTCATTTACAAAAATCGGGACACCTGTTTTGGGATTCAAAGCCTTGTAGTCAATAGAGAACAAACTTCTCACGGGTCGCCCCTGCATGTTAGCGCCCTCTGCCTTGACCAGATCGAAAATACCAGGATTGTTATCTACGCTGGTAATCAGTGTTTTGGCATAACCAAAATTAACCGTAGAACGAAGATCCCAGTCCTTGTTTTTGAAAATTACACCATTCAGAGATACATCCACACCGTGCGACTCCATATCCGCATAGTTGGCAACCTTGTAGATTTGTCCTCCAATTCCGGACGTCTTGATTTCGTCTATAAGGTCAAAACTGTTTCTGATGTATCCATCAATCGAAACATTTACACGGTTAGCCATGAAGCCCAGGTCCAGCCCGACATTGCCGCTGTAAAGCTTTTCCCAGGTAAGTTCTGTATTTTCAAGAGAGGCAAGTTGCAGCGCAGACTCTTTTTCGTCAGCAAAAGGCCTTCTGGTAATGATACTTTGAAACAAAACCGCCGAATTGGTTGCTGGCCCTGTATCTGCCGACAGACCGTAGCTGGCCCGGAGCCGCCCCATGCTCAGCCAGGAAAATTTCTTAATAAAATTCTCCCGGTCAAAATTCCAGGATCCCGCAACGGTATATGTGGGCAGCCAGCGCGCAATAGCTGATTTACCAAAGCCATTGGACCCGTCATAACGGAGGTAGGCAGTAAAGTTGTATTTGTCATCCAGGGTATACCCCGCACTTCCGTAAAAGGCGGCAAACCTTTCATAGTCCTCTCTCATCCCATAGTAAGGGAAATTGGATTCTATTGTCTGTTTCAGGATTCTATAGTCAACAAATGGTGTTCCTCCCTGGTCGTACTGAAAACCGTAACCTGTATTGTTGCTATTTTTCCGGTCGGTATATTTTATTTCCTGGCCTACCAGCAAGTTAACCGCGTGCCGCTCCCTAAAGGTCTGGTTATATCTTAAATTATTACGGACATTATAGAAGATCATCTGGTCTTCGTTCCGGTTATAAAAACCACCGCTTGGAAGTACTACCACCGGGAAAGCGTTCGGATCGTCCGGATCGCGGTAGAGATACTTGTTGGCATCGGCGATGGTGGCATTATCAGCGGCGCGGTAGGCATTCGCCATGTTGGAATGTTCCGTAATGCGATGCTCCCTCCCTGTCTGAATATACCTTAATGCACCCAGGAAATCGTACGTGAGGTGATCCGTAATCTTGTATGAAAAATCACCTTGCAGCCTTATGTCGGCCAGGTTCAGCTCAATCTTGTTATTGGCCAGTTCGGAGATAATATTAAAAGGTGCAAAGTTCCTGCGAAAATATTCAAGATCACCGTTTTCGTCATAAGCGGTAAGTGTTCTGCTTGTGTTCAGCGCATAACTGAATGGATTGATATCAAAATCCCGGTCAAACTTTCCTTCTACCGGATTACTTCTCCTGTTTAAAGAACCCGGTACCTGCTGTCTCCTGACAGATGCCAGTGTTGAAAAACCGAGCGATACCTTATCGGAAAGTTTATAATTATTTCTGAAATTCAACGTATACCTGCTTACCTTGTCGGCGATAGTCCATCCATTGTCGTGCAGGTAACTGGTTGAAAAATAGCTTTGTGACTTATCCGTTCCGAAGGAGATACTCAGTGAATGCTCCTGGATGAAATTCTGCTTAAAGAGTACATCAAACCAGTCGGTATTGGCTTTGGCATACCTTAAAAGAAAATTTCGTTTGGATTCAGGCGTGTTGACAATCGGGAAATTCCCCTGGTCATCCCCGGCCAGAGAGGCGTAAAATTTACCATAAACGCCATAATCGGGTTTAGACAGGATGTCTGAATTCAGGTAGCCTTTTCTTTCCAGTTCACCTAGCACGGACATTTGTTCCGCAGAATTCATAATATTGAAATTGCGGTACTGAGGCTTCATCTGCGTACTGAAGTTCCCGGAATAGGAAATAACGGGCTTTCCACTTTTACCTTTTTTGGTTGTGATCACGATTACGCCATTCATGGCGCGGGCACCGTATAATGCCGCAGCGGCAGCGTCCTTCAGGATATCAAAAGTTTCAATATCATTGGGATTAAGCCCGGCAACCGCCGAACCCAGCAACGTGGTGGGATCTCCACTGGAAAGCTGATCGTTGGAAATATTGACGATATCTTCCAGCACAACGCCATCTACTACCCATAAAGGTTTGTTATCCCCGTTTAGCGAAGTAGCCCCACGGATACGGACCTTGGGCGCAGCGCCGAAAGTACCTGAAACACTTTGGATGGAAACACCCGCCGCACGGCCTTCCAGCATACGGCTTACGTCGGGAAGGCCATCAATTTTTACATCATCCGATTTGAGTGTAACCGCCGATCCAGTGAACTTGTTTTTGTCAATCTGTTGAAACCCCGTTACCACCACATCCTGTAGCCCAACGGCATCTTCCTGCAGTTCAATGGACATATTACGGGAAGCCGGTACCTCTTTAGAGAGGAAACCGATCATCGTCACCACAAGCGTGGCACCTTCGTTCACATCCTGTAACTGGAACTCCCCTTTTTCGTTGGTAACGGTTCCCTTCTGAGTACCTTTTACTCTGATCGTAGAGCCGATCAGTACTTCACCCGTTCCACTTTTTACAACTCCTTTTACGTCAATAATGGCGGCAGAAACACCTAAAGGAGAAAGAAATGAAAATATGGCAATAAACGCTACAATCTGGAGAGACGTCCAAAGCCGCAGCCCACGAATCCGATAATAAACCTTCATATGTAAAAAGTACAGGTATAACGCTAAATAAAAGGGATTTATAGGTTCCTAAAATCAATAATACACAATAATAAAATAAAAAACGAGAAGTTCTTTATCCCTTACCGACCGCAATTAATTTTCAATAAAAGTAAAATATAGAATTTCAAGAATGGTAACCGATAGGTAAATAATTCCCGGAAACCTTTCTTCGACGTGGGGTGATTTGACCTAAAGGCCAATTTTTCATTAATACAACTATTTTAGAAGTCCTTTTATTGTAATTATACCCTGGACTTTTCTCTCAATGCAAGGCTCACCAGTTCGGCCGTATTTTTTACGTTAGCCTTTTTGATGATACTTGCGCGCTGATTAGCCACGGTGTTGGTACTGAGCTCAAAACGTTCGGCAATATCTTTGCTGCTCATGCCCTCTATCAGACATTCTAGGATCTGCTGCTCTCTGGAAGTTATTTTTTTCCAGACCGACTCCCCATTTTTTTCCTCTATCCCTACAAGATTCGGTTTCGCGCCATGATTGCCGTTTTTTACAAGGTTCTGAATGATGATAGAAGATACCTTGGGTGGAAAATAGAGCTCACCTTTCGCTACACTTCTTACCGCTCTCAGAATTTCGGCGCGGCTGGTATCCTTCTGGAGATAACCCGAAGCACCATAATGCACAGCGGCCAGGATATAATCCGGATTATTGTGCATACTGAAAATCAAAATTTTTACTTCTGGAAAGCGGGCAGGCATCCACTGCATCACCTCCGTACCCGACATCCTGGGCATTGTGATGTCCAGAAGAATAACATCCGGGCTGTACCTGATGATTGCCTCGGCTACCTCGTCCCCATCACCTGCCTCTCCTACAATATCAATATCCTCTTCGTCTTCAAGAAGGGCTATAATTCCTTGCCTCACTACGGAGTGATCATCAACAATTAAGAGGCGAATTGCCATAAAATGCCCAAAAGAAAGGTAGTACCAAAAAAGATTTGACCGGAATGAACTGTTGCCGTGCGTTTAAATTCCATAAATGTAAGTGGTTTCCCAGCTTTTACACAAACAACCTTGTCAAATTACTTCAAAAAATTTAACACCGAAACTAGAACTAGTTGCAATACATAGCCTGGCAAGACGGATCTCACCAACCTAGCCAGGCGTATGTTTTCAACACTTTCATTTTTTGAGGCATGCGATTGGAGCGTGAATAGAACCAAAAAAGAATCGCAACCAACATTCCTCGAACTGTCCTTGACGGTGTTGTTATTCCTCCTTCCTGCTGATCAGAACCGAGGTAATTTTGTTGAGCTCATCAACTTTGCTGGTAAAATCACCGCGCAACATCTCTCTGACGGCCTTGAGCTGCTCCATAGCAGTTTCCAGGTTATCCGGAAGTGCCTCTGCAAGTACTTCTTTCAAACGCTTTGCCATAGTCGGTGACATACCGTTGGTTGAGATAGCAACCTTCAGGTTACCCTTCCTGACAACCGAAGAAAGGTAAAAATCACAAAGGCCCGGGGTATCTGCAACGTTGGTGAGCAAGTGACGGGCTCGCGCCAGATTGCTGATATTTTCATTTTCGGCTTTGTCATTGGTTGCAACAATAACGAGATCTTTCTCAAACAAATCTGTTTCTTCAAATTTCCTGTTGATCAGTGACACTTTTGCATTGCTCGCTGCCAACTCCCTGATTTCCTCCCTGATTTCAGGTGCTACCAGTGTAACCATTGCTTGAGGGGAATTGGCCAGTACCGCGCTGATCTTTTCTAATCCAACATAACCTCCCCCTACGATTAAAGTATGAAGTTGTTCCAGTTTGACGAATATGGGAAATAGGTTGTTCAAAAGATAGTTGGTTAAGTACAGTGACCTGGGCTTACGTCTGCAAACTGGTAACACCAGGCCCTATTGGTTTGAGAAAGGTACGCAAGAAATTATTTGCACAATTTCCTACCCAAATTTACAGGAATAATGTTGGATTACTTACCAAGTGTTTCATTTTATAACTATTCCAACAATTACCCTTTCGCTATCTGCATCTTTCGCCGTACCTTTGCGACATGATCGCGATTACGAACCTCAGTTATTTTCTTGGCGACCGCGCACTTTATGACAGCGCGTCGTTACATATTAAGCCAAAACAAAAAATAGGCCTTATCGGACTCAACGGAACGGGGAAGTCTACCCTTTTGAGAATGATCAACGGTGAATTCCAGCCGGATGGTGGGCACATTTCCAAATCAGGCGACTGTACAATCGGCTTTCTTAACCAGGATTTACTTTCCTATCAAAGCGACGATTCCATTTTATCCGTAGCCATGCAGGCCTTCGAACGGCAAAATGAACTGCAAGTACAGATAGATAAAATCCTGCATGAAATGGAGCACAATTACCGTGATGAACTCGTGGATAAACTGGCCCGTGTACAGGAAGAATTTGAGGCACTGGACGGATATACCGTTCAATCCAAGGCAGAGGCTATCCTGGAGGGTCTTGGTTTTGTAACCGATGATCTTCACAGGCCTTTACGGTTGTTCTCCGGAGGGTGGCGTATGCGTGTGATGCTGGCCAAGCTTTTGCTTCAGAAACCATCGCTGCTGATGCTCGATGAGCCTACCAACCACCTTGACTTACCATCTATCCAGTGGGTGGAGAAATATGTACAAAGCTATGAAGGAGCAGTGATCGTTGTTTCTCACGACAGGCAGTTCCTGGACAATACCATTGATACAACCGTGGAAGTTTCAGGAGGAAAACTCAATTATTACGCAGGAAACTATTCTTTTTATATCGAAGAAAAAGCACTGCGTAATGATATACAGCGTGGCGCATACGAAAATCAGCAGGCCAAGATCCGCCAGACAGAGCGCTTTATTGAACGATTTAAAGCCAAAGCTACCAAATCCAAACAGGTACAAAGCCGTGTGAAAGCGCTTGACCGGATGGAAACCGTGGATGAAGTAATTGATGAAAATGCAAAAGTGCATTTCAGGTTCCAGTTTACAACCCAGCCCGGCCGCCATGTATTCCAGCTGGAAGACGCCTCGAAAGCATACGGCGACAAAGTCATTCTGGAAGGCACCAATATCAGCATGGAACGGGGCGATAAAATTGCCCTGATAGGCGCCAACGGAAGAGGTAAGTCCACCGTCTTGCGCGTGGTAGCAGGTACCGAACCGATTGAAGGCAAGAGAAGGCTTGGTCACAATGTATCCTTCACATTTTACGCACAGCACCAGCTTGAGTCCCTTAATGTTCAGCATAACCTGCTAGAAGAACTTAAATACGCAAACTCGACCAAAACGGAAACAGAACTGCGGACCGTACTGGGCTGTTTTCTTTTTTCGGGAGACGATGTATTCAAAAAGATAAAGGTATTATCTGGAGGTGAAAAATCCAGGGTTGCTTTGGCAAAGGTATTGCTTTCGCAAGCCAATTTCCTTTTACTGGATGAGCCTACCAACCACTTGGATATGCAGTCGGTTAACATTCTTATCCAGGCATTGCAGCAGTATGAAGGCAGTTACATCGTTGTTTCCCACGACCGTTACTTCGTAGAGAATATCGCCAACAAGATCTGGTACATCGAGGATCATCAGATCAAGGAATACCCTGGCACGTATGAAGAGTACGAAATCTGGGTGGCGGAAAGAGGCTTGCAATCGGCCGTAAGTGAAAAAGCAGTCGTGAGCAGCGCACCACCCCAAAAGAAATCTGCGCAGTCAGCGGGAAACCAAAACAAGCCCGCAAAACCAACCAGCAATGAGGATGTGCAGAAATTGAAGAAAGCACAAAAACAGGTAGAGGAACTCGAGAATACGATCAATAATCTGGAAAACAAGAAGGCCGATACCGAAACTAAACTGGCGGACCCTAAAATATACAACGATCCCGTTGCGCTGGCAGAGCTTAACAGGTTTTATACCGATGTAAAAAACAAGCTGGATAATGCAACCGCAGATTGGGAAAAAGCAATGATGGCGGTGGAAGAACTGGCCGGATAACATTATCCAAATCAAATATGAAAGAGGAGGCTCTACAAAGGCTTCCTCTTTTTGTTGTATTGCCCATCCCAGGAATAAAACCTACATTGTACTTAAAGCCAGGAAAATTGCGTTAAAATCAAAAACCCCGACCATGCGAAGCGTTCTGATCATCCTGATCGTTTTTTGTTACACTTCATCACGTGCCCAGCAAGCACCGGTGTTGTTTGAAGATCATATTTATAATCCCAACATAGCGACTGTACTGCTTTATCCGGCCATAAATGACCCTGAAAACCCCAAAAGACTTTTGAGCCCTCCTGTCATTCCTCTGCTGAGCCAGGTACCTCTTGTCCTGGAATTTGATGATCTGTCGGGCAGATCTGTCGGGTACCGTGCCAAGATTTTCCACTGTAACGCCGATTGGAAGAAATCCAATCTTAATGATATAGAGTTCACCTTTGAATTTAATGATTACCCGCTGATCGACAGGACCCAGTCTTTCAGCACCAAGGTACCCTATGTGCACTACAGCTTTGAAATACCGAGGTTGAAGCTTTCAGGAAATTACCTGGTGGTTATTTATGACGATGACAGAAAACCAGTTTTAAGCCGTCGGTTCATGCTTTATGATACCAAAGTAAATATCACTGCACAAGCGCGTTTTTCGCAGGGCATTCAACAGCAGTTCTCCGACCAGCAGATCGATTTCAAGATTGATTACAAAGGTTTGCCCCTGAACGCTCCGCAGTCAGATCTGAAAGTGGTGATGAGAAAAAATTTCAGATGGGATCAGATCCGTACAGGTTTCAAGCCCACCAACGTACGACCTTTTGACCAGTTGCTTGAATATAATTTCTTTGACCTCGAAAACACATTTCCCGGAGGAAACGAATTCCGGTATTTCGATAGCCGGACCACCGCTGCAAGGGGGTATGGTATTCAGGCACTGGAAAAAACCCAGGATTTCACACGCCTCCTGCTTTTCCCGGATAAATTCAGGGCTGATAATGGCTATTTGCAGATTGATGATTTTAACGGTCAGTATGTGATAGATCACCGGGAGTCTGGCAGGGGAAGTATTGAGGCCGACTACACACCGGTACTTTTTACTTTGAAAACCGAAGAAGATCCCGGCCTCACCTACTATGCCAACGGAGCTTTCAATCTGTGGCAGCTGAACGAGCGGAATAAAATGACTTATAACCCGGATTTGAAGGTGTATGAAGTTGAAATAATGATCAAACAGGGTGTTATTAATTACGATTACGTAGCCGTTAACAATACTGACCAGAAATCGGACGAAGCTTATGTAGAAGGAAATTATGCCACTACTGAAAACGATTTTGATATTCTGGTATACTACCGTCCACCTGCCGGAAGATCCGATTTACTCATTGGTTACAGAACCGTTGAGTGGAACAGGCGCAGATAATTTAACCTTGGCATCAATGGAATCAGCAACCAATTATCTTACCGAGCACATGTATATGACCCGGGACGAGGTCATCATAATTGACTTGCTTACCGACCATCATGAAATGCCATCCGGTTATGAGTCCGACCAGGCCATTAAGTTCTTTCATAAAGACAATCTTCATCTTGTGCTCTACTTTGCCACCCCCGGTGACCGGGGATTTCAAATGTTTGTAGTGGAGGATTTTTCACAGCATACCGACGAACTTCTTATACTGAAGGATATTTTCCTGATGCTGATCAGTCAGGGGTATAGCTCATTCATTTTCCGGAAGGCTTATGATCAGGTAGAAAATCTCATATATATGTCCGGCACCTTTCGTGCCATGTCCCCTCGGTATCCGAACGAAGAAGGTTTTTAAGATTTTTAGCTCCATCACCCTTCGCCTGGGCAACAAAGAAAAGAGGGATCATCACTGGTCCCTCTTTTCTTCCATATTCGTTTCTTACGCTATCCTACTGATCAGTACTCCCAAAGGCCGTGTTCCAGCTCCATGAGCTCCTGTTCGTAATTCAATGATTTCGTTAAAGCTTCCTTTTCACCACCGTAGATGTCCAGAAATGCCTTGTCATTTGCATTGCTGTATTTTACGATCCTTCCGTAAAACAACCTTAAATCAAAAGCATCAGCAAGATTTTTGTTCTGGGCTGTATTACGGGAGTTATACCAGATATACTTCTTAGGATCACTTCTGAAAAGCCTCTCCACATCCTTATATCGGAAAGAAGCTACCGGCAATTCCAGACCTGTTGCTGTCTGCTCCGAAGGCAGAATGATGGACAGTGTCTGAATATCGTTATACTGTCTTGATCTTTTTCTGTCAAAAACCCAGTCTTCCTTAACCTCCAGAATGGACAGCTGATCAGGGAAATACTCCTCTTCTGTTACGGCCACCGCAGTGTTAAAAGTGGTAGTGTCAACCTTAGGCTTTTCTACGACTGGCTCCTCTTTGGGAACCTCCGTTTTTTTAGAACCTTTTTTGCTTTTCTTCTTCGGGGGTCCCCAGCCATCATCCTCCACAGCTACCTCCTTTTTAGTGTCCTTTTTAGGGGTATCCCAACCGTCACCAGCGGCGTTAGCCTGTTTGCTTGGATCTGTCTTTGGTTTTTGATCACCCCAGCCATCCGCATTGTTGGCAGCAGGAGCAGCACCAAACCCGGCTGCAACTTCCTCGGCCGACAAACCTGCCGTCTGATTAGGGATTACAATTCTTTTGTGTAGCTCCTCCTTCGTCAAAGGAGTGGCACAGGAATCATTCGTATATGCTTCTATCAACCCCGCTTTGGCTGCTTCCAACAAATAACGGGTGATCTCATTATTTTTGGAAAACATGGCAACGTTCTGCTTCTCCTTCAGGTCCACTCTTCTCCAAAGCGTTCGCTTCATCATAATATCACCGTCACTAATCGGACGCGACGAAAACTGGTTCACCGTAGAATCCAACTTCTCCTGGGCAAAAACCGAGCCAGTCCCAAGTGAAAAGGATAATAACGACCAAGCGATTGTTTTACCATTCATTTTTCTCATATCAAGCATATAGTTTTATTGCCTTAGCAACGACTAAAAGTATATTTTAGTACAAAGTGATCTGGCGAATTTGAGTTCCCATTTCTACATCGTTGATCGCACCTTTGAAATTCTGTCTTTCAACCTTCAAAATGGTAATCACGTAACGGTCATTGGGCTGGGCCTGCTGTGCAAGTGAAGAAATTGACCCTCCACCTCCATTCAGTGTTACCCCTGCAATCCGCCTGTTCCCTCTTGCCAGTGAAACCTCAATCTGTGACACCCGGAACTTAGCATCCTCAGGAGAGAAGTTTTTAAAACTTTCATCAGGGATAGCCAATACCTGAAGACTCCTCGTACCGGCAGCAGGAGCTCCTCGTCGCTCATCAAAAGTTGCACCATTCACTCTTACTTCAATGGAAGGCTTAGGTACCCGGTTCACTCTGAATGGTTCCGTACCCAATACATTGCCCGCATTGCTTACTGTAATGTTCAACTGCGCCTTCGATGGTACGATCGTAAATTTACCCTTCGCACCGCTGGGGATAATTTCACCACCATCAGTAGAAAAACTTGGTGCCCACAAAGCTCCTAAGGCAGGGCTCTGAATGCTTAATTTGTTAGCACAACCCAGATACAACGGGGGTAAAGTACCTGTCTCGATCTGATAAGACGGCTTCACAACAAAATACTCCTGTGTCATGGTATAAGTTGTGTCTCTTCCCGAAGGAGTTGGTATCGTGATTTGCCCTTTCAATTCCCTGCGTGCCAGACCTTCGGCATTGTACCCGCCACCCTGGGCTGTAAACTCTATGAGCCCTACGCCATTTTCCACCTTAACAGGCGCGCCGTTTAAGCTCATGCGCGGTGTGATACCCGAAGCAGAAGCAGCAATAAACATCTGCCCCTTAAACTTGGTACCTGCTACGACAGTCTTTGCATCGGCACTTACCATGGCCAATACCCGGTCGAATTTTATGTCGGCAGCGCCTACCTTGCTTGCAAGATAAGTGAGTGCTTCGCCTTCCATTCTGCGGATATCCGTTTGTTTCTGGCTCAATACTGCGAGCGCAGCAGCAACAGGAGTTTGGGCAAAGTTCAGTTCTGCAAAGTCTTTATTCTTTTGCTCTTTATTATCCTTGGTAATAGGATCTTCTTTACCATCCAGTGCCAGCATCTGAAATTGGTTTGGAACGTACCCATTCAGTTTCGTAACATAACCGTTGAGGGCTTCCTTCAGCTTGTACGCCTTTCCGTTTTTCTGAACACCCACCATCAATTCCGCCACTTTGCTTTCCTCCTGCGGGTTTTTAATTCCGCCTTCTTCATTCAGCCCGCCACCTGCACCGGAAATAATTTCCTGTTTCAGCGCATTCAACTGATTAATCATATCGGTAGAAGACTGGCGTACTTCATCCGCCTGTTTCATTACCGCCACGTCACTTGCACGGTTACCCGACTTTTCGACTGCCGCTTTTATTTTAAGTACCGTTTCCTGGTTTAATTTATTGGCTGCTCCGGAGGACAGCTCCAGAGAATTGTTCAAGAGGATGAATTTTTCAATGATGGCCGAACTTACCTGCAATGCAAGCATTGCTGTAAGCACCAGATACATCATTCCAATCATCTTTTGACGGGGTGTTTCTTTGCCACCTGCCATATTGTTCAGTAATCAGTTATCAGTGATTAAATAATTTATGATAACAAACATTTTAAAAGGAGACCACGAAGGATTTACTATATGCTTGTTAGGGATTTATGATCAGGCATTGCCACGCATTGCTGTCAGCATATTTCCATATACATTGTTCAGCGATGATATGTTGGTGGTCAGCTTGGACATCTCATTTTTAAACACCTGAGATTCTTTGGTTGCATCCGCCATATTTTCCATAGCTGTGGTAAGGTTGCCATAGAAAGCATTCATGGCTTTCAGGTGTTTGGTAGTATCCTGTAATTCGAGTTCATAAACGGCATTCAGGGCGCCCATATTTTTGGTGATTTCCTGGAATTTTTCACGGTAGTTCTGTGCATCCTTGGTTGCATCAGCCATGGAGGTCATGGCAGTAATGGCTACGCCATAGGACTTGTTCATATCGCTGATGGCAACCGATGCCGTTTTCACATTTCTGGCATAGTCATTGGTAGCCACGGTCGCATCTGTAAGGTCCGAAATTTTACCAACCGTTTCCGACAGATTTCTGAAACCTTTCCCCAGGCTATCGAAAACTTCGGGTCCCAGCTTTGCATTATCAAGCATATTATCAAGTTTGGCTGTGATGCCGCTTCCGACAACGGGGGCAGATCTGTCAATTGCCGGCCCTTTGTAGTCATCGGAAAGTTCTGGGTAAACGCGTGTCCAATCCGGTTCTTTATCAGTGCTTTGGGTTAATGTCTGCAATGCATATAATAAGAAAATCAAAACCTCAGTACCCAACCCCGCTGTAAGCAATGGACCTCCAAAATCCCAGTGCTGAATTTTTGCTAACGCTCCTAAAATAACGACGGCAGCACCGGCGCTATATATTGTTGGTACTAGTTTATCCCAAAAAAAACTAGGTCCGCTATCCTTAGCCATACGAATAAAAATCGGTTACAGTGAATAAAAAGAGTTACTTAGAAAATAATTTGATTAGAGAAGGCCGTAAAAAAGGAAGCAGAGCTTGTTAAGACACTGCTTCCTCCGAAATTTTATATTTTAGCGACGACGAGCACGGGCTCCACCTCTGTCGTTTACGTTGTCCATTACACAACGGAACCCGATAAAAGCCCTTCGCTCTGTTTCATATTCAAAAGAGCGGGTACCAGTCTGAAGATAGTAGGCGATGTCTTTCCATGAACCACCTTTTACAACTTTGCGGGGTTCGTCTGGATTATCATATTTGGGGTTCATATCCCACACAATGGCAGAGGCGTTATCTGCATAAGCATCCAGCGTCCATTCTGCTACGTTTCCTGCCATGTTGTACAAACCAAAATCATTTGGGTTATAAGCATTTGCAGGAGCTGTATAGGGATAACCGTCAGAATCAAAATTACCCCGTTGAGGTTTAAAATTAGCTAAGAAACACCCCTTAGCATTCATAGTATATGGATTCCCCCATGGATACTTCGCCACGGCACGGCCTCCTCTGGCTGCCCATTCCCATTCGGCCTCAGTTGGTAAACGCCAACCAGTGGAATTGAACTGCCCCTCTTTATTCTGGAAATCGTGTAAAATATTAGTCCGCCATTTAGAGAAGTACTGGGCTGCCAGCCAACTCACTCCAACTACAGGGTAAGTATCAAAACCTGGATGTTGGAAATAATATTCAACCATCGGATCTCCGTTGGTGAAAGCGAAATCCTTTTTCCATGCAGTGGTATCAGGGTAATATTTTGACATTATTTCCTCTTCTCCCAAAACCGAAACGGAATCGACCAGCAAGGCATTCACAAATTGGCGATACTCATGGTTTGTTATTTCGGTATCATCCATAAAAAATGAACTGATGGTTACCCTTCTGTTCATATTATTCATGGAGGACGCTATATCCTCGTCGGCCTGCCCCATGATAAAGGACCCGGATGGAATGACAACCATCCCTGCAGGTGTAGTTTGTTTAAAACCCTTTCTTTCAGTTGCCGTGATCTCTCCATTGCTGATACCACTTTCTTCCTTCCCGCCCTTTCCAAACTTGCTTTTGATAAAACCGCAGCTCTGCATAAGCATAAGTGCGGATAACAAAAGCAGGCTTTTGACTCCATCCCGATAGAATACTTTCACATTCATAGTGATTTTGATATTTGAGTAATAAATGTCAGCCTAAAAACGTCAACCGTTGATTATATAGTATACCGAAAAAAAAACAAAAGTAACAGTGTGGATAAAGAAATTAAGATTTATTCAGTTATGCAAACCTGTTAATAACTCCTTTTCCAAAAATCTGCCGTCATAACGTAACTTTTTTAGTTAATTGTATAAAGCAGTATAATTTTACAAATATAAAGTAAACTTTCGCAAACAGAACAGGTTGACCATCTTTGTAAAGCACAAATTGATCAAACACTGTACAGCAATTTTAACAGATTAGATTATTTTAATGCAAAACAGTAAATATCCAACCCTGATTTAGCGTTGAGTTCAGAACCGGAAACGGGGGGTTCTTATAATTGTTTTCTTCCCGAATTTCGGAGAAGACAGTGCATATGAGAGCATTACCTCAAATGAAGACGGCGCTTTTGTCTTGTTTCCTCCCAACACCATGTCATACGCTCCTGAGAGCCGGAGTGACTGATCCGGTAAAAAGGAAATCCCTCCCATGAGGATAAAATAGGTATCCTGCTGCCGGTAGGTACCTCCAAGCCAAAAACGCTTGTTATAGGTGACGGTTGCTCCTCCTTCCGCGGAAATGGTTGAAATATCGGATTTTACCAAAACAATAGGCTGTATATCCAGAAGATAACCCAGCTCAATATTAAAACCAGCGTTGAAGTAAGCTGTTCGTGGTAACGGGTTGGTAGCAGTTTCGGCACCCAGCTGATACTTGGGCTGCAAGAGGTGATTCATCGAAACTCCCACATAAAATGCATCGGCTTCGTAACGGACACCTGCTGCGAAATCGGGATTCATCTCCGCAACCACCCCGGTCTGTATCAAGGGATCATCAGGGTCTCTGGCCCTTAGTTTTCCATAGTCAATAGACTGCCTGAAGAGGCCTGCGCTGGCTCCGATCTGCAATTTTCCTCCTCCCAGAGGTATATGGTAGGCAGCAGAGAGCTTAAAGTCCTGATCGTTACGGGGCCCGCTTTTGTCATTGAGTGCATAAAAACCAATCCCGAAGTTTTTCAGAGGCATACTGAAAGAGGCCATCTGTGTTGACAGGGCTCCGCCTGCATCGTCCGGATTGGTTGACTGGTATCCTGCATACTGGGTCCGGTGCGTGAGCTGAAACCTGGTAAGCCCGTCAGCACCTGCGGCGGCAGGATTTAAATAAAGCTGGTTTAACGAAAATAGGCTGAACTGTGCATCCTTTTGAGCAAAAGCGACTGTGGACAACAGTAAAAAGACAGCACTCAGCCCGCTCCATTTTATATTTTGAATCGTAAAAGTAAGGGTCATGCTTCTGAAATGGTTTAAACATCCGGTATTCCCCGATATTTTATTCAATAACGCATATTGCTCAAAAAAATTGATATATAATAAAAAAAGGGCCGGGAAATTTTCCCGGCCCTTTTTCGACTGATTCTTTTAACCGTTGTTGGCCTTTTTGATGTATAGTTCAAGCGCGCCGGTCATTGACGGAGCATTGGGTAAAGGTGCCTGAATATCAAGTATCAGGCCTGCGTCTTCAACCGCTTTGGCAGTGGTAGGTCCAAAAGCTGCAATCCTTGTAACGTTCTGCTTGAAATCTGGGAAATTTTCGAATAAGGATTTAATACCGGACGGGCTGAAAAAGGCAATGATATCATAATAAACATCCTCAAGATCGGACAAATCGGATGGGACAGTCTGATACATCGTTGCCTCGGTAAAATGGAATTCCTCCGTGTCCGCAAACTCAGGAATATCATTTTTGCGGACATCCGAACAAGGATACAAAAACTTCTCCTTTTTATGCTTACGCATCAGTTCTATTAGTTCCGCAGCTGTTTTGGTACCCGTAAAAATTTTGCGTTTACGGATCACGATGTACTTCTGGAGATAATTGGCGGTTTGCTCTGAAATACAAAAATACTTCATGGTAGCCGGTACCTCTATTCTACCCTCGTTACAGATCCTGAAAAAGTGGTCAATGGCGTTCCTGCTTGTGAAAATAACAGCAGTATGATCGAGGATATTAACTTTTTGCTTACGAAAATCCTTGTAAGAAATTCCATCGATCTGAATGAAAGGACGAAAATCCACTTTGATATTATACTTCTTCGCTAATTCAAAATACGGGGAGTTTTCGTCTGCTGGTCTGGACTGGCTTACAAGAAGGCTGGTAACCTTTCTCAGCCTTTCCTGATCAAATTTGATAGTCTCACTCATGTAAAATCCTCAATTAATTTTAAGTCCCATTCCTCTCGTTCCTTTACAGGGCAAATTTGATGCCAATAATGAGGGGGATCACTTCGATGACGCAAAGGTACGAAAATAAATACAGATTAATAAGTGTCCCCGCTGGCTTGACCACAACATACAAAGCCAGAAAGCGTACAGAATAAAAAAACAGAAATGGTAAAAGTATATAAGGCCTCCACGACTCCATCCATGGTGCGTGATTGAAGCTTAGCATAAAAACAAGAAGAAAGAGCCCCGCATGAAACAGGTAAGATGATTGTACTATTTTGAGAAATAAGGTATCTACCAACTTATCCAGATTGAGTACGTTCCCCACCATCACCATCAGAATGTACTTCCCGTAGGTCAGCAAAAAAAAGAGGATGGAAATCAGAAAAAAATCGCCCAGGAACTGCAAGGTACCGTTCTGCTCGGAAAGGATCGTGTCTACGGAAAAGAGATTTATCTTTTGGGTGGTTAGGAAAACCAGAATAAAACTCATCAGCATGGAGGACCCCAGTACAAAGAATACGACGTTGGAACTATATGGTTTATTGACTTTGGATAACTGATCGCGGGGTGAATTATTAAAAAACTCAATGGGATTCACCAGCCTCTCGAAAGAGAGCGGATCTGTGTTGAAAACCCATCCGCAGATGATGAGGATAATCATGGAAGCCAGTATTGCAAAATTCCCGAAGGGGGATACTGCCACCGGACGGATATTAATGAAACTGGCCCTGGGATTATCCATGAGGTTCATCCCGTTCGCCGTCTTTTTATTGCATATCAGCAAGGTCTTGTCCAAAATTCCGGAGCTCCCGTACACTGTAAACAGTAACTCATCTTTTTTGTAAATGCGGTAGAGGCTGTCTATATTAAACTGAACCCATTTATTGGCAGCAATCCGCCGTTGTAAAGCCCCTTCCAGAAACAGGTATCCTTCATTTTCAGTTTTAAACAACAAACTGTACCTACGGTTTTTAACAAGGTCAACATATACGCTTACCGAACGGGAATCTTCATTGAGGCCTTGTGAAAACGGCACAAAGTCATTGTACTGATTGTTAAAAACCAGCCAGTCGTAATGAAAATTGTATACCGGAAAAAATTCATCCGGAGGCACAACCTTACCGGCCCCCTGCGCCTGTGCACCGAAGGGTAGTAGAAAAACCAGGAAAGCCCAAATGAACAGAAACCGGATGGACTTCATGTGTATGAAAAAGGGCCGGGTTTCCCCCGCCCTCTCTATTATATTTAAAGAAACAGTACCAACAATTATTTTTTACCAAGAGCAAGAAGCATTGTTTCTCCGATGAGTGCAGGAGATTCTGCTACAAAAATACCTGATTCTTTCATAATTCTGATCTTCGCTTCCGCGGTATCGTCAGCTCCTCCGATGATGGCTCCTGCATGGCCCATCCTTCTGCCTTTGGGTGCAGTTTGGCCAGCTATAAAACCTACCACCGGTTTTTTATTACCTGTCGACTTCACGTAACTGGCGGCTTCCGCTTCCATGCTACCCCCGATCTCACCAATCATCACAATTGCCTCGGTTTCAGGATCATTCATCAGTAATTCAACTGCCTCTTTGGTAGTGGTACCAATAATGGGGTCACCTCCGATACCAATGGCCGTGGTTTGCCCCAATCCGGCGCGGGTCAGCTGGTCAACCGCTTCGTAAGTCAATGTACCTGATTTAGAAACAAGTCCAACCGTTCCCTTTTTGAAGATAAAACCTGGCATAATACCCACTTTACACTCCTCGGCAGTAATGATACCAGGGCAGTTAGGACCAATCAAGCGCGTGTTTTTACCTTTAATATATTCTTTGGCAAACAGCATATCTTTTGTAGGAATGCCTTCTGTTATAGCCACAATCACAGCTATTCCTGCATCTGCTGCTTCCATAATAGCATCTGCAGCAAAAGCTGGCGGTACGAATATAATGGCCACGTCTGCTCCGGTTGAACGAACAGCCTGGTCCACTGTATTAAATACCGGTCTGTCAAGATGGGAAAGGCCGCCTTTGCCTGGAGTCACCCCGCCGACAACATTGGTACCATACTCTATCATTTGCTGGGCATGAAAAGAACCCTCAGAACCGGTAAATCCCTGAACTATAATCTTAGAATTTTTATTAACTAAAACGCTCATGTTGGTAAATCAGTTTTTTTGGTAAAAGTAGGACGAAAAGCACGAAGTAGCAAAATGTAGCCAGAATTTGTAAATTGCTTTTTTGAGAATCCAGGGCTGTTATATGAATATTCTTACAAATCCTCATTTTTTTTCCAACCTTGTTTTGAGTTTCACAGGGATATATATCTTTTTCCGCCATTTCGGATCTCAGCCTGCCAATAACCGCCTGTTATGGGGAATTTTTCTTTTCTGCCTTTCGCTGAATGCCCTGACCGACCTGGTGGTACATACGGGCAAAGAAAACCTTCAGGGCCTGTTAAAAATAACCCAGGCTGCCGAGATGACGCTCGGTGCAGTGTGCCTGGTATCTGCCAGCTGGTCGCTGATCAGGCAGACACAAACTGAAACTTTTCAGCTCGTCTCCACCATCAGCATTGGCCTGCTTTTGCTTTATTGCATTACCTGGTTTAACGTTGAATATATTGGCCTGATCATCCAGTCATTTTGTATTGTGGTAACCATGATCGTATCCTGCCTGGGACTGGGCGGCAGGCAAAAAAGCGCCCTCTGGGTAATATTTGCGATGATGTTCCTGGCACTGGCAAGCAAATCAGCCCGGCTGAACATCCCCATGAATCCGGTGGATATCTATCATTACATGCTTACCCTGGCTATTGTATGCGTGGGAAAGGCGGTCAAAAATGAATACAAATTGTTATTTTGACAGAATGTTTCCAAACAATTGTTAACGGATTGTTTTTTTAAAAAGCCATGTAGTAACTTGCACCAGTTAAATTTTAAACAAACAAGTTTACTATAACTTTAAGATGAAAAGAATAAAGTCTGGTATGCTCCTGCTCGCTTCTGTAGTAGCATTTGGAAGTTACTCCCTTAACCCTGTTAACGCTAAAACACTGACAGCTGCTGTCGAAACACGTGATGCAAAACAGGTTAAAACCATTACCATCAAAGGCAGCGATGCCATGCAATTTGACCTGAAAGAAATCAAAGTAAAAGCAGGCCAGAAAGTGAAACTTACCTTAACGCATTCAGGCAAGCTTGCAAAAGCAGCAATGGGGCATAACTGGGTATTACTTAAGCCAGGTGTGGACGTTGCCGCTTTCGGGTCCAAAGCAGCTGCTGCCCGTGAAACGGACTATATCCCAAAATCAGAAGAGGGAAGCATTTTAGCACACACGAAGCTTGTAGGTGGCGGAGAAAGTGATACTATTGAATTCACTGCTCCAAAAAAAGGAAAATATACCTTTATCTGTAGCTTCCCTGGCCATTATGCGTTAATGAAAGGCGATTTTATCGTTGAGTAATTTCTCCTGATAGTATTTAAACAGAAAGAGGAGCTGGGGTGATCCAGCTCCTCTTTCTGTTTATACCCACTGCCTACTGCTTACTTCTTACTGCCTACTGTTAACTTCCCAAAACTCCCAATCAAGCTGCTAAATCTCCGAAATATTCTTTTCGATCAAGCTTACCACTTCTGGCGTATCCCATTGGGAAGCACCCGTTTGCTCTGCCAGAATTTTACCTTTGTGAATAATGTAGGTACGAGGAATGGCATTTCCATCCAACGCCTCTGGGTAAGTACCTGCATATTGATAAAATGGCAATTGGTATCCCTTCCGGGCAATGAAAGGATTTACTGTTTCAGCGTCTTCGTCCGAAATAATATAAAAAGCAACACTTTTATGATTCTTGTATTTATCATATAGTTTCTGGATACCTGGCATTTCCATATTACAAGGCCCGCACCAGGTGGCCCATATATTCAGAAACACGAGCTTATTTTCATCCATCGCAATCGGATTCCCCTCCAGATCCTTCAGATTGGAAAGATAGAGCGAGGCAGGATTCGGAACTTCACCCGTACTATTAACACTCACTGACTCCGGCTCCTTAACGAATACAAAATATATCGCTCCCATAGCGACAAGAATCAGTATGATCACAAGAAATCTTCTCCCGGTTTCCATTTCGTTCATGTTAGTTAACAACTTCTTTTACAACAACGTAAAAATAGGGATAATATAAGTAAAAGGATACATCCGTCTATTTCAAAAATACGGCGGGGCCTATTTGATGCAGACAGAGAATTTAAATACTTTTATAGGCAATATTATATCTTATCAGATTTGAGGAAAAGGTCTACATTCATGAAAGTTTTTTTACTGAGCTCACTTGCTTCGCTTACCCTGTTACTATCCCATCCTACTTTTGCACAGCGTTCTGCAGCCGAATATTTTGAAGAAGGAAATACCAAAGCCCGTACCGGTGATTTCGCAGGAGCCATGCAGGCTTATACTGTGGTGATTTCCATGAGCCCTGACCATGCCCCGAGTTATTTCAACCGCGGACTGGCTAAAGCCAACCTTAAAGACCACCGGGGAGCTATCCTGGATTATGATCGTGCCATCGAAATCAACCCGCGAGAGGCGATGTACTATCAGAGCCGGGGCGTAAGCAAGAGTATCCAGGAAGATTTTCGTTCGGCGCTGCAGGATTACTCCAAAGCGATTGAGCTGAATCCGGATGAGGCCAAAACTTACTATAACCGCGGTGTCAGCTATGCGAAGCTTAATAATTTACGGCTTGCAATGGTAGATCTGGACAAGGCTGTTTTACTTAATCCGGATGATATTTCGGCATTGTATGCCAGAGGTAACTGCAAGCAGGACCTGCAGGAATATTCCGGCAGCCTTGCCGACTTCACTCGGGTAATTGAACTTAGTCCTAAAAGAACTGGTGCCTATGCCAGCCGCGGACTAGCCAAAATAGAGCTTGGAGATTATCAGGGAGCTGCCGCAGATTTCACCCGTGCCCTTGAACTCAGTCCTAATGAAAGTTTATACTATACTAAGAGGGGATTTGCCAAAAACAAATTTGAAGATTACGAAGGAGCCATTATTGACTTTGACAAAACCATTCAGCTCAACCCTGACAGTTATGAAGCCTACTATGGACGTGGATTTGCAAAGAACAAACTCAACGACCAGCGTGGCGCCATTGCCGACCTGGACAAGGCGATAGAATTTAAAAATATTTATATAGGGAATCCGAAAAAAACAGTATACCCAGGCAAAATCACCAAAGCTATTCTTGATGACCTCCGGGATCAGGTACAGCCACAGCTCAAAATAGATCCACTGTCCGAAGAAAGAGCTGAGGCTTATTACATCCGTGGTATCAGCAAATCAAAAATTGGAGATAGAAACGGTGCCGCAAATGATATGACCGCAGCTATTGAACTTACCCCTACCTACACGTCTGCATTTTTCGCCAGAGGCCTGATCCGTTCAGCGGCAGGCGATCAGCTGGGCGCGGTACTTGACATGAGCAGTGCCATTAAACTCAGGTCTGATTTTTCGGAAGCATATTACATCCGGGGTATTCTTAAAAACAGCCTGGGACAAACGCACGAAGGCTGTCTGGATCTCAGCAAAGCGGGAGAACTCGGTTACTTGCAGGCCTACAAGGCGATAAGTAGTTATTGTAATTAGAAGAAGAGGTGGCTAAAAAAATCACCAAAATTCATCTTACCGTTTGTTAGATAAAAGAAAGCAATTCGTCTTTATTGTTTCCTGTGCGTGTATTTCAAAACTTCGAATGAGAAAAAATCGCCGAATTATGTTTGCCACATAACCGATTAACTCTGATTAACAGGCTTCGCACAGGATTGCAGCTGACGGATTTTATTCCATATTAGCTCCCCTGCATGATAGTCCCGGAAGAAAATTACCGATCTTTTAGCTACTTAGAATCGAAATGCACCCTCCTGTATGAGAGAAGGAAAAGAATTTGAACTTGTTTAAGAATTATGTTTGGCCAATAGGCTTGATTCTCCATAAAGTCAGTTGACTATTTACCAAAAGTATCAATACAATGGAAGAAGAGACGGTATATTTATAATCCTTTACGTCTTTCAAAAGAAATTGGTCCAGGAGATGATCCATTCAACTGTCCACCTTTAGCTACGTGAACAAAGCCCTTGACCCACTCTCCACGAGATGCCTTTTCCAATTTGATACCGAACACCTTCATTCTTAGAGCGAAAACAACGTTGTAGTCGAACCGCTTCGGCGGTCCGATTAGGATAACCTTTTGATAAAAAATATCGGCACAAAGATTTAAAGCAGCAGGGCCATCATGCTGACTACCGGCATGATATGAGCAAACCGTATTCCTCAGCCAGTATCGACTAATACTTGCAATTCCGTCCATTTACTTTTTTTGTTTACATCCGTACCACGGTTTCAAAATCATTGAAAATAACTAAGCATTTTAGCCATCTTCACAAAAAGGTGATGGATTTTCGTTTATTTTTTCTCCTTTCGATCAACTTGATTGAGAAAACAATTGATCTCGCTAAGAGTATTTTGTGTTTTCCATCGGCTGACATGCCAGTAAACTGACTGCCATGTAGGAGAACAATCAGAGGTGATTCTCCACCACCAGGCGACCCAGTAACAACCTGTTTGGACATAAAAAAGTACATCCAATCGATTTTAAATCATATTTCCTTTAGTTTTCGAATTAGAAATCCCGAAATTGCCTATCCACTCAGGATAGCGAAATGGCACGTGCCATTAGTCTAACATACCTTTTAATCAAGTCTTGAATATTTAGTCACTGCAACGATGGCACGCCCCTCGTTCTTCTCACTCAAATCCCAAACATCCTCTTAAATTAGTTCTATAAATGTTGCCGAAGATCGAGAAGAAGGAAAACCTATTCGTGCTCTTTCTTGTTTTCAAGAGGTGTATTGAACAAGGACATATAAAAATTCAACATATCCTCTTTGGTTTCAAAACCAAAATGAACAGCTATCTTTTTAGCCGTTTGGGAACTGATCTTTATCAGTCCTATTTCCATCTTGCTAATTGATTGCTGCCTGACATTTAATAAAAAAGCAAGTTCCTGTTGCTTCATTCCCCTTAAAGTTCTGATGGGACGTAATGTTTTATAAAAATCCTCCATACTTAGGTACCTAACGGCTGTTACAAGATAAAACTCAAATAATTGTTGACTGCACAGGTTGTGAAATACAACATGAGAAGTTGTATTTCACAACCTGAATAAATTGTTGTTTGCGATTCGTAAAATTAATTTTGACCAATAAACAATTTAGTTCTGCGTATTATAAAAAAGATACGCAGGTTAGACTCGATCTGGGTATAGAAGTAACTTACTCGGCTTAACTTGGATGTAGATACCACGAAGTTTTTGAACGATAGTAATTATATAAAATATTTAGCTTTCGAAAAAAACTAAAAATTTCAGGATGCATTTTAAAACTTCGTTTTGAAGTTTGATGAGTAGTACTGATATTCAGAACAGAATGAAGCTCGGAAAACAACGATAGACTGATTACAGAACACTTTTCTAAATATTTTCTTTGAAGAATAAAGCTAAAACGATAAAACAACCTCTCTGTCTTTCAAAAATACATTTT
Organism: Dyadobacter sp. CECT 9275; assembly: GCF_907164905.1. Lineage (NCBI taxonomy): Bacteria > Pseudomonadati > Bacteroidota > Cytophagia > Cytophagales > Spirosomataceae > Dyadobacter > Dyadobacter helix. The sequence continues at coordinate 852,060 of NZ_CAJRAF010000001.1, read as the reverse complement.
GTAAGACAGAGAATTAGAAATAAATCCGCCCAATGACCCAGAACCACCTGTTGATACTAAAAGGTTCTATAAGCCCTCAAATAAAAACAAACTAAAATTGTCAATATCTCAGAGTCCGAGATGCTCAACGTCAGGTTTATAGGCTGCTTATCCGGGACTAAATGTACCCGCTTCAAATCTTTGATTTCTTTGGATAAGGATCGTTTACAACGCAAAAATATTCGGTATATTAACTTAATAAAAAAATGGAAATCCATTGATTATAGTACTTAAATGTAGATAAATAAATATATCAATATTTACCTGATTTATAAAAAAAGAGAAATTATTGCCCCGAATTAACGTTAAAATAACGCAAAATTAATTCCTGACCAGTAAGAAATTTTTATATTGAAAGTTTCATTTATTCATAATTCAATTCACACAGCTATGTCAAAAAATTTAAAGCCTTTATCGATTGCAGTCCTCCTCGCAGGATTACTTACAAATTGCCAGAATGAGATGCACGTGGTTCAAAAAACGGACAACAATCCGCTTGAAATTGTTAATAGCCCTCTACGAGAACTCCAACTAAAGGTCATGGTTGAAGTTTTGTCCTTAGCCAAAGAACAACAATTTAGACAGTTCGTATTGGAAGAATGCCTAAAACAAAAGCATGGCGATTACAACGTTTATATTAGAGATATTATCGCAAAATATAAAGACCAAGAAGAATATAAAGCTCCTATGCAACGACTTGAGGCTCTTATTAGGCAAATAAGACCCTTAGTTCACTACAACGAACCACTTATTTTCTATCCGCGAGCTGAAACAATAGAAGAGAGTATGGTTGAGAATTCCACCGCGAGAGTATCAGAAGTAGTAACAACAGAACCTCTTGCCGTACTTCAAGCAGATGCAATCACTGCCGGTGCAGATGCTGGCGGTCGAACTTCATCAGACTACTTCCCCGACACTCCACCACTTGCTTTAAATGGATATATGATTCAATCTCCTTATAGCGGTGTTTGGTTTTTTGTTCAAAAGGTGGATGAAGAATATGCTTGGGAAAATGACATTTATGTAATCGGTACTGATGAAAATGTTGAACAAAACAGTGCAAGGGTTAATGGCGGTGCGGAATATGGAGGTATCATTCAAGTAACTGACTTAAACTCGATAGAACACTGGACGTCTGGAAAACTGGAATTTAAGGTAATAATTTGCAGTGCAAATAATGTGGAGATCTCAAATCGCGATTTCGGAAAACTTAAACGGAAAAACTTCCGAAATCAGGTATGGCACGAAATTGGGCACTCAGTTGGAAACTGGAATCCTATTAATTGGGGCAACTATACGATCGAAAACTGGTGGGAACGAGATGGAGGGGGGACCTCCTCCACTACAGTTTCGGTCCCCTCTTCCAATGGACTTCCCGCGCTATCCTACACAGTGAACCATGGGTCTGATGACAATAACTTTGGACTTTCAATGGTTCAGTTTACTGATCCAGCAACTCAGGTATATCAAATAAGTTTCATGAATTTTAAAAGGAGATTTTAATCAATGCATATATTGGTGGCGCCGGAAACGAGTCCGGTACCGAAATAAAAATGAGCGTATGAGAAAAATACAAATACTTTTCGTTTGCCTATTCATAGTAAAGTCATCGCTTAGCCAAAGTATTCAACCATTTCCTCGTAAAATCATAAGTAGTAGTATTGGGCTTGCAAAGCTTGGCACAGGAGACAGCTATGGCCTGATGATAGGTATGGAATATGAAAGGATATTTCGCCAAAGACTTTTATGGTCAACCGAATTGGCCACTACTATACATGATGGTGCTGACATCTTGAAAGTAAAAATAGACAATTTGCCCGAACAAGATTTATCATATAGGTATACCATCGCAGCCGTACAGGTTGCAGGAAAAATAGGGTATTACTTTTTGAGAACTAACAAATTTGAGATGGGCGGTAAGGCAGGTCTATTAGTGCGCTTCCAATCCTCCTCCTTAGCGGACGACAGGGAGATTCTATTCCCGGCACTTACGGGATATCCATTGCCACTAAGAATTAATCGAAATACAGAACCGCAACGGATAGTGTCAGCTGGAGGAACCTTACAAATATTTGCCAGGCATAATTTTACAAATAATTGCGCAATCGGTGCGATCACAGGCCTTCAACTGGACACTAATGGTGATGTTCTATTTCCACAATTTTTACTGTCAATTGGAAAACGCTTTTAGACCTCAGTATATTAATAAATCTGGAGACGATTATTTACAAAATATAAGCACTGAGAATCAAAAAACCACTTTCAATCAGTAGGGTAAATTGGAAGTCTTAACATTTCGTTATGGAGGGTGTCCCAAATTAAAATGAGACCCCCTCTTACTTTAACTCTATCCATAAGAGCCCATCAGGCTTTTTTCAATTTCTCGGCTACAACATCCCAGTTCACAACATCCCAGAACGCCTTGATATAATCCGGACGTTTGTTTTGATAATGCAGGTAATAAGCATGTTCCCAGACATCAAGGCCCAAAATTGGCGTGCCCTTCACGTCACTGACATCCATTAAAGGATTATCCTGATTGGGCGTGGAACCCACAGCCAGTTTTCCTCCCTTTGCAACCAGCCAGGCCCACCCCGATCCGAAGCGGGTGGTAGCTGCCTTGCCAAATTCCTCTTTGAACTTATCAAAAGAACCAAACTGCCCATTGATTGCATCGGCTACGGCTCCTTTGGGTGCGCCTCCCTTTTTTGGGCCCATTACTTCCCAAAAAAAGGTATGGTTCCAGTGCCCGCCTCCATTATTGCGGATCGCTGTTGGCGCTTTGCTAATGGATTTTATAATTTCTTCTAAAGATTTCTTCTCGAACTCGGTACCTTTTACAGCGTCATTCAAATTTTTAACATAGGCTGCATGATGCTTGCCATAGTGAATTTCCATGGTCATTTTATCGATGCTGGGCTCCAGAGCAGCAAAGTCATAAGGAAGCGGAGCTTGTTTAAAAGGAGCCGTTTCAAGAGATGAAACATTGGATAAACCAGCAAAAGCTACATCAGCCAACGCAGCAACACCTAATGTACCACCAGCCATTGTACGCAAAAATTCTTTTCTATTCATCATTTGAAATTTGTTAAAATTTAGCAATCAATCGTAAGCCACCCGGCTCACGATACTCCGCCCCAGGGTGATTTCATCGGCATATTCCAGATCTCCGCCAATAGGAACGCCCCGTGCTATGGTACTCACTTTCACTCCGGTAGGTTTTAATTTCTTCTGCAAATAGAATGCCGTAGTATCTCCCTCCATGGTTGGACTCAATGCAAGAATAATCTCCTGCACCTTGTCCGTTTCCTCCGAGCCTTCCGGATCAACACGAGCCAGGAGAGAATCAATTTTCAGATCGGCCGGACCTATTCCCTCCAGGGGGGAGATGATACCGCCCAAAACATGGTATAGCCCACGATACTGGCTGGTTGCCTCTATTGCCAAAACGTCCCTGGTATCAACAACTACACAGATAATCGTTTGATCTCTTTTAAAATTGCCACATATATTACACAAGATGTCATCCGCGATGTTATGACATTTCCGGCAGTAAGTTGTTTTGGTACGCATATTCACCAGCGCTTCCGAAAGAGACAAGGTTTGCGCCTCTTCTCTTTTCAGCAAATGTAATGCCAGACGTAGCGCTGTTTTCTTGCCAATTCCCGGAAGACGGGAAATTTCACTTACGGCATCCTCAATAAGACGTGAGGGGTAATTCATGAAGGCAGTTTAAAAAAGTAAGGAGTATTAATGAATTTCTGCTGATATCCCTCTTTTGCATATCTCGTTTCGCATCGGTACCAGTTCCTCAAATTCACCTTCCTTCACGGAACATTTGCCTTTGTAGTGTATAATAATTGTGCACTGCTCTGCCTGCTCGCTGGAATGGTTGCAAACTTCAATGAGTGTATCAATTACCCAATCGAAAGTATTGACATCATCATTGTAAATCACCAATTTTTTAATATCCGTTTCAACGGTTTTCTCCAGAATTTCTTCGTCTGTATCTATCAGGACTTGCATAACAACCAAATTTCTGTTTGATTAGCAAATCTAATCAAAAACAAAGAGTATCGGAAGTTTTAGTACCTTCTTTTAATACCTTCCGGTTTCAAATTAATCCACTTTTAATGAACCCACTCATAGCGTTATTCATACTGGTCGTCTATTTTGGATTGCTTATCACTGTCTCGATATACACTTCCAGAGGAGCGGACACCAATACTTTTTTTACGGCCAACCGGCAGTCTCCCTGGTACCTGGTTGCTTTCGGGATGATCGGGACGTCGCTTTCCGGTGTCACTTTCGTGTCGGTTCCCGGTGCAGTAGCAAACATACAGTTTTCTTACTTTCAGGTAGTACTCGGCTACATTCTGGGATACCTGGTGATCGGCACGGTACTTATGCCGCTTTATTACCGGCTCAACCTTATTTCCATTTATTCCTATCTCGAACAACGGTTTGGTTTTTGGTCCTATAAAACGGGCTCTGCCTTTTTTCTCCTGTCCCGGACGGTGGGGTCGGCGGTCAGGCTGTACGTTGCTGCACAGGTTCTGCAGATCGCTTTGTTTAAGCCGCTCGGTGTTCCGTTTGAAATTTCCGTTGCCATCACCATCTTTCTGATATGGGTTTACACTTTCAAAGGGGGAGTCAAAACCATCATTGTGACCGATACCTTACAGACCTTTTTCCTGATCACAGCCGTTGTACTGACCATTGTGCTGGTTTCTCAGGAACTGCACCTGGGAAGCCCCGCGGCCATCTGGGAAACGGTCCGGGACAGCGGGTATGCTCAGATTTTTTACTGGGACACAAACGATCCGAAGAATTTCTTCAAACAATTTTTTGCCGGGGTATTCATTGCCATCGTCATGACCGGCCTGGACCAGGACCTGATGCAAAAAAACCTTACGTGTAAAAATATCGGAGAAGCGCAGAAAAACATGTTCTGGTTTACGGTTGTGCTCGTAATCGTTAACTTTTTGTTCCTGTCCCTGGGCGCATTGCTATACGTATATGCCAGCTCACAGGGTATACCGGTTACGGCCAAAACGGACGATTTCTATCCTATGCTGGCACTCAATCATTTGGGAATTGTGGTGGGAATTACGTTTTTACTGGGCATTACGGCCGCCACTTATGCCAGCTCCGACTCTGCACTAACCGCCCTTACAACAGCGTTCTGTATCGACTTTATGGATATTGAAAAACGTCCAGAGGGGAAACGGTCTGCTATCAAATTCTGGGTACATATCGGCTTTTCGGTAGTTTTTTATCTGGTAATTCTGGTATTTAACAAGCTCAACAGCAAAGAAGTCATTACGGCCGTTTTTGACCTCGCAGGTTATACCTACGGCCCGTTGCTGGGGCTATTTTCATTCGGGGCCTTTATGCGCAGGCCTGTATTGGATAAGTGGGTACCGCTGGTATGTATTGCCGCCCCTGTTATAACCTATGTTATCAGTGATCATTCGGCTGAGTGGTTCAATGGATACAAATTCGGCTTTGAAAGGCTGATCATTAACGGACTCATCACTTTTATCGGCTTGTGGCTTTTAAAGGGTAAAAGTCAACATAGCGTGGCCCGTCTGTAGCCAGTATCACCTGCACTATTTAGTGGGGCGCTCCTTGAAAGGGCGCTTTTTTTATTACGCTCAGCGGGCATGTAAAACGCGTCCGTGGTTAGGCACGAAATATATTCCTATTTACTTTTATAAATACAAAAAAATATTAACTTTATGATAAATTTATAAGCGAATTCAGAGATACCTCTGAAGATTATTTGATGGATGTTTGTTTGGGTGCAGTGAGTTTGAATTATTCTTTTAGCAAACTAAACTTTGTACAAAATGAAAACACTATCATTTTTTGTAACCATTACACTACTGTTCTGGTCCTGCGGCAAAAATGCCGACGAAGAGAAGAAAATGCAGGAAGCTCATCTCGAAAGTGAAAAAAAAGCTATTAAAACTGTGATCGAGAATGAAACCGAGTCCTTTTTTGCAAGAAATTACGAAGCCTGGAAATCCAATTATGCACAAACTGATTATGCTTTTCAGGCATGGAGCAACAACGATGGCACCTTTGACTCCAACGTTGGCTGGGATGACATTAATAAACAGATCGGAAAATACATAGCCGAAAACCCTGAACCTGTTTCCAGTCACCCCAAAGTCGAACGAAAAAACATGATTTACAAATTCTATGGTGATGACGTTGCCTACCTTACCTGGGACCAGTTCAATAGTGACCAGGAAGAAAAGAATTTTCACCACAGTAAAGAAGTACGCCTCATGGAAAAAATTAACGGGCAATGGAAAATTGTATGTGTTACCGCTTTCTGGGATTACAAAAATCTGATACCTGCTAATCGTCTTCCGCTGATTCAGAAAATCGCTAATGAGAGCCGAGGTAAAAACAAGATCTAAAGTTGCATGACTTCCTAAAATTGTTCGTAATCAGAAAACGGTGTTCGCAAACGAACAGTTAAACGGCTGGCTAACCTTGTGCCATTCGATCTCAAACAGATTACAACAAATTGATTTTCATTTAGTTACAAAAAACAATATGGGAGATATCTGTAATCATTCGGATGTCTGGCATATTGTTTTTTATATATTAAGTTGTCCGGATAATCGGAGACCAAAAATTTAAAACATCTATAGTCATGAAAATCAAATCAATTTCAAACCTGTTCTGTGCCGCTGCACTTTCTCTTTCCTTGTTTTCCTTTTCTAATGCCAATGCTGATACCACTGCTGACAAAGGGAAAAAAAATGTAAAATTTGCTGCAAGTCTTTTTCAGGTACAGGGTACCAGCAAAGTTAAACTGGCGATTGACAACGACAGCGACAGAAAATTGAATATTTATTTAAAGGACAAATCTGGCATGGTGTATTACACCGAATCAGTTGGTCAGAATGAAGAAAAGTATCGCCGGGTTTTCGACCTGGAAACTATGGCCGACGGCGTATATACTTTTGAAATAACTTCAGTAGGAGGAAAAATCACCAAGGAAATACAGCTAAAAACCGACAATACCAGGTTCATCGCTGTCAACTAAAACATCTTACAGCAAGGGGCTCCGGCAAACGGAGCTCTTTGCTGTAATTATAACTCCTTTTCAGGATCCCAGAACCTTTCCTTCCAGTTTTGTATTTTATCGTTTTTTACGATAACCCCCTCCTTTTCTAGCAATTCCTGCATCGTGGTCGGTGTTCTAAATTGCATTTTAGCCGTCAGAACACCTTCTCTGTTAACAACTCTGTGAGCCGGTATTCCATGTTCGGTATAACTGCTTCCCATCGCCCAGCCCACCATCCGTGCTCCTCCCTTACTTCCCAGATACGCCGCTATTGCACCGTAAGAGGTAACTCTTCCGGCAGGAATAAGGCGTACAACGTCATAAACATTTTGAAAAAAGTCATTATGCTTCTTCTCTGGCTGCCCGACGTTCATCTATTTCTTGCGTTAATTGTTGGTACCATTCCGGCCCATAAGCTCTGACCAGTGGTTCTTTCAGAAACTGATAAACCGGCACACCCAGTTTTTGTCCCAAATCACAAGCGGGGCTGCATATTCCCCAACGGTCATAGTTAAGTGCGTGATACTGCTCGTACTTAGTTACCCTTATCGGATAAAGATGACAGGAAACAGGCTTTTTGTAACTTATTTTGCCATCATTATAGGCCTCTTCAATACCGCACTTGAGAATGCCTTTTGAATCATAAATAGCATAAGCACATTCCCTTCCGTTGATCACCGGCGTTACATAATCTCCATCCCAATCCTTTGTATACTTACCCTCCCGGGCAATTACCTGTTTTCCCTCTTCCGACAGATAGGGCGCTACCTTATCATAAATTTCATCGAGAACTGTCAGTTCTTCTTCGTCCAGAGGAGCGCCTGAATCACCTTCCACACAACAGGCTCCCTTACACTTATCAAGATCACATACAAAGAACTGATCTTCAATATCATCACTAATACAGGTATTATCTATTAAAATCATGATCTTAGCGTTGAGGAATTTTAAGTCTTTGTCCTACCACCACATTATTCCCTGAAAGATTGTTCAGTTTTTTCACCTCATTCACCGATGTTTTATAGAGCTGAGCTACGCCGAACAAAGTTTCGCCAGCAGCAACAGTATGAATCAGGGCATCGGTATTGGAAACAGCCGACGACAACCTTGAAGGTACTGCATCAGAGCCTTCTTCTTTGGTTACGCGCAATTTCTGGCCTGCTTCCAAATGTTCGGTATTCCTTAGTCCATTAATGGCTAACAATTCATTTACGCTCAAGCCGTACATTTTGGAAATGCTGTAATAGGTTTGCCCCGGTTGTACAATATGGAAGTCCGAACCTGCTTCAACCGTTTTTATAGCCTCAGATTCCTGCGCTCTGGCAGCCTCAGCAGGTTTAACAGGCCTCACTTCCGGTTTCACCGCTAAAAGCTCAGTACCCGCCTCTGGTGCACCTGCGCTTTGGGGTACCTTAATCCGTTGTCCGGTAACAAGCTTACTGCTGGTTGTCATATCATTGATTGCCAACAGCTCCCTCACAGGAACATTGTATTTACGTGAAATACTGAATAAAGTCTCTCCAGCAGCAACCTGGTGCATTTGAGGTGCGGAAGCTGCCGCACTACCTGTACGGCCGGAGCCCACCGGTACGTCAGGCTTGCCTGACTGAGGTGATTTAGCTGATTTGGAAGATTCGGAACGGGTATATAGGGTAGGGTTACTGGCTGGCGCCGAAGGATTGTCCTGATTTATAATTACTACCCTGTCGTTTGTTGACTGGCTTTTTGAACCGCCGGCAGACCGGTCGGCCTCGTTGGGCGGAACATTTCCCGACGCAGATGGCTCGCTCTCAAAAGACTGATTTCCCTTTCCCGAGTCCTTATTTTCTACCAGAACAGGTTTGTATTTCTTTCTTCCCGATCGTTTTTCGGGAACGGAAACGGCTGGTTCTGCCACAGGTGGTGTAACCACAGGAGCGGGTGCAGCTGCAATTACCGGCTCCTCTGCTGGCACTGGTGCAGGTGTGGTAGATTTCGGTGGCACAATCTCAACAGGCTGTTTTCTTGGTCTCCTTTTAGTTAACCACAATACCTGTCCCGTTTCAATAGGAAAGTTTCTGCTAATGGTTCTGTTGTATTTGAGAAGATTCACCAGCCTGATCCCATACTGTTGCGAAACGCCATGCCAGGTGTCACCGGGACGGGCAGTATGAAAAGGAGTAGCTGCCTTTTTATTTTTCTTAGCCAGGTAGTATATATTTCCCGGAACCAGCGCCATATCCCGAAGCATATCATTGTGTCGCATAAAGCGGGGCGCTCTGAGATTTCCTTCACTCGCAAGCGTTTTGGGTTTGTCTCCTTGTTTCGCCTGTATACCCGGCAAGCCATTGATTTGATAAAAGGTATGGCCGTTTTTTTCCGACATTTCCTTTGAAACTTTTAACACCGGAAAGCCCGTTGGCTCATAAGGACGCACAATTTCTTCCGGCTGACTAGCCGCAACGGGTGACGACAACCTCGTTCTTACTGCCGACGCCTGATTGGCAGGACTCGGAATGATCATATAATACTCCCTGTCGGAAGGTACCCGATCTCCTTTAAACCACCGGTTATAAGCCTGAAGATCCTGTACATTCACCCCGAGCGACCGGGCAATTTCATCAAATGTCTGCCCTTTGCCAGTTTCGGATTCAAAAAGAACTAGCGTATTCGCACTCCGATGACGTTCGATACCCGCCTCCAGCGCTATTTTATGCGCAAAAAACCGAAGTACATAGCGGTCAGTTTTTCCTGTAAGCGTTACTTCTCTTGCGTAAGTCCAGTTCGGCGGTACTATTTTTTTTACCCCTCCAGCACCCAGATAGTACGAATACAGTGTTGAAACCCAGTTATTGAATTGCTGGTTATTTTTTTTGAGATACCAGGCTGCGGCATGGGTTGAAGAACTTATATTCTTACGTTCATCCACCTCGTCATCAACCCGTAAATTAAGTTCTCTTGCTGTTTCCGGTTTAAACTGCCAGTATCCCACTGCGTTGGAGCTCGAAACAACGTCCGGCTTAAAAGAACTTTCCTGAACTGCCAGGTATTTAAAATCGATGGGCACCTCTTCGTCCATCAGAATACCTTCGACAATGGGAAAGTGCAAAATGGCACGGTCCATTTTCTCTTCCCAGAACTTTTTATTGCCCATCAGGCTTTTAATGTCCTCTTCAATAATATTCTGAGCATTTCTGTCAAACTTAACGGTGACCCCACCAAAAGATACACTTGAAGGTATTTCGGGGATTTCCTGGGCCATTACCCTGGCTGCAATCAGCAGGAAAAATGTGATGGTCAGCCCCAGTTCTCTAAGCTTAGAGGTGTAAACAGAAGTCATAAAAAATAAAATGGTTGTCAATTTGGAGACCTATAATTTTTGGAGTACCATTAATCCGTCCCGTATTGGAAGCAGAATGTTAGAAACCCGGCGGTCTTCGTTTACGATTCGGTTAAAATCTAATAACGCTTGGGTATCCTTATCTATTTTCCCTTTCTGTTCCAGGACTTTCCCGCTCCACAAAACATTATCCGCAATAATAAATCCACCGCTTCGTACCTTGGGAAGGCACAATTGATAATATGCAAGATAATTTATTTTATCCGCATCAATAAATATCAGGTCAAAAGTTTCAGTCAGCGTAGGAATTATTTCGAGTGCATCGCCGATCCGGTAGTCAATTTGTGATGCAAATGCTGATTTACTAAAATAACCATTTGCCAGGTTTTCAAGCTCTTCGTTGATATCCACCGTAATCAGCTTTCCCCCAGTCACGAGCCCTTCTGCGAGGCAAATGGCTGAATAACCGGTATAGGTACCAATTTCCAGGATACGTTCCGGCCGCACCATTCTGGAAACCATCGACAGGAACCTTCCCTGCAGCTGGCCAGAAAGCATCCTGGGTGCCAGTACATTGGCATAGGTGTCCCTGTTTAATGTTTTCAGCAGATCGCTTTCTTCATCAGTATGAGATTCGCAATATGCTTCAATATCAGGAGAAATAAACTTCATATTGAAATTTATCAGATAAAATCAATTGGCTCAGTGTCAGGAATTGGCAACAATGCGCTCGAGGTAGGTTCCGTAACCACTTTTTACCAATGGTTTTGCTATTTCTCTGAGCTGCTCTGCATCAATAAAGCCCATTCTGTAAGCAATCTCCTCGATACATCCCACCTTTAATCCCTGGCGTTCTTCTATTACCTGTACAAACTGCCCAGCCTGCATTAGCGACTGGAAAGTACCGGTATCCAGCCAGGCCGTACCCCGGTTGAGGACGCCCACTTTCAGCTTACCTTTTTCCAGATACACTCTGTTGACGTCAGTGATTTCCAGTTCGCCCCTGGGCGACGGAGGGATTGTTTTGGCAATCTCAACTACATCATTATCATAAAAATACAACCCAGGAACTGCATAATTGGACTTGGGCTTTTCAGGTTTTTCTTCAATAGAAATTACCTTGTTTTCTGCATCAAATTCCACCACGCCGTAACGTTCCGGATCCTGCACCTGATAGGCAAATATCACTCCCCCGTCCGGATCGTTGATCGACTGCAGTAATTTGGAAAGACCAGAGCCATAAAAAATATTATCTCCCAGGATCAGCGCCACTTTATCATTCCCGATGAATTCTTCACCTATAATAAATGCTTGGGCAAGGCCATCCGGGCTCGGCTGAACGGCATAGGAAAAAGAGCAACCCAGGCGGCTACCGTCACCCAGCAGTTTCTCAAAATGCGGAAGATCATGGGGTGTAGAAATGATCAGTATTTCTTTGATCCCCGATAACATGAGTATCGACAAAGGATAATAAATCATGGGCTTGTCGTATACAGGCATCAATTGCTTGCTAACGGCAAGGGTAAGCGGGTGTAATCTTGTGCCGGAACCGCCGGCTAAAATAATTCCTTTCATGTTTATCGGTTAACATACATTGAATCGTAGTATCCTTTATATTCTCCGGAGGTGACGTTATGGAGCCATTCTTTATTATTCAGGTACCAGTCTACCGTCCGTTCCAGGCCTTCCTCAAACTGAAGCGAAGGCTTCCAGCCCAATTCCTCGGATAATTTCGTTGCATCAATGGCATACCGCAGATCGTGCCCTGCTCTGTCTGTAACATAGGTAATAAGCGCAGCGGATTCACCCTCTGCCCGGCCCAGTTTTTTATCCATCAGGCCGCATAACAGCTTCACCAGGTCAATATTCGTCCATTCATTATGCCCCCCGATATTATAAGTATCCCCGTTTACACCTTTATGGAAAATCACGTCAATCGCTCTTGCATGGTCTTCCACAAAAAGCCAGTCACGGATGTTTTCCCCTTTGCCGTATACTGGCAGCGGTTTGTTATTGAGGATATTATGGATCATGAGCGGAATTAACTTTTCCGGAAAATGATTAGGGCCATAATTATTTGAGCAATTGGATATTACAACAGGGAGTTTGTAGGTATTGTGATAGGCCCTCACAAAGTGATCCGAAGAGGCTTTAGAAGCCGAATAAGGCGACCGCGGGTCATATTTGGTGGTTTCCAGGAAGAATGTTCCGGGATCGTGCAGTTCACCGTATACCTCATCCGTAGAAACGTGGTAGAACCTCCTTCCGGCCATGTCACCTGCCCATGCCTTTTTGGCGGCATTCAATAAATTGACGGTACCCACCACGTTGGTCATCACGAAAGACATTGGATCTGAGATCGACCTGTCCACATGGCTTTCCGCCGCAAGGTGGATAATCCCGTGAAAATCATTTTCGGAAATTAAACTGTCGATGAAAGACGCATCTACGATATCTCCTTTTACAAAAGTATAATTGGGAGCGTTTTCAACATCCCGCAGGTTTTCCAGGTTACCCGCGTAGGTCAGCGCATCGAGGTTATATATATGGTATTCAGGATGATGCAGCACAAACCTGCGTACAACATGAGAGCCGATAAAACCGGCTCCTCCTGTAATCAAAATCTTCTTCATAAAGTGTTTACTAATTTTAGTTGCCAGTTCCACGCATCCCGAAGGGCTTCTGCCATTGTTTTTTCGGCGCGCCATTTCATTACGTTATTCACTTTGTCGGACTGCGCGTATATTTTCTCAACATCACCCTCACGGCGCGGCCCGATGGTATAATTTAATTTAAGATTATTAACTTCTTCAAAAGTCCTGATCAGGTTAAGTACTGTATATCCTTCTCCTGTTCCTACATTGAAAACATCATAGAAGTTTTCATCAGAAACATCTTTCAATAAAAGAAGTGCTTTAAGGTGTGCTTTGGCCAGGTCAACGACATGGATAAAATCACGGATACAGGTGCCGTCCGGCGTGTCGTAATCACTCCCGAAAACCGTCAGGGATTTACGTAAACCTGCCGCTGTCTGTGTGATAAAGGGTACCAGATTGCTGGGTACGCCGTTCGGTAATTCGCCGATCAGAGAGGTTTCATGCGCACCAATCGGATTAAAATACCGCAGAGAAATTGCCCTGAGTCCGGGCCCCGCATGAACATGATCCCGTATGATGTCCTCCGCAATGGCCTTGGTATTCCCGTAAGGAGAAGTGGCCGGCTTACGCGGGGTGTCCTCTGTTACAGGCAGGCTATCCGGCTGTCCGTAAACGGTACAGGAAGATGAAAAAACAAATTTATTTACTTTAAACTCCTCCATTACTCTAAGAAGTACCATCAAGGAGTTGATATTGTTTTCATAATATTTCAAGGGCTTTTCAACCGACTCCCCTACTGCTTTGTAGGCAGCAAAATGGATAACGCCGTCAAACTGCTCCTTTTCAAATAACGCTCTTACCTTTTCAATATCATTGCAGTCTAATTCATAAAAAGGAAAATCTTTGCCTGTTATTTGCTTAATACCGTTGAGTACCTCTCGGTTTGAATTATAGAGGTTATCTAATATTACAGGCTCAAATCCTGCACTATGAAGTTCCACCACTGTGTGTGAACCAATAAATCCGGCTCCGCCTGTTACAAGAATTTTCATATAGTGTCTGTTAAATCAAAGATGTCTAAATAGATATTTTTTTAGTTAAAACCTTAATTATCCGGCATCCCAGTCATTTTTTATATCTGACGACGTAACGGATATACCTCTTCAAACTGCAATTTTTTCCGGGCAAAAGTAGAAAATTTGACGTCCATAAAAAAAAAATGTTTTTATTTATCCGTTCGTTGGTAAAAGCAGATATGAGGATTATGAATAAGAGAGAAATAAAAGCGCTGGTATCCTTGCTCGACGATGAAGATCACGAAGTGAGCGAGCATGTTGAGGGGAGAATCTTGTCCTTAGGAGGAAGTATTATCCCATTTCTGGAATCGGAATGGGAAGAAAGCTTCAATCCGAATATACAACGTAAGATAGAGGAACTGATCCACGAACTCCAGCTGAGCATTATGATGGATCGGCTGGTGCAATGGAAAAACAGCGGCGGGCTTGACCTGCTGGAAGGGATGTGGATACTGGCGACCTACCACTACCCCGACCTTACCATGGAAAAACTGGCCAGTTCAATTGAACAGTTATACTACGATATATGGATTCAGTTTAAGGAAGAAATGAATGCGGTGGATCAGATCAAGCGGATCAACAGCATCTTTTTCGGACCCATGAATTTTGCGGCAAATACTAAAAATTTCCATTCTCCGTCTAATTCCATGATCAATGTGGTTCTGGAAAACCGCAGGGGAAATCCCATTACGCTCTGCGTCATTTATCTGCTCATTGCCCGGAAACTGGGGTTACCTGTGTATGGCGTCAACCTCCCCAACCTGTTTGTTCTCACGTATAAGAGCGAAAAAGCGCAGTTTTATATCAATGTATTCAGTCGTGGAATTATCTTTTCCAAAACGGATATCGACCATTACATTGCTCAGCTGAACATCAAACCTAAGGAAATGTTCTATCAGCCTTGCACCAATCTGGAAATTATCCAGCGGGTTCTGAGGAATCTGATCCTGTCTTATGAAAAGACAAGTGAGCATGAAAAAATGACTGAGATCGAGAAAATTCTCAAGTCAACCCTGGATAATCAGGACGAAGTATAAATCAGCACGAAACAGCGAGGCAGTGATCATCAAACCACCGGAGAAAAACCCTGGCTGTGATAAATATTTCCTCGTCTCTCAAAAAACCATTTACCTGGGTGTCACCTGAATCAAAAGGCGCTACATGGATAGCATCTCTGAAACTGATCTTTTTCTTTCCATACTGTTTATACAAAGCTTCTTTGGCACACCAGTAAATGCATAAGGTTTTCAGCTCACCGTCCGCATGAGCATACTCTTCCGGGGAAAGGTATTTATTGGCGGTCCGTTGTAATTTGTAATCAACCTTTTCCATGTCAATCCCCACGGGCAGATCCGGGTTGATTACGGCAGCCACATAGTCATGTGTGTGCGTTAGAGAAATATGATGATTGTTATTCACCAGGAAAGCCTTGCCGTGTTCATCCTTCTGCGTTCCTTCATAAATTGTTTCATTTCCTTCAACCAGCAGTTGGATGAGCAGCCTGCTGGCAAGCCATTCCCTTATTTTCTGAGGATGGGTGATGGACTCCAGATCTTCCAGGTTATATTTGGAACCGAGGCGCGCTCTGAGCTCCTCCTCACCCTCATCCAGTTTCCAGAGAAACAATGTTGTGTTGCCTTCCAGCTTTTCGGAATGAACGAGCGGCATAATTATTCTGTTTTTAAATCTTTGTGAGAAATACCAAACTTATGAATATTCGCAAAATAGATACTTTTTCCGGCCATCGCGACAGTGTTTATACCGTTGTTCCCGACCGTTCGGAACATGGATTTTATTCCGCCGGCGGTGATGGTTACGTTATCCGCTGGAACCTTACCCGCCCCGACCTCGGTGACCTGGTAGCCCGCGCCGGTGTTTCGGTGTATTCACTTTGTTATGACCCAACGAACGCGTCTCTCTGGATTGGCCAAAATTACGAAGGAATCCAGATTTTGGATACAATAAACAATAGGATCGAGAAAACCTCAAAAATTACCGCCGCTGCAATTTTTGACATACAAATCAGCGGAACGAAGGCATTTATTGCACTTGGCGACGGTGTAATTCTTGTGATGGACATTCCCACGCTGTCCGTACAAAAGCACATAAAGGTCAGCAACAAAAGTATCCGAAGCATCGCCATACATCCCATGGGCTCCGAATTCGCCGTTGGAGACAGTGAATCCAATATCCATCTGTTCGATTCGGACGGATTTCAATTAAAAAAAACACTGATGGCACATTCCAATTCGGTGTTCACGGTATGTTATTCCCCTGACGGCAGGTACCTCCTCACTTCCGGGCGGGACGCTTATCTGAAGGTATGGGATGTTTCAGATCATTATCAGCAGATCATGGATATTCCGGCGCATATGTATGCCATCAACCATATCACTTACAGCCCGGATACCCGTTTTTTTGCGACTGCCAGCATGGATAAATCGATCAAGATATGGGATGCTGAAACTTTCAGGCTAAAAAAAATAATTGACCGCGCAAGACACGCCGGGCATGGAACTTCCGTTAACAAATTATTATGGACAAGCTATGAGAATCAGCTCGTATCATGCAGTGATGACCGGATGATTTCGGTATGGGAGGTGGACCGCTAGCGTACTTTTAAAATGGTTATATTGGCAAATACTTTGAAATATGATTCTTATATCTTTAACTTACACATCCTTTTTTAAACCAGTACCAAAGCATAAATAACAGCATGAAAATTTCCGCTATAGACATACGTAAACACACGTTTGAAAAGATTTTCAGGGGTTATGATCCGGATGCTGTGGACGCATTCCTAAACTCCCTGTCGCAGGAATGGGAGCGCTATACCAGCGAGAACAACCTGCTGAAAATGCAACTGGAATATGCTGAGAAAGAACTTGCCAAGTTAAAAGATATAGAAACCACTCTTTTCAGGACCTTAAAAACGGCTGAAGATGCGAGCCGCCAGATTGAGAAAGAGGCAACAGCCGCGGCGGACAAACGGATTGACGAATCCAAGGTAAGGTCTGACGAAATGATTGCAGAAGCCGAAGCCCGTACCAACCAGATTATCCGGGAAACCGAAGAAAAATTAAAACGCTTCAAGGAGGAATTTGCGGCTGAGATTAAATTGCAGGAAAGAGATTTCCGGGCTATTGAAAATTTCAGGGATAACCTTGTGGTGCAGCTTTCTTCCCTGGCTAATAATACAATGGATACCGTAGAACGCTTTGAGCAGAAATATGACAAGGAGTCCGTTCTGAACCGTATGGAAGAAATCAGACAGCATGTTTCGGAGATCGAAATTCCCAAAAAGGCCGCTTATTTTACGGCACCCAAAGAAGAGACTGCTGCGGTAGAACCGGACCCAATCGTTGAAGAGCAAAAAAATGAGGTTGTTCTGGAAATTGTTGCTCCTGAACATCCTGCTGAAGAAGAAAAAGAGATGGAACCCGAAGAAACAGTTGTTATACCGGAGCCAGCCTATAAAGCGCCGGAACCCGTCATTTCCGAGATTGCGATACCGATCGAAAACAGGAAAAAAACGGCAGCCGAAGAAGCAAATGAGGCTTTGGAAGAAATGCACCGGAGCGCAGAAAAAGCACGGGACGCTTCACCGGCCATTAACAGACCCCGTACGCCGGATACCAGCACCCCCAAGAAAAACGGCGGCGGCTCCTTCTTTGATCAGATCTGATCCAGGAATCAATTATTTTCTCACCGGATTATCTCAGGATACTAACCGATAATTTTAAATCAGTATTGGGAACAATAAGTTTGGAAGGCCTTGAGTTCTTTGCATATCATGGCTATTATCCTGAAGAGCAACGCATTGGAAACAAATACGCACTGGATATTACCGTGATCACGGATTTTGTGGAAGCTGCCCAAAACGATAAGCTCAGCGAAACCGTCAACTACGAAATCATCTACCGCATTGCAGCTAAAGTGATGGAAGACCCTGCACGATTACTTGAGCATATTGGCTTCAGGGTGATCCGCGGCGTGAGAGAAAAATATCCGCTCGTTGATAAGGTTATCGTAAAGGTATCCAAATTTAACCCTCCGGTGGGAGGTGTCTGCACGCGGGCGGTGATCACCATGGAAGGATAATAATAAAGCCGGACTGTTCGTATCGTCCGGCTTCAGGACGTGCCCTTATGATTCTGATTCTTCCAGCTCACGATAAGCCAGAATACCTCCCAGCACATTTCTGACGTTGGTATAACCTTGCGACTGAAGGAAAGCAGCAGCCTTGCCACTTCTGGCTCCCGAGCGGCAATGGATAATGATCTCTTCGTCCTTAAGTGCTGAAAGTTCGTCCAGATGGTCCGGCAGCTCGGCCAACGGGATCAGTACGGCTCCCAGGTTATCCTCTTCATACTCATGCTCTTCACGAACATCGTAAAAATGAAGGTCTTCCCCCTTTTCCAGCCTTTCCTTTAATTCCTCAACTGTAATATCCATAATTATATAAATTTAAAATAGAAACTTTGTTTACCTGAAAATCACGACTTTCTGAGTTATTTGCCTCTTACCGTTATATCCCTTAAAAATGTAAAGTCCACCCGGCAGTTCCGTCACGCTGGCCGACCTGCTCTCATAACCTGGTGAAATAACTTTCACCAAATTGCCGTTCACAGTGTATACCTCTATCCTGTCTAAAACCAAATCTTTCCAGGATATAATTCCCTGAGAAGGGTTAGGATAAAAAAAACTTTTTGCAGATATCCCCGGCTCCGTCCCGGTCACCACTTCCTGCCCTTTGGTAGTCATAAACGGGCGAATCATGATACTTCCTTTCAGGTCAGCGCCCGGCACCCACTCCGTCCCCAGGTTATACCATACCTTATCTGCTCCCAGCCGCGAGTTCAGGTCGTAGCCAACGGTGAGCGGTTGTTCATTCACCTGAAGCCAGCCCACATAAAAAGTGTCTGTTATTGCAACGGCTTTTCCAAAAGTATATTCATTGAAACTGTTTCTTGAAGTTCCATATCTGGCCGCTACGGCGGCTTGCGTTAAGAGCTGGTCGGGCTTTCCGTTTTTATTACTCCACAGCTGAAGTGTAAACGACTGCCCCGAAATATCCTTATTGAATGGAACCACCGACATCCTTACCCCACCCACGGTATCGGGTTTTGCCATCACAAACCTTATCGCCACTCTTCCCAGCTTCTGGTTGATCTGTATGCCATATTCCGCACTGCCATCGTCGTAGGCAAAATAATCACTTAAATCAGCCACTGCGCTGATACTATCATTTCGGCGCAGGTCAATACTCGGGATACTTGGATTGCTGTTATCTGTGGTGAGCATATCAAACTTATATCTGATCCGCATCCTCGCCAGTGTGGTGCTCACTGTTAGCGGCAAAATGGTAACCGATTTGACGAGCTCTTTCAAAGGGCCTATATAAGTAGATCCCTCCTGTCCGCCTTTGAACACCGCCCCGGAAATTTCATCCTTTACCGTTAATACAAAGGAGGTATAATTTTCATTATTGTAATGATTTACGATTTGGGTACCCACATTGGCCGCAGTAAATCCTGCCGGATTTCGGGCGTAATGATCCAGCGGCATGGCCGTATAAGTCTTCAAATAAGAAGTCAGCGGATTTCTTACCGCAATATCACGGATGTAAATGTCTTTGCTGGAGCGCTTGGCATTCAGGTATACATAATCGAGGTGCCACATATCGTATGCCCCCGAATTACGCCCATAAGCCCTGAAACGAAACTGAAAACCCGAATGAAATAATAAGGGATCCTTAATAACGACAAACTCTTGGTGAAACAAGGTATCCAATTCATAACCATTTCTTTTCCAGAGTGCCGTCCATTGCTGGCTGCTGTTCAAAACCTCGAGCTGAAAGAAGTCACTTGAGTCCGGTTTCTCACCTAATCCCTTGGACTGCCAGTAAAAACTCAGGTATACCGAGTCTGCCGCAGTCTTTCCCTGGAGGTCTATTGGCAGTGAGGTGAGGGTATCCGTATAATTTTGAGATAACGGATTGGTAAAATTATAGGGGGTACCGTTTGCTTTAAGGCCGTCAAAAGTAGCCACATTCACGGAGGGGTGCCCAGTTGTTAGGGTATTGTTAATAAAAACCCCGCTGCCTGCCATCCAGAAATGAGGATCCGGGGATTGAGTTGCTGTTGTCGAAAAATCATCAAAAAAAGGAAGTCCCAGGCTGGCACTCACTTTTTGGTTAGGAACTGCATCCGGCTGTGTGTTGGCCTGTCCAACAGAAATCGGTACGATTTGTAGTTGTGCGATTACCTGTAAACTATTGAGAAAAATCAGTGTGATACTTAAAATTCCTGCCAGGGATACCCTATAACTGTTCTGGTTGTGTGTTGCCATTCGATTCTGATTCAGGTGCTTGTGGGGTAACCCACACGTCTATTACATCACCAATTCTTACTTTTGTTCCTGCATCCGGATTTTGACGTACCACTGTGCCCCCGGCCTGGCCTTCTTCAGCAGGTACCACCATTTGCTGCCCCACCTTCAAGCCTGCACCTATGATAGCAATTTTGGCTTCGTCCAGCGGCATATCCGTCACAGATGGCGCCTCAAACTGGGCGGTACCAAGTCCCTCACCCAATACTAGGTCAATCTTGGACCCCTTCGCGATCGGCTGTCCTGGTAATATCTCGTGCCCGTTATACATTTGTCTGAGAACGGCATTCTGGGCCATATCCGGTTCATAGGTGATCGCACCTTCTTCCAGGCCAACACTTCGCAGATACATCTGTGCGCTGCGGTGTGTCATATCCGTAAGTTTCGGCATTTTGATCAGAGGTGCCGTTTTGGAAACCACCGTCACATAAATTTTACGTCCCTCCTTTACCTTTGCCCCCGGCTGCGGATATTGTGAAATGATGGTCAGCGCCGGAAGACCGGCCACGAAAGTACAGTCACTCACCTCATACCGCAGATCCCGGCTATCCAGAAAATCTTCCAGATCTTCAACACTTTTTTTCTTAAGATCAGGTACCGTAATCGCTTCTCCGTGATTGGTTGTAAAAGGCAGGTAAACGAAGAAAAAGCCCAGAAAAAAAACCAGCAGCAGGGAAAAGATAATTCCGATATGTATGAAAAGATCCGAACGGGATTGAGTGCTTATCTTGGCCATGAAATTAAGTAAACAGGAATGTTATAAGTCGGTAAAAATAAAGGTAATAATTAAAAGAACCCAATGCACTATAGGTTATACGAACCGATAATCCGTTTGATATATTTTCCCAGAATATCAAACTCCAGATTCACGGTATCTCCCTCGGCCAGCCTGTTGAAATTTGTAAAGGCATAAGTATAGGGAATTATGGTTACCCTGAACCTCTTTTCTTCGGAATTAAAAACGGTTAAACTCACCCCATTGATACAGATGGAGCCTTTTTCGACCGTTAGGTTTCCCTGCGAAGAATCGTATTCAAAATCGTAAAGCCAGCTTCCCTCGCGTTCTTCTACATAAACGCAGGTCCCCGTCTGATCTACATGCCCTTGTACAATATGCCCGTCAAATCGTCCGTTTGCTGGCATGCACCGCTCCAGATTAACCTGGTCTCCGGGTTTCAGCAAACCCAGGTTGGTTTTCTTCAAGGTTTCCTCCACTGCAGTTACCTGGTAGCGGTTGCCTTCCACGCCCGTCACCGTAAGACATACCCCGTTATGACTAAGACTTTGGTCTATCTTCAGTTCTGTCGCAACTGGCGAAGTGAGCGTGAATGTACGGTTAGTTCCTTCTTCACTAATTTCAAGAATCTCTCCCAGCGACTCAATAATACCTGTAAACATCCTGACTTAACTTTAAATGTATCTTTCAAACCCCGGCAAACCGACTAGTCCAATCCTGTTTTTTACCAATCAATTTGTCTTTTCCTTAATGGATAGCTTTTCTATCCGAGTTAGTTTACGAAATTTGAACAAAATTAGGAAATGCATTTGTCTTGACTAGTAATTATCTCAATATTCCTGTTAAATGAAGAAAGTGTTATTTATTGATCGCGACGGTACTATTATTGTTGAGCCGCCGACAGATTTCCAGATTGACTCACTGGAGAAACTCGAATTTCTACCCAAAGTGATTTCCAACTTACGTCGGATTGCCGAGGAAACAGATTATGAACTGGTTATGGTAACTAATCAGGACGGGCTTGGAACGGCCTCATTCCCGGAAGACACTTTCTGGCCAGCTCATCTTAAAATGCTAACCACACTTTCCAACGAAAATATTCATTTTGCCAAGGTACATATTGACAGAAGTTTTCCCGAGGAAAATTTGCCAACACGGAAGCCCGGTACGGCTATGCTCACCGAATATTTTTCCGAAGAATACGACCTGGCTGACAGCTACGTCATTGGCGACCGCCTCACGGATATCCAACTGGCTGTAAATCTGGGTGCAAAAGCGCTGTTTTATGCAGAACCCGAAGCTGCCCAAACGGTACCTTCGGATCTTAAGGGCTCTCTGGCATTTGTATCAACAGATTGGGATGCTATCTATGAACATTTGAAATTACCTTCCCGCATCGCGGTTGTGAAGCGCAACACCAAGGAAACACAGATTAAAGTGGAGCTTAACCTGGACGGTAGCGGTAGGTCGGAAATAGAAACCGGACTGGGCTTTTTCGACCACATGCTTGATCAGCTTGCCCGCCATTCCGGCGCTGACTTGAAAATTTCGGTACAGGGAGATCTCCATATAGACGAACACCATACCATTGAAGATACTGCACTCGCCTTGGGAGAGGCATACCGAAAAGCACTGGGTGACAAACGGGGGATCAGCCGGTATGGCTATTTACTACCTATGGATGAAGCACTTGCGCAGGTAGCGATTGATTTTTCGGGCCGCCCCTGGATGGTTTGGGATGCCGAATTTAAAAGAGAGCGTATCGGCGAAATGCCTACCGAAATGTTCCACCATTTCTTTAAATCATTTTCTGATACCTCCTTGTCCAACCTGAATATCAAAGTGGAAGGACAAAATGAGCACCACAAAATTGAATCTATATTTAAAGCCTTTGCCAAGGCCATAAAAATGGCGGTGAAACGAGACTTGAAAGCATTGGATTTTATGCCTTCGACCAAGGGGGTATTATAAATGCCAAAGTAAGACCGTTTAAAATACTTAATGCGGCCCAGCGGTTCCATTTTTTTACACTGGTTTAACTCTTCTAATCTATTTTTAACTATTTTTGTCATTATTGAATCAGAAAACCGGGTACATTATGCAAATGACAATTATCATGATAGCCTTTTATGTAGTCTTGCTGACTTCTGCTTTTTTAGTAGGCAGATGGCTGGAGAACCATGAAAAAGGCTGGAGACCGTAATAAAAAAAGGGGTTGTTTTATAACACCCCTTTTTTTATTGCCATCCCCGATTTAGGACCGCTCATCCATTTTTGCTCATATACAATAAGAAAAGCAGGGAGCCGAACGTTTCTAAATCCAACACTGTTTGCAGATTATGTGTCCATAAACGCTATTTTGGTTTGCTAAGAAGTTTTTGCCTCCTGCTGCTCACTCTTTTTCTCATTTGCAAGGCTGCGAATGTGGACAAGCTGCTGTTGGCAAAAAGCAAATCTATAGTACAGTGCGACTCTGGCAGTTGCGAAAATGAAAACTCTGAAACCGAAACAGAGAAAATGATGGATGACCTGCAGCTGGTCAACTCCGTAATTGAAATTGAAAAACAGGTATTTGACACCTCCCTCAAATCGGTGTTTGCGTACCATGTTTCTTTTGAAAATGAGATTTACCGCAATCTCTTTTCTCCTCCCCCAGAACTGGCCTGATCGCTCCCCATTCTATTTTTTTTACCCCGTAAGCTTTGGGTCCTGAAACGAAATCGGGATTGACTGCACTTGCGTATGGTATTTTATTCCTTCTCTTTCCATCCATTTACAACCATTTGGTACTACTATGATTAAGTCATATAATAAATTATTTGAAAACAATAAGAATTGGGTTAAACAGGTAACACAAGAAGATCCCGATTTTTTCAACAAACTGGCTAACGGACAAAGCCCTGAGTTCCTGTGGATTGGTTGTTCGGACAGCCGTGTGCCTGCCAATGAAATTACAGGGACCTCACCAGGAGATATATTCGTGCACCGCAACATTGCCAACATGGTGGTACATACGGACATGAACATGCTAAGCGTACTGGATTACTCTGTGAATGTGCTTGGGGTAAAACACATCATGATTGTGGGGCACTATGGCTGCGGAGGCGTAAATGCTGCGATGTCCCATAAACAGGTAGGACTGATAGACAACTGGTTACGGAACATTAAGGACGTTTACCGCCTGCACGAAAATGAGCTCGGTGCCATTGAAGATATGAAAGAGCGGAGCGACAGGCTGGTTGAGCTTAACGTGACCGAGCAGGTGTACAATCTGAGCAAAACATCTATTGTGCAAAATGCCTGGGCAAATGGCAAACCGTTACTGGTGCATGGTATTGTTTACGATGTAAAGAACGGGATACTTAAAGATCTTAACGTTACCGCAGGTGATACCAGCAAAATTGAGTCGGTATACCGGTTTGAATCCGAACCCCAGTTAGCGTAACCTATTCCCGAAACTAGTCTCACTCATTGATTAAAACTCTTGCGCATGTCGTCTGATAAGAAATTGCTTTCAAACCTAAAATACGATTTTCCTTCGGGCCTGGTCGTTTATCTGGTTGCATTACCACTTTGCCTGGGGGTGGCACTTGCCTCCACTGGCAGGCCCGACCTACTCTTTTCCGGTATCATTGCCGGAATGGTCGGCGGGATAGTCGTAGGTGCCATCAGCGGATCACCTCTCGGTGTATCCGGGCCTGCTGCCGGTTTGGTTGTTATTGTACTTTCTGCACTTGATACACTGGGAAGTTTTGAGGCCTTTCTGGCAGCATTAATTTTAGCAGGTGCGCTTCAGGTTATTGCCGGTATCATGAAAGCCGGAATCATCGGTTATTATTTCCCATCCTCAGTGATTAAAGGAATGCTGGCAGCCATAGGTATTACACTGATATTAAAGGAGATACCACATGCCTTTGGTTACGATGCCGATTTCATGGGAGATGAGGCCTTTCAACAAAAAGACGGGCAGAACACACTGACAGAACTCTACAACGCGGTGCGGTACAGTAGCACCGGGGCCATCATCATATCGGCCGTTTCGTTGGGTCTGCTGATCCTGTTCGACAAGCCTTTTATGAAACGTATCCAGCTTTTCAAATTCTTACCGGGTGCTTTGTTTGTTGTTCTACTGGGGGTACTGATGAATATCGGGTTTAACCTATTTGCTCCGGGCCTGGCTGTCAGTGGTGACCACCTCGTACAGCTTCCGGTTGCGGGCAGTTTGCAGGATTTCTTTAGTTTTTTTAAATCACCGGATTTCACGTCCTACACAAAGCCCGAGGTTTATACGGTCGCGGTTACACTGGCTGTGGTGGCAAGTCTTGAGTCTCTCCTATCCGTTGAGGCAACGGATAAACTGGATCCATATAAACGGAGTACCCCTACCAACCGGGAATTAATTGCCCAGGGTATAGGCAACATGACATCCGGGCTTATTGGCGGGTTGCCGGTCACTCAGGTTATTGTTCGTAGTTCAGCCAATGTGGAAGCAGGTGGAAGGACCAAAATGGCTACGATCATACACGGGACCATCCTGCTTCTCTCCGCATTGCTGATTCCCAAATTATTGAATTATATACCCCTGGCTTCTCTGGCAGCTATTCTGCTGGTGGTTGGTTATAAACTATCCAAACTTTCTCTTTACACCGGCATGTACCGGCTGGGGAAGGAACAGTTTATCCCTTTTATCGTAACCATCATTGCCATCCTGAGCACCGATCTGCTCAAAGGCATTGCCATAGGAATGGTAATCGCTATTTATTTCATTCTCCGGAAGAATTACAAGCATTCCTACCAGTATGTTAAAGAAGAACATCGCAATGGTGAGGTAATCACTCTGATATTATCGGAGGAAGTAACCTTTCTGAACAAAGGCAGTATCGGCGCAACGCTGGACAATCTTCCCGATAATTCAACCGTGATTATCGATGGGACCCGGTCTATTGATATTGATTATGATGTACTGGAAATTATCCAGGATTTCAGAAAGCATTCGGCACCTTTGCGAAATATCAAGGTTGAAACGAAGGGTATCAAAGAAGTCTCGATCATAGGCGGGCACTAAAAAATCCTGTATCAAACGCAGTCAGAACCCTGGTATGGCGGATTATCGTCTCCACACCAGGGTTCTGATTTTTAATCATCCGCTTTTTGAAAATAAAAAATCCCGCCACCGGAAATATCCGGGACGGGAAAGGCATTTATGTAATAAGCCGATTACTCGTTTGGTTTTTCTTCCTTTCTTTGTTTGAGACGTTGAATGAGCATATCATTAAAAGTTCGTTCGGCCTTATACAACTCGACCACCTGGCTCGCAGAAATTACTTTTAAAAAGCGGTTCTGATAATCCTTTTCCAGATCAAGCTCCTTTTGTCTGAGCTCCTGCACTTCCTTGAGGTTACTCAATACCTGCTCGTCTGTCTGGCCCTCCGCTTTTTTATCATTAATAATTTTGCGCTGCGCCCGATGCAGCTCTCTGCGCTTTTGAGAAAATTCGTTATACATCGGCCAAAATCCAACGGATTGTTCAGGTGTCAGATTCAGTCTGTTGGTAATAATGGCAATCTTTGCGTCCTGAATCCGCTTAATCTCTTCTTCCGACCTCCGTTGCCCAAAAGCTGTAAAGGTTACCATTAATAACAGCACCAGGCCACTCGCCCTGTGAAAGATCAATTTTGATGATAATAAGTTCATTTTTTAAATTGTTAGGGTCAAATCTTGTCCAAACCCCTCACCGGGGCATCAAGAATCTGCTGTTCAATGATATCTTCATCCATATTATCCAGATAAAACATCACGGTTGAGTCTGTTTCAAAAGCCTTCTGAACAACGTTGTGCTCGCTCAAATCGTAATAACTGATGTTCTGATCTTCCAGATATTGGATAATGGAGCCATCACTTACGTCACTTAAAGGCTCATTTCCCAAAGCCCCTTGTCTTTCGGGGACTGTAACCCATACCAGCACAAAGATCAGGGCCATAGCAGATACCAGCGCCACTCCTCGTTGCCACGTCCAGCCGGGTATGATGCTTTTTCTGCGTTCCTTAACCGGTGGAATTTTTGCCTGTATGATATGTGGTAATTTATCAAAATAACCTTCCGGCACTGAAAATGGCGTCTCCTTTTTCAGGTCTTCAAGCCGTATACGTTTTTTGTCCATGATCTTGCGAATTACTTTTGAAATTCAGGGATTTGACTCTTTTAGCCTAAAAAAGTTTAATCCGTATCATTTAAAAAATCTTCAATTTTTTTTGTTGCCCAGTGATAGGAAGCTTTTAAAGCACCCACCGAGGTTCCTGTTATTTCGGAAATCTCTTCATAAGGCAGCTCTTCAAAATACTTAAGATTAAAAACAAGGCGCTGTTTTTCAGGCAATTTAAGCAAGGCCTTCTGGAGTTTCAACTGAATAACATCCCCACTCAGTTCCGGATCCGATTCCAGTTTTTCGCTCAGCTCATTTTCAACATCGTAAATCGGGACAAAAAACCTCCTTCTTTTCTTGTTCAAAAAGTTGATCGCCTCGTTGCTGGCTACTCTGTATAGCCAGGTATAGAGTTTGGAATCTCCCCTGAAATTTTCCAGCGCCGACCAGGCCTTGATGAAAACGTCCTGGGTAATATCGTTAGCATCGTCATGGTCGACTACCATCTTCCTCACCAGCCAATACACTTTCTGCTGATACTTGCGCACCAGCTGGTTGAACGCATTTCGCCGCGTATCAGGATTCTCAAAAAGGGCTAATAACTCTTCGTCAGACATTTAATAACTAATAACCTGATAGCCTCGGCGCAGGTTCATCCGATTGTCCTCCGGCTTCTGATTTCTTGTACCTGTAAGAATACCAATTATTATTGTTTTTCCATAACAGGGCTAATAAAAATTTAAGTCCTGCAGTAAGCCCGTCATCCGGGACCCGCTGCAAGACTTATTCAATTTAAGCAAAAACTGTGTGCCTTTCTATTTCCTGCTGATCGCTCTTTTAGCGGCCGCAACAATATCCTTTGCCGTAAGGCCGTATTTTTCCATTAATTGGGCTGGTGTCCCACTTTCCCCGAAGCTGTCGTTCACGGCAACATATTCCTGGGGAACCAGTTTATTTTTAACCAGCACCTGAGCAATGCTGTCGCCCAGCCCGCCGATACGGTTATGCTCTTCGGCAGTCACAGCGCAACCTGTTTTGGAAACCGATTTTAAAACAGCCTCTTCATCCAACGGTTTGATAGTGTGAATGTTGATGATCTCAGCGTTGATACCTTCCGCTTCCAGTTGTTCACCAGCCTGAATCGCCTCCCATACCATATGCCCCGTAGCGAAGATACTCACGTCTGTCCCTTCATTTACCATCCATGCTTTACCAATTTCAAACTTCTGATCCGCATCGGTAAAAATAGGAATAACCGGACGTCCGAAACGCAGATAAACCGGCCCGTCATGCTCGGCGATGGCAATGGTTGCTGCTTTGGTCTGGTTATAGTCGCACGGATTGATCACCGTCATTCCAGGAAGCATTTTCATCATACCGATATCTTCCAGGATCTGATGGGTTGCACCATCTTCACCCAGCGTAAGGCCTGCATGTGAAGCACATATCTTCACATTTTTACCCGAATATGCCACGCTCTGGCGTATCTGGTCATAAACACGACCTGTTGCGAAGTTGGCAAAGGTAGTTGCAAAAGGTATTTTTCCTCCAATGGTTAGTCCCGCTGAGATACCGATCATGTTAGCCTCGGAGATACCACACTGGACAAACCTTTCGGGGTTTTCCTTGATGAAGGGTTCAAGTTTGAGAGAGCCAACCAAATCAGCACAAAGGGCTACAACATTGGGGTTTTGTTGTCCAAGAACATGCATGCCTGCACCAAATCCCGAACGGGTATCTTTCTTTTCTGTGAAAGTGTATTTTTTCATTATTGTATCTTTTCTATTTTCTAATCTTTATTAATTAACCGCTAGCGATTCCAGCTTATTTAAAAAATATTTTGCGCTTGGGCAATTGGGGTGACTGGCTGCCCTTTGAACGGAGAAACCGTTACTTACCATAATTCTGGCAAACACTTTTTTATCTCCAATTCCTCTACCCGAATATTTCATTCTTAATTCCTTCAACTTTTCAAATGGTGCAACCAGTTCTTCTGGCATATCAAAATAAAAATCGGGGACATTGAGAATATCTCCCAAAGTTTTTGAGTCTGCCAGAAACCAGGATTCAATCGCCTGGACTGCTATGACTTTCTCAATATCAGTATCTGAAATCACCTTCGATTTTGCTTCTTCAATACTCAAACAGTCGTCAAGATCTCTAAGCACCACAATCACCTCAGCGCCATTGTCTCTCAGTACCTGAACATAACTTGTAATTCTGGCCGGCGCCAGGTTATCCTTACTACCGGCAACGATGATTTCATGGATAAGTTGTAAATTTTTCTCTTTAAGATATTCCCGAAAACCATCAGATTTCAAAATGATCCTTTCGGTATATCCCTCTACAACAAACCCGATCCTCACCAAGGTGTACCCCCTCCCAAAGCGCCTGAAAACCATGCTTCGTCTGTGGGTATACCATGTAAATCCATTCCTTTGATCTGCTTAACCTGTGTTTCTCCGTTGACCTTATCCACCAAAATGATTTCATCAGGAGTTAACGCCTCAACCAGAGTCTGAGAATGGGTATTCAGCCAAATATAATGTCCTTTTTCTTCGCAGGCGTTCCTGAAAAGATTCACCAGTTCTTTTACCACGAACGGGTTCAGCCCATTTTCCGGTTCTTCAATACAAAGAAACTGCGGCTCATCCGACTGATATAAGGCTGTTAGCAAACAAAGTATATTGTAAGTACCGTCGGAAATCAAGCTTCTATTAAAAGGTTTGTCTGAGCCCTTCTCATAAATTAAAAGTGTGTCTGTCCCTCCAATATTGTCTGAATGAATTTCCAATCTTTCAAATTCAGGAATGAGTAACCGAAGGTAATCTATCATATCTTCTCTTCTGTTCTCATCAAAAAGCAACCGCTTTAAAACTTTTTCCAAATTGCTCGCGGTTATAGTCAATCTTTCATTCGAACGTACTTGTGCGTTGATTCTTTCTAATCGACTTTGACCAATAAAAATCCTGGAGAAATTCTTGAATAATTTATTCGCAGCTCCATTTTTGGCATTTTCTGAAAAGCTCCGGTCTGAAAAGGTTCCATCACTTACAATATAAAAAAGATCGTTTTCAGTGCTGCCTGTACTATAAATGGATGAGTGGATAGAGCCTACTTCAACATGCAATTCGATGCTAGCTTGTCTATTTTGTTCCCTGAATGACAGTAGGTTCACTCCATCAAACATCTGAAACGTAATCTTCTGAGAAACCTTCGGATTTCCTGGTGCATCTGGATAAACCGAGTTCACGTAGTAAAAAAACTCCAGCGCCTCAAAAATATTCGATTTCCCAACACCATTTGCCCCTACAAAAACACTAAAGGGATTTGGCTCGATGATTTCAAGGTCAACGAGGGATTTGAAATTTTTAATCCTGAGTTTTTCAATCTTCATAAATGAATCAGTAACCCGGTACTTTTGCTGTTGGCTAAAAGCCCACAGCTATCAATAATCTCCCAAAGTTTCCTCCAGCTGTCCCAGCGCGGCGGCCAATTGTTCATCGTTTGGTGCCACTCCGTGCCATTTGTGACTTCCCATCATAAAGTCCACGCCGAAGCCCATACCGGTATGCAGTAATACCATGATCGGCCGGCCGTGGCCCAGCCTCGACTTGGCTTCGTAAAGTCCTTTTACAACCGCCGCCATATCGTTGCCTTCTTCTATGGAAATCACTTCCCAGCCAAAAGCCTCATATTTTTTACCCAGGTCGAGGTTATTCATCACTTTCACCGTCGGGCCGTCGATCTGCTGGCCGTTCAGGTCAATGAAAGCAATCAGGTTATCTACCTGATGGTGCGGCGCAAATGTAGCTGCTTCCCATACCTGCCCTTCCTGCTGCTCGCCATCGCCCATCAGGACGAAAACGGTTTCGTTATCCTTATTGAGTTTTTTAGACAAAGCGGCGCCAATTGCAACCGACATACCTTGGCCCAAAGAACCTGAGGCGATCCGGATACCTTCCAGATGTTCGTGGGTAGTTGGGTGGCCCTGTAACCTTGAATCAAGCTTTCTGAAGGTAGCCATTTCCTCAACCGGGAAGTATCCCTTACGGCCAAGAACACTATACCATACCGGAGAAATATGTCCGTTGGAAAGGAAAAAGAGATCCTCTCCAGTTCCATCCATATCAAAAACCGGTTTGCCGTTCTCTTCCTTAAGCTTCATTTGCTCAAAGTATAGTGCAACCAATATCTCGGTGCAGCCCAAAGATCCTCCGGGATGCCCCGACTGGCAACCATGCACCATACGAACGATATCCCGGCGAACTTGTGATGCAACTTTTTCTAATTGTTCAATTTCCATTTTGTTCTTTATTGATTTTCAAGGTATATACTGCTACCCGCTTGGCAAGATGTAAAATTAGTACGAAAACAATCTTAAGTATGACTGTTTCTTATTCAGTTTGATGAAGAATTTGATCGGTGTGATCTTTTGTGTCCACTTTTTCAATAATCTCAGTGATAACCCCGTCTTCATCCAGCACGAAAGTGGTTCTGGCAGTACCCATGTAAGTACGGCCATACATACTTTTCTCTACCCATACGCCATATTTTTCAACAATAGCGTGTTCAGTATCAGCTATGAGCGGAAAAGGCAGGTTAAATTTCTTGATGAATTTAAGATGGGATTTTTCGCTGTCCACACTCACACCCAGTACAACATATCCCTTTTGAAGCAGTACATCGTAGTTATCTCTTAAATTACAGGCCTGAGCCGTACAACCGGGGGTATCATCCTTAGGGTAAAAATACATGATCACCTTTTTACCCTTGAATGCCGAAAGCTTTATTTCTTTTCCATCCTGATCTTTAGCCGTAAAATCCGGAGCAACATCACCCACCTGAAGTTCCATATCTATTTTCTTTTTTTCCTTGGTTTTCTGACCACTTTTGGTTTTTCAACTATTTCAGTCTGCAAGATAGTACTATTTCCCGCCCTATCCGTAACTTCAACCAGCAGATCTCCATCAAATGGCACACCGTTATCCAGCTTTTCTGACCAGATATATCCTTTTTTATAATCATAATTGAGCAGGACCCAAGTACCATTTACCATGGCCCGAAACTTGTCGATACCCGACAAACCGTCGCCGATGTACCCTGTGATCCTTTGTCCGCTGTTTTCCGTCAGCCTGAGCCTTGGGGGAACGGTATCTGTCTGCATCATAAAAGTACCTAATTCCTTCGTTTCGAATGTAATGACATCTCCCTTCCATTCTCCTCCCACAAAACGATAATCACCATTCACGTACCGGTACATATGCGTTCTTGCCTTATCTGTAACCGGAATTTCCGATTTAAATGTAAGCCTCACCCGATCTCTCAGTGCTGTGCCTCTGTCATTGACTTTAAGCGTGGTGTAATTGCGCTGCACTGCTAGGTAAAGGGTATCAAAAAGACTGGTGCTATCGGTTTCAAGCGACCAGCCTTCGGACTCGTATTTTTGAGGGATACCGGGCATCAGCGCTTTGCGGAAATAGGTTTTGGTAGTGATATTACCAATCTGTACGGAATCAGGCATGAACTCCCTGAGATCCGAAACAAAAACAGCGGCACCGCTCTGATAGCCCACCGCCCTCGCTTTTATCTGGTTCCCAGAGGCAAAGTAGGTGGCCACGGGGTTAGTACTCTGGTACCTGGCAGCCCTTATTTTCAAGACATTTTCATCAATTTCAGTTTGTACCCATTCCGGATTCGCTTCTGTTTCCGGAACGGCGATACTACCATCATTGGATTCTCCCTTGATACTGAAAGTCAATTCGCTGAAATTCTCGTAAGAATCAGATATCCTGATTTTTATCTGGTGACTAAGGGTATCCCGAATCATCAGTTTCCCCTGATATCCATTGGTTTTATAAAGATTGAACTTATTCCCATCCGGAACGTAACACCTCAAAAACCGCTGACCGGTTTCCTGCTCCATGTCATAGTCGATCAGGTTGTTGTAATCCCTTGTAGCGGCATTCGGAAAAATTTCCATGTTGTAAGAAAATACCTCCTGTCCGTCCATTCTGATCTCAATACATTGCAGCCCGTACCGGAAACCCGTTCCCGTCATTTGGTCAAAAGCCTGTAAATCTATCCCTATGGTACCTGTGGCTGTTACGGGTTGTTCCAGCCTGTAGGACCCGTCCTTCTGTTTTACAGGCGTGTAAGGTATTCTGGCAAACTGACCATTCACCCTCCCATTAATGTCCAGCGGCCTGATCGCCAGATTCACAAATTTAGGTGGTGTGATATCTTTGATCTCGTTAAATCCAAAAAACAGCGGATTAAGATAATTATCTTTGGAATCCCTGATCTCGAAATGCAGATGAGGCCCCGCAGACCCGCCCGTATTCCCCGACAAAGCAATAATCTCGCCCTTTTTAAAGGTATATCTGCCAGCCTGGGGAAAAAGATCAATTTCAAAAGTCTGTTTTTTATACTGCTCGCTTCTTACGTAATCACCCACCTCATCCAAAAATTTCAGCAAATGACCATATACCGAAGTCTGCCCGTTGGGATGTCTGAGATAAATTACATTACCATATCCGCCCCTCTGCACGGCCACTTTCAAGACGTACCCATCGGCCGCGGCATACACGGGAAGCCCTTCCCGCTGCTGGGTGCGGATATCCACTCCTGCATGAAAATGGTTGGTGCGCAAATCGCCCAGTCCTCCGGCGAGTGAATTGGGCAGCCCGGGACGGATAGGAAACTGATAGTAACCTTTAGGATAGGATTGCTTTTGCGCCACCGACACAATAGAAATACAGAAGAATAGTAAAGCAAAATAACGGACTTTGGCTCCCAAGCAGTTGTACATCAAGATGGGTGTGTGATTAAACTGAAACGCTGGTTTGATATAAGGATTTATTTGATGGGCAAACGTAACATCTGTTTTCCTTCAATAAAAGCAGTGAGTGTATCCCCGATCTGCACCGCACCTACTCCTTTGGGCGTTCCGGTAAAAATGAGGTCTCCTTTTTTAAGAAGGAAAAATTTTGAAACGAACGAAATCAGATAATTGATACGGTATAACATCATGGAAGAATTCCCTTTTTGCCTGGTCTCTCCGTTGACGTCGAGGCTGAAATTGATATTCTGAATGTCTTCAAATTCTGATACATTGATAAAATCAGATACCGGTGCAGAGCCGTTAAATGCCTTAGCAAGCTCCCACGGCAACCCTTTTGCCTTTAAATCCGATTGCAGATCACGGGCCGTGAAGTCTATACCCACTCCTATCTCATCATAGTATTTATGCGCAAAACGTTCTTCAATATTCTTGCCTACCCGGTTTATTTTTACAACGAGCTCTACCTCATAATGAATATCCTTTGAAAAGTCGGGATAAAAGAACGGCTCCCCCAGGCGGATCTGAGCCGTTTCAGGTTTCAAAAATATAACCGGCGCGTCAGGACGCTCGTTATTTAACTCTTCAATGTGTTCGGTGTAATTACGTCCTACACAAATAATTTTCATTTCGTCTAAAAGCTTAAAATATTAATACTGATAAGGCAACCCCTTCCAAATCAAACGACAAAACTACTGACTATGGCGTCAGCGACATAACTTTTCGAACGATTTTTAACAGTACCCGCTTCCCAGCGCAACCCTCGCAAGCAGGTACCCCAAAGATACATCCACCTTTCCGGCACAGCTTTCAGCACGTAGCTTTGTCTTTTTCTGATCAAATGAATCATTTTTTAATATATGTATCGTTAATTGCACATAAGTAAAACTTCGGCCCGGAAAACTCCGAGCAGCTTTGACCTGCGGAACAAGAATAAAAAATCAGTACATGAGAAAACAGATATTCCCTTATTTCCTTTATCTTTTCACACTATCTATACTCATAACTTCCTGCGATACACTTCGTAAAACACCATCCAAAGAGTCCTCGCCGCGATCAGGCAGGAACAGCAAATCACGGTCGTCAGGCAGTACTGCTTCCGCAAGGCCTTCTTCCCGCCCTCCGGCCAGGCCAGGTTCCGGCAGAAGCACAACACCACCCAAAAAGAATAATACACCACCGGTATCCGGAGCTACTTATACAAGGCCGGCAGTACCTTATAGTGCAGAGGTTGCCAAAGTAATTGACCAGGCACGCACCTATACCGGCACACCGTACCGGTCCGGAGGAAATGACAAAAACGGAATTGATTGTTCAGGCCTTATCTGCTCGGTATACGCTGAAATCGGGGTGAAAGTCCCCCGGATTTCCTGGCAGCAGTCGGAGTTTGGGAAAGAGATAAACGCCATACAGGAAATCCAGCCGGGCGACTGGGTATTTTTTGTTCCTGAAGCAGGTAAGGAAGGATATGTATCCCATGCCGGAATCGTTACTGACGTCCGTAGTGATCAGGAGATCATTTTCATCCATGCTTCTACCTCCAGAGGTGTGCGTGAGGACAATCTCTTTTCGACGTATTTCAAGGGAAGATTTGTGAAGGCAATGCGTCCTTTTTAGTATTTTTACAGTATAACAGAAGGCTCCCGCCATTTATCCTGAAAATAAATGGGAGTTATTAAATCACTTGTAAAAGAAACTGTTACGGATCCAACCAAAGGTTATGGACACCACTACAATCCCTCCTTCAAAAACCGGCCGAATGATTTCAGTTCATGAAAATGCCCCATACAGGATTCCTTTATACATCTATGCTACCGTATTTTCCTCCCTGTGTGTGATCACAGGGCTTATCTGGGATATATGCTGGCATTTAAGCATCGGAAGAGATGGCCTGTTGTCGCCTCCTCACCTTATTATTTATCTGGGGGCCGTAGTTTCCGGCGTTTTTTCGGGTTACGAGATTTTGCGAAAAACGTTCTGGGGAAGTATTTCCGAAAAATCTGAAAGTGTGAAAGTCTGGGGAATTTTTTACAGCTCTCTGGGCTCTCTTTTTTGTGTCTGGGGTGCACTGGCTATGCTTACCTCCGCTCCGTTTGACGACTGGTGGCACAATACCTACGGTTTGGACATCACCATCCTGTCTCCGCCCCATACAGTACTTGCGCTGGGTATTATCAGTGTGCAATTTGGAGCAATGATCAGTGTGATTGCCGTCAAAAACCAATTACCTTTCAGGGCAAACCTGAGCGCAACCAGAAAAAAATTCCTTGATACCATTCTTTTCTGGCTGTTTTCATTGTCGGCTGGTTTTTTGCTTACCATGTGGTTCACATTGCTTTCAGAAGAAATAGGAAGAATGGAATCACACCGGTCCAGTTATTATATCTACGGTGCCGCTGCCTTTCCTGTCCTGCTGCTGTCCGTGGGAAGAGCCATATCAGGTCGATGGACCATCACTGCGGTAACAGGGGTATACACAGCCTTAATGCTGCTCACCTTATGGATTATTCCGTTGTTCCCCGCGGAACCCAAGCTCGGCCCCATCATGAATCATATTACGCATTATCAGGGTTTCATGTTTCCGTTGCTTCTGGTGATTCCGGCGATGATTTTGGATTACCTCCGTTTACGCCTCCACCATCTGAACGACTGGTGGCTAGCCATGGCACTTGGCAGCATTTTCCTGATCGTATTCTTTGTGGTCCAATGGAATTTCGGCGGTTTTCTGATGGAGTCGCCACATGCACGTAACTGGTTTTTCGGTAGTACCTCCTGGTATTTCGGGAATAAGCCTGATTTTGAATTCCGTTATAAATTTGCACCCTGGATGCTGGAATCCACCACAGAATTGTACAAAGGCCTTGCCATAGCATTCGTATCAAGCCTTGTGTCCGCGCGCGTCGGACTGGCCTGGGGAAAATGGATGAATAAAATTCAACGATGAAAAAATTACTGCTCTTACTTATTTTATTCCTCTCCCTGCAGATTGCACATGCGCATGTAGGCAGCTCCGGCGTACAAATGCAGGGACAGGCGGGGCCCTATCAGATTATGGTCAGTATCCAGCCGCCAGATGTGATCCCCGGCACGGCACAGATCACCGTGTTTGTAGAAAGTGGCAATGTAAAACATATTTCCGCCCGTCCTATTTTTTACAGGTCAGGTGATAAAGGCGCACCTTCTCCAGATCTGCTTCAAAAAGTGGAAGGTGTAGCGGGAGAGTTCCAGGGGATGGTCTGGCTTATGGAGCCGGGGTCATCCGGTGTCCAGCTAATGATAGAAGGCCAACAGGGGAAAGCCCAGCTGGTTGTTCCGTTGGCCGCAGCATCCACTGCTCAGCGCGACATGCCCAACGGACTGAGTATGGGACTTGCCGCGCTTGCATTACTGCTGTTCGTACTGATGATCACGGCCATCGGAGCCAGTGTAAGTGACGGCCTGCTTCGCCCCGGGGAAGCTCTGTCCGCTGCCAGAAAACGCAAAAGATGGGTTAATATGGGAATTGCTTCTGCCATCTGCATGCTGATATTGTATGCAGGAAGCAGCTGGTGGGATAGCTGGGCTGCTCACTATCGGAGATACTTGTACAAACCGCTTACCGCGCATTCAGCCATTTTAAGAACGGGAGATCAACGGCGCTTTCAATTGAAAATTGATACTACCGATTGGGCAGACAACAAGCGTGGAACCATGCTGAGTACCATCATCCCTGACCACGGCAAACTGATGCATACTTTCCTGGTTCGTATCCCCGGACTGGATGCATTTGCTCACCTCCATCCGGAACGTAAGGACAGCACCACTTTTGAGGCTTGGTTACCGGAGTTGCCCGCAGGCAGGTATCTGGTATATTCGGATTTCGTCCGGTACTCAGGCTTTGGCGAAACCATGACGGATACCCTGGATATCCCCCCAGGCCACCACGCGCCCCACAGCCAGATCACCGCAGAAGAAGATACCTATGTAATCACAGATCCTATGAATGCGCCTGGCAAAGCCCCTGCAACAGAAAACTTTGTGATCTGCGGAAAGCCGGGTTCCAAAACCGTTTTCAAAGATGGCTCCTATGCGGTGTGGGAAGGGAAATCGGACCAGCCACTGGAAGCCGGAAAACCTTACCAGCTCAATTTCGAAATGTACAATCCCGACGGAAGTGCCTGCCTCCCCGAACCTTACCTGGGAATGCTTGGACACGTGGCATTGTTTCGCTCTGATGGCTCTGTGTACATTCATTTGCATCCTGGAGGTACCTTCGCTTCGGCAGCCGGACAAAGTTTCAGAAAACGACTCGCAGATACTTCACAAATAGCTCCAAAACCGTCCCCAGCCATTTTCAGGGATAGCGTTGATCAGTATTTGACCAAGTTAAAGTCTATGAATGTACTTCAGCGTGAACAGCTTTTGATGACCGAGATGGGTATGTATGAAACAACTGCCAATGGCGCCATGGGCATGGAGCACGGCAACCGTATTTCGTTTCCTTACGCTTTTCCCAAAAGCGGAAAATACAGGATTTTCCTACAGGTGAAACGTAACGGTAAGGTACTTACAGGCGCTTTTGACGTCAGTGTTAAAGATAACCTGAACTTATAGGAACAGGGCTCACCTGAACAAAGCTGCAACGCTCCTGAAATCCAGCCCCTCGTAATTGTTAACATATAAATCACAGACCGGCAGCTCTTCAGGAGTATGTGAGCTCAACACCCCTACTACCTTCATCCCGGCATTTTTGGCAGCGGATACGCCAGAAAATGAATCTTCAAAAACCACACACTGGTCTGGCTTCACACCCAGATGCTGCGCGGATTTGAGGTACACCTCAGGATCGGGTTTGTGTCGGGTTACATTTTCACTCGCCAGTATCGATCCCAGCATTTCCCGTATGGCTACTTTGCTAAAAATAAGGTCGAGATTTGCCCTTGGTGCCGAAGTTGCCACACCAAGTTTCACTTCATTGGCATAAAGGTCTTCTACGAAAAACGGAAAACCGCTTATGGGCTCTATGAATGGCTCATAGATTTTCCTGAACAGGCTTTCCTTTTCATCCTCCAGCAGGCTCAGCTCCACTCCTGTTATAGGCCTTTGCAAAAAATGCGAAAGTATGTAACTGTTACTTTTGCCAAACATATGTTCTGCAAACTCCTCATCCGTAGGCGACAGGTTCCGGCTTGAAAAAAACTCCCGAAAAGCGATGGAATGATAGGGATTGGTATGGCAAATGACGCCATCCATGTCAAAAATTACTGCAATTTCCTTGTTCATGCTGTAAATGTATACATCAACAGCTGATTTGTAAAAGACTACCCATCTCTTCCTGTTTTATTCCGTTTCAGCCTGATAAAAATCTAAAAAAAACTACATTTAAAATTTCAAAAACCACAAAATCATTTACAGAAGTTCTACTATTTTTTACTAGATTAATTTCTATCTTTACCTCAATGGCCCGTATTTCATCGGCCGTTTTAAGAGATAACTTATTACCCATCACAGATCCTAATAATCAGGGCTCATGACTGAACTAGATCAATTATCGAATTTTGATAAAAGCACGGCCTCAGTAACTTCCGGAAACCTTACCTCAATTGAAGTGTACGATAAGTTCGGAGCCATGGCATACGGCATCATTCTGCAGATTATACCGCAACCTCATCTTGCTCAGGAGATACTGGTGGAGGTTTTTGCTTCTCCGTTACTCCAGTCCTGCAACAGCTACCCCTTTTCGTTTGGTGCCTGTGTGATCAAACTGGCAAGGGCTAAGGCGGTTGAGGCCAAGAGAAAGTTAATGTCGGTAGTACCTGCTCATAGCGAAAGTACGGCGGAACCCATTGTAAACTCACCCCAACTGATATTTGACCTCGCTTTTTGCCAGGGATATACCCCCGACGAAGTGGCTGAAAAGTTAAGCATTTCTAAATCCGAGGTATTGAAATCGTTTCACGACTTTTTTCAGTCCTCAAGAAACTCCTAACAGAAATTAACTTTGAAGACACACGAATTTATCAGCAGCGGAATATTGGAAGTATCTATTCTGGGATTAGCATCCGCAGAAGAAAAAAAGGCCGTTCAGCAGTTTGTACAGGATGAACCTGCCATGGCGGACTATCTGGCAGACCTCGAAAAGGGCATAAATGCGTTCTTTCATACGCAATCGGTTACTCCGCCGCCTGTCATCCGGAACCTTATTTTATTAAAAACTACCCGCTCCGACCTACAAAAATCACCTCCGCAAAAGCAGACAGAAAATCCTCATGCGTCTAAAGAAAAATTCCTTGAAATTGAAGTAAGTGATACCCACATTAAGGTACATAAATACTGGCGGCCGGCTTTTATAACCATTTTTGTTTTATCCAAAATATTCCTGATCCTGGGCCTGTACTATTACTTTAAATCCACGACCCTGCAAAAAGAAATTGATCAGCTGAAAGCCAGCCAAACCATAACACCTGAATAGCTGAATAGCTGAATCATTCTTTCATGGGTAATTCCCACCATTTTTGATCAGGTAAAGTATTAGGAAGTACAATTTGTTCACCAATTCTCGGCGTCGTCAGTTTGATTCCCATCTCCTCTGCTTTTTTAGATACGCGGATAATGGGCTCGTTCCATGCATGCATACCAAGCGCAAATTTTCCCCAATGGACAGGCCATAACACTTTGGCTCTCAGATCAACAGAAGCCTGGGCGGTTTCCTCAGGCATCATGTGTATATAAGGCCACATTTCGTTGTACTGGCCGCATTCCAGAATGGCCAGATCAAAAGGACCGAATTTACTGCCGATTTCTGCAAAATGTTTTTCATAGCCTGAGTCCCCTCCGAGAAAAATCCTGTACGAGTCCGACTGCATCACATAAGACGTCCACAGCGACTTTCCCCTGTTGAAATTCCTGCCTGAGAAATGTCTCGCCGGAGTGGAGGTTATTTTCAAACCCGGTACCACGCTGGTTTCTTCCCACCAATCCAATTCTGTGATATGCGCCGGTGATATACCCCAATATTCCAGATGCTCGCCGGCACCGAGCGGTACTACAAAGCGGGTTTCCCTCCCAGTAAACTCCCTGAGGGTTTCATAATCCATGTGATCATAGTGGTCGTGAGACAGGAATACAAAATCTATCCGCGGCATATCTACAAGGCCGTAAACATGTGTTCCCTCAAAATTTTTTGACCCCAAAAACTGAACCGGCGAAGTACGTTCGCAGAATACCGGATCCATGAGAATATTCTTCCCGTCAATCTGGATC
Source organism: Dyadobacter sp. CECT 9275 (assembly GCF_907164905.1). Classification (NCBI taxonomy): domain Bacteria; kingdom Pseudomonadati; phylum Bacteroidota; class Cytophagia; order Cytophagales; family Spirosomataceae; genus Dyadobacter; species Dyadobacter helix. The sequence continues at coordinate 810,590 of NZ_CAJRAF010000001.1, read as the reverse complement.
AGGTAAGAGGAATGTCCGAAGTAAGTGATGGTCGGTTGTGTCTGAGGCGGCCCTTTCAGGTTGGTACGCACTGAAGGCAGCGGGACAATCGGTTCGGCATTTTTGTCCTTGCCAAACATAAACATCACTAATATTTTGGTAAAGCTAGAATTTTCGGCATTCACCGGTGTTTTGGTGAGATTCTGAAAACTGCCGTTTCTATAATTAGGAGATTTCCGGATCCTCTCCAGACGGGCTCCCGTGGGTTCTTTGCCAAAGGATTTCAACTGAAGAATAAGAAAAACAGCTATGGCAAAAAAAATGATAAGAGAAATAAGCATCAGAATCGTCCGTTTTAGTATGGTTTTTAGCTTACAGTTCATTTCCAAAGATAATATTGGATTCAATGACAATATTTAACCAGTGCAGTACTTTAAATACCTGATTATGATTTCTTAAACATCAAAAAAGCGGGTAAAAAAGTCTCATACTTTCAATACCCGCCTGATCGTAGCACTTCCCGGATTTACCTTATTTCAGAAAAGCCCGTAACATCCAGGCCATTTTTTCATGCTCCCGCAGCAAACCGGTTACATAGTCACTGGAACCCAGATCTTTATATTTATCAGCAAAATCAGTAGCCAGCGTTCTCAGGATACGAATGATGGTTTCATGATCATCCAGCAGATTTTTCAGCTGAGTCTTTTCATCATTGGTATAGGGGGTCTCGAGCAAATCCGTCAGTTTTAATATATCCTCCAGGCGTGCCTCAGAGTAATGACCAATGGCCCTGATCCGTTCGGCTATGTCGTCCAGAATCACCTGAAGCTGTTCATACTGCCCTTCGAAAAGTTTGTGTAACTCAAAGAAATTCATACCTCCGATGTTCCAGTGGTAATTGCGGGTTTTTGTGTACAACACAAATTCATTGGCCAGTAATTTGTTAAGAAGAAATGCTACCTCCTGGGTATTTTCGTCAGATATCCCAATGTTCGTTTTCATAAATATTTGGTTCTATGGAGTAAAAAATACTATTAAAATAACGATTCCGCATGTTTTACGCCGGGCCACCGGCCTGCCTCGTAAACGTTCTAAATATCGGCAATTTACCTCATTAACCGCGTTTTTAAATAGTTAAGTTATTAAATCGGCATTAAATCCTTTGAAGTTCCAACAACCGGTCATTTCAAATTCTGTAAGTTTCTCTACCGATATACATTGTCGTTTGGGATTCAATCGCCAACTTGCATCTGTATCTAATTTAAGCAGTTGATTATGTTTCCATTCCGGATCGGACAAGGGTATGATGTACATCAGTTAACAGAAGGCAGGCCTTTCTGGCTGGGCGGAATTTTAATACCGCACACCCATGGAGCCAAGGGCCATTCCGACGCCGACGTTGTTTGCCATGTTCTTTGCGATGCACTTTTAGGTGCAGCCAATATGCGGAATATCGGTTACCACTTTTCGGATAAGGACCCTCAATGGAAGGGCGTCGACAGCAAGATTCTTCTGGCCAGAGTAATGGAAATGATCAGGGAAAAGGGATATGAAGTGGGGAATGCTGACGTCACCATCGTGTTGCAAAATCCCAAATTAAACCCATACATACCCGAAATGAAAGCCTGCCTTGCGGGTGTGATGATGATGAGCGAAGAAGATATTTCCATTAAAGCAACCACATCGGAGCTGCTGGGCTTTGTAGGAAGGGAGGAAGGAATTGCAGCGCATTGTGTTGCACTCATTTATAAAACCGATTTTAAGATTGATCCCTTATTAAGCCGTCTGTCGTAAAACCTTACCTGATGAAAAAATATCATATACTACCCCTTTTACTTTTGTTCCTGGGTATTAACTGCTCTTCGGCACAACAGAATAAGCTCAGTGAAGAACCGCTTGGTTTCGAAGAATACGATCCTGTTTCTACCCTCAAGGTAGAAGAGCATATCACCCGCAGGGCAAAATTCCCTTTTATTGATGTGCACAACCATCAGTACCAGATGCCTACCCAGAACCTTAAAAACCTGACAGCTCAGATGGACAGCCTAAATATGGCTATCATGGTGAACCTCAGCGGGCGCGGTTGGTCTCAGGAATGGGCGGAGGGTACTGCAACGCTGAAAGGCTCTCTGGAAAATGTCGCCAAAAATGAACCAAAAAGGATCGCGGTATTTACCAATTTGCAGTTTAAAGGGTTTGGTGAAAAAGACTGGACCGCCAGGGCTGTCAAACAGCTGGAGGAAGATGTAAAAATGGGTGCCAAGGGGTTGAAAATTTATAAAAGCCTGGGTTTTAGCGGAATAAAAGATGACAAAGGGAACCGGGTGGCGGTGAGTGATCCGCGGCTCCAGGGCGTTTGGCAAAAGTGCGGCCAACTGGGGATACCCGTCCTGATACATACTGCGGATGTGCCGTCGTTCTGGGACCCTATGGACCGTTATAACGAGCGCTGGCTGGAATTAAAAACGCACCCGGGCCGCCGCCGCGGAGCAAACGATCCCGTCCCTTTTGATTCACTCATAGCTGAGCAGCATGCTATTTTCCGTAATAATCCCAAGACAACTTTCATCAACGCGCACATGGGATGGTACCCCAATAACCTGAAAAAGCTGGATAGCCTTATGACGGTATTCCCCAACATGTATGTTGAAATTGGTGCGGTAATCGCTGAACTGGGTCGCCAACCCCGGAATGCCAAAAAGTTTTTCACTAAATATCAGGATCGCGTGCTTTTCGGGAAAGACAGCTGGGTACCCTCCGAATATACTACGTATTTCAGGGTGCTGGAAACGGAGGACGAGTATTTCCCCTATCACAAAAAATACCACGCTTTCTGGCGTATGTATGGCATGGGACTTCCGGATGAGGTACTTAAAAAATTGTACTACAAAAATGCCCTGAAAATTATCCCAGGCCTGGATAAGAGCCTCTTTCCAGAGTAACTTCAGTTTTTAGTTTTAAGTAGGCAGTGGGCGGTGGGCAGTAGGCGGTGTTAAGTAAGCAGGTAGTTTTAAGTTTTAAGTAAGCAGTTCAAAGTGGGCGGCGGGCCGGGTTGGTAGCGCTGTGAACTGTCAACTAAAAACTGCAAACTCCATTTAACTCTCACCGCCCGCTCCTGGCTTCCTTGATCAAAGAGGTGTACTCTGCCCTATCCAGGCATTTTTTATAGTAGTCTTTGGCTTTGGATTGATTGCCTTCCCTTTTGGCGATACGCGCCAAACCTGCATAGGCCATGGGGGTATATTCCTCGGTGTACTGGTCGTCGTGGGGTAGTCTAAGCGCGGCCAGGTATTCGCGCTGGGCTGCAGTATCATTTTTGTCGCGCTTTTCCAGAATAATTGCTTGAAAAGTATGCCATGATGCAGGGAAAAAGCCTGTTTGCAAACGCTTCAATGGAGGCATCAGAGATTCCGCCTCGTCATACTTCCCGGCTAATACCAAGGACTCTATGTACTTCATCAGGTAAATCGGATTCTGAGGATACTGATCTACCAGCCGTTGCATATATACCACCGCCTTCTCAGGCCTGTCTTCATATTTCAGATACAGATGCGACAGATAAAAACAGGATTCTGCCTTGGTGATCGTGCCCAGGCGGGTACCGGTTTCCACTTGTTTCATTCCCAACGCTTTATCCCCCTTCTTGAAAAACACCATCAGCGGTTTCACAATTGGATGTATTTCCGGATATATGACCACATAGTAGTTATACATACCGGAAGTAAAATAAAACTCAGGGTTTTTACTGATTAGTTTCAACCCTTCCAGAAAAGCATTGTAGGCCTTCTTCCCCTCGCCGGCGGCATTGAGCATTTCCCCTTTATAATTGTACATCATGGCCAGATAACCCCTCGCAACCATCACATAAAACACTGCTTCCGGATCTCTGCTGTCTTTACCAAAACGCTTTTCCACTGCGGAAAGACAGGCATTCAGCTTTTGAACATATTCTTTTGCTTTAACGGGATTATCCTTAATAGGAAGATACCGCCAGAAGAGTATAAAGGAGTCTAGAATGTGGATCACGGGATGGCCCGGATATTTGCCCTCTACCTGGTTAATGATTTTTTCCGCCTCCGCAAATTCATAGTTATAAATTTTATCCAGCGCCCCCTGAATTGTTTTTATAGCAGCAGGATCGTTGAGAAGCTGGCCTCTGGCTCCGGGCCCTGTAAAAAAAAAGAACAGAATTAAAAAAAACAGTGTTGCTCTGAAGTGCATGGCTAAATGGATAAAACGGAAATGGTTTGGTGGAGTCCCACCTGAACAGTAGCTTTGCTTATAACCCAAAATTGTATGCCCTGGTTTCTGCCATAGGCACATAATTCGGGAATTGTTTGAAAAATAAATCAGATACCCATTCTATGATTCGTTACGAGCAGTTTACATTGGATAATGGCCTTAAAGTTTTTGTTCATGAGGATTTTTCAACTCCAATGGCCGCCGTCAATATTTTGTATAACGTTGGCTCCCGTGACGAAGATGAAGAACGGACCGGATTTGCCCATTTGTTCGAACACCTGATGTTTGGCGGCTCGGCTAATATTCCCGACTACGACATCCCTGTACAGAAGGTCGGTGGAGAAAACAACGCTTTTACCTCTCCGGATATTACTAATTATTATATCACACTTCCGGCTAACAATATTGAAACGGCATTCTGGCTGGAAGCCGACCGTATGCTCAGCCTTTCATTTGACCCAAATGTACTGGAAGTTCAGCGGAAAGTGGTTATTGAGGAGTTCAAGCAACGTTATCTCAATCAGCCGTATGGAGATATGTGGCTCAAACTGCGCCCGGTGGCCTATCAGCAGCACCCCTATCGGTGGGCTACCATAGGCAAAGATATTGAGCACATAGAACGCGCCACACTGGACGACGTCCGCCATTTTTTCTTTAAATTTTACCGCCCCAACAACGCCGTCATGGTGGTAGGCGGAGCTGTTAAACTGGAACAGGTCAAAAAACTTGCCGAAAAATGGTTTGGAGGGATACCCGCTGGCGAACAATACATCCGGCAAATCCCGAAAGAGCCATTACAAACCGAGGCAAGGTTTCTCGAAACTTCTGCTCAGGTTCCGTTAAACAGCCTGATCAAAGTATTTCACATGCCTGGCCGTTACGACGACGGTTTTTATGCCGGTGATCTGCTGAGTGATATCCTCGGAAGAGGCAAGTCATCCAGGTTATACCAATCGCTATTGAAAGAAAATCCATTGTTCAACAGTATCAGTGCCAGTATTACTTCTTCTCTGGATCCTGGCTTGTTTCTTGTGAAAGGAAATCTTAACCCGGGCGTATCACTAGAAGAAGCGGATGCCGCTGTGAACGATTTGCTTGCTCAGGTGCTGGACAAAGGTGTAAGTGAGGAAGAACTCATTAAAGTTAAAAACCAGACCGAAGCAACACTTGCGTTTTCGGAAGTGGAACTACTCAACCGTGCTATGAACCTGGCTTTTGCAGCCAATGCAGGAAACGTGGATTGGGCAAACGAAGATGCCGCACTGATACGGAACCTGACCTCCGCCGATATCCACGAAGCAGCGCGTACTATCCTTAAGCCGGAAAACGGCACTACTATGTATTATCGCTCAAATTCCTGAACCAAACACGATTAGTTGCCCTTAGGAAAATAAACTTTTACCGCCGGATGCATGGTGTACAACCGGTATTGCTTACCATCGTTTACCACTAAGCCACTGGAAGTATCATCCCGCAGTATGGGATTTTTGTCGTACTTTTTCCAATGGATCAGGTCCTCAGACACGGCTATATTGGTAGACCACTCATGCCAGTCCTTAAAAGCCGAAGCATGATAATAAGCATAATAGCGCCCGTTATGTTTGACAATTTGATTCATTGCAACCGCATACCGGTCATATTCCCCCGGCCCGCACTCAAGAACGGGTTCATCCTGATAATTGGTCCAGGTTTTTAAGTCCTTCGAGGTAGCCAGCCAGACGGCGGCATCATTCCTTTCGTAAAACAGATACCAGGTATCTCCTTCTTTCCAGACAGATGGTGTTCCCCGCGGGCCCTTTTCTATTGGCTGCCCATTTTTCAGCCGGATATCCAGCTCTCCCTGATCAGTCCAGTTAATTTTGTCGGCGGAAGTCAACAGATGTGCCAGATCATTCTTGCTTTCTGCAAACATATAATACAGGCTGTCCGATTTCATTACGAATACATCCTCAACCCAAAGCTTTGTATAGATAGGATTTCCGGTATATCGTGTCCATTTCAATCCGTCTGGTGAGGTGGCCAGGCCAAGGTACTTTATTTCGTCACCCGTTTTACGGGTATATCCGGTATACCACATATACCAGGTACTATCTTCTTTAAGAATGAAACCACGCTCTCTGATTTTCTCATCCCATTTCAGCGAATCACCAGCACCTTCGAATAACGGATTTCCGCTATATGCTTCAAAATTGGTAAGCTCAGGTGGGAATTCGTCTGATTTCGATTCTTCCTTTTTTGCAGTATTGCAGGCAAATATCACCAGGCTCAGGAATAAACAATAGGTTTTCATTATTTCTGTTTTAAACTTTGAACAGCAAAAATCCAATCTTATCTTCTCTCAGGAACATTGGCAGGTATCCTGTCAACAAGTTTATTAATTTTTCCCTTTTGTTTTAAAAGATCAAAAGCATCGTAAAGCTCTCCGGTAGCCGTATAACTTTCAAAGGTAAGTTTATCCTTTTCTACCTTTACGACATGGTACAACTGGGTGTAAAGCGCTGAACGATCCATCCAGTCACGCTTTTCTACATTGGAATCAGTCATTTTAGGTCCGCTCACAGATACCACATACATGGTTCCTGAGGTTTCTCCTTTCTTTGCCATCGGGATTTTCGCCATTCCGCGGGCATAGGTATGATCGTGCCCCTGGAGTACCAGGTCAACTTTATATTGATCAAAAAGCGGTTTAAAAGTTTCACGCATGCGCTTATTGTCCCTTGTCGACTTGGGCGAATAAATGGGATGATGAAAAGTTACGCAGGTCCAGCGGTTTGGGTTGTTACTTAATACCTTTTCCATCCAGACCTTTTGTTTCTCCAGGAACTCGTCCGACTCTTCGGCCAGATCCGAATTCAGCGAAATGAAACGCATCCCTTGAATGTCTGAATAATAACATGTTTCTTCCAATCCAGCAGGACCATTTTCAGGAAGTACAAACTGTGGACGCCAGAAAATGGAAGTCAGCGTTTTGCCATCCGGGCCGTCATAGTGGTCGTGATTACCCGGCGAAGGAAATCCCGGAATCATACTGTGAATAAAACCACCCGCCTCAAACCAGTCGCCCCATTCCACATCCCGGTTAGCACGGTTGATAAGATCTCCCGCATACATCATCAATACGGCATCCGGAGCTTTTGCATAAGCGTCACGTGCTACGCGCGACCATAATGAACGGATATTGGTCTGCACGTCACCATAATAGATAAACGAAAATTTTTCGCCCGGTTTCCCAGCGGTATTAAAATGAATCCATTCGCTCCAGGTTTCACCCTGCCCTACGCGGTAGGCATATTTGGTATTGGGGACCAGGTTGTCAAAAACGACCGAATGATAACTTGCCAGGATACCTTCGAGTTGTAAGGTTTCGGTTTTGGCGGTATTTTTTTTGACTTTGTTTACAAAACGCGGATCAGGGCTTGCGATCGCAATCTCGGCAAAACTTTCTTTTACCGAATCGCTTGTACGCCAGTTAACACCCATAGAGGTGGACGGATCCTGCGTAACATTCAGGATAATCCTGTCGGGCTGGGCAGCAGGCTGGTAGGGATTTGCAGTATTTTGAGCAAGCACCCGGTGTCCGGAAACTAAACCAAGTACAAGGAGAAAATTAATACAAAAGAATCGGCAATAACTTTTTAAATAATAATTTGCACGCATCACGAAATAGTCAGAATAATTGGTGTAATCACATATAGTTTACGCAAAAACACCCTGGAAAGGCTACTTTTCCGCAAAACGGATGTAAAAAACCGCCCTCAGAATATACAGAAGGCGGTTGGTAACGCAGTGTTAGGTTATCGGGAAAGAGTCAAGCCTGGGTATCTGGCTTCCAGCAATTTAAATACAGGTACCTTTCAAATCAGGTTTGACTTAACAGTTACCCCCAGCCATTAATCCTGTTCTGGAAGGAAGGTCAGATAACTGAAATTTTGCTCATTGAACATCTCCTGTGCAATATCCTGCAACTGCAGGGATGAAATTTGCTGTATCTCCGCGAATATCTCCGGAAGTGAATCTACCCGACCGGTATCAATCAGGCTCTTGGCCATCATCAGCATAAAGCTCATATTGCTTTCTTCCGACATGGCCAGCTGGCCCATGAGCTGCACCTTTGTCTGGTGAAGTTGCAATGTTGTCAACGGTACTTCTCTGATTCTTTTCAATTCCTTGTTGATCAGCGAAATGCTTTTGGAAAGCTGCTTGTGCTCAGTACCGAAAAATATGCCCATAAAACCTGTATCCAGATAAGGCGTGTAATTCCCTTCAATGGAATATACAAACCCATATTTTTCGCGGAGCGACAAATTAAACCGGGAGTTCATGCCAGGGCCACCCAACAAATTCACAAGCATGAAAAACGGAAGTCGTTTATCATCCTGCAAGGGATAAGCGGGTTGTCCCATGGCGCACTGGGCTTGCGTAATGGACTTCTCTTTTTTCTGGGTTACGGGAACATACGAATCAGGAGCTTTTCTAATCCTGGATGTAGTACGATGCTCAATTTCTCCCAGATACTTCTCCGCCACGCGAATAACCTTTGTAAAAGGCAGGCGGCTGACGGAAGAAAAAACAATCCGTTCGGTATCGATATTTTGATTGATAAATTCAAAGAGATGCTCCCTTCCGAAGGAGTTAACGGTTTCGATGGTGCCCAGAATATTATTTCCCAATGCATGATCAGGAAATACCAGCTGGTCAAAATCATCCTGAATGGCATCTTCCGGAGAATCCAGATACATGGACATTTCTTCCAGAATCACGTTCCTTTCCCGCTCAAGCTGCTTCTCCGGGAAAACCGAATGAAAAGCTATATCCGCCAGCAGATCCGTCGCCTTTTCAAAATGATCGTCCAGGACGGATGCATGAAAGCAGATCTTTTCTTTGGTTGTGTAGGCGTTAAGTTCACCCCCTACGTTTTCAAGTCTGTTGATGATATGATAGGAACTGCGCTTTTCAGTTCCTTTGAAGGCCATATGCTCCCAAAAATGAGCCAGTCCCTGCTGATGCGGCTGCTCATCGCGGCTACCGATATCCAACATAATACCGCAATGGGCGATCTGGGTATACGGTACCTGCTTGTGGGCGATCCTGATACCGTTAGCAAGGGTATGAAGCTGGTACTCTTCTGTCAGCAATAAGGAGGAGGCCTTCGGGATAATCTGTTTGCGTATGCTATTTCTCTTCATTCCATGTTAACACAAAATACTCACCAATAATTTACGGTGATATCTGCAAAATTACAGACTTTTGCGTAAACACTGTTATCCAACATGAGTCCAAAGCGCATCCTGGTTATACAAACTGCTTTTATTGGCGATGTGATCCTGGCTACGTCACTGATTGAGACATTGCATCTGGCCGATCCTGATGCGCAGATAGACTTTTTAGTCCGAAAAGGAAATGAAGGTCTGCTGCACAATCATCCTTACCTGAGAAATGTACTGATCTGGAAGAAGAAAGAAGAAAAGTTTAAAAGCTTATGGCAGCTCCTGAAACAAATCAGGAAAGAAAATTATGACTGGGTTATCAACTTACAGCGATTTGGAGCGACAGGCATACTCACTGGCTTTTCAGGGGCGCCCATCAGAGTGGGTTTCGATAAAAACCCTTTTTCGTTCCTCTTTACCCATAAGGCTGTACATAGTATTGAAAACGGTGTGCACGAGATCCGGAGAAATTATTCCTTACTGAACGGACTTACCAGTTACCCTTGCCTGAAACCCAGACTGCACCCATCCAAAGATGATTTTACAACCGTACGGGCCTATCAGCAAACACCTTATGTCTGCATCGCTCCGTCGTCGGTATGGTTCACAAAACAATACCCTCAGGAAGGCTGGATTGACCTGATCAATAGCCTTCCCGAAAACTATACAATCTATTTACTGGGTGCACCCACCGACCGGGAGTTAGGAGATCGCATTAAAAACCAGTCGGATTTACCGGCCAGAACGGAAAACCTGTGTGGGAAGCTTTCCTTTCTGGAGTCGGCTGCGTTGATGAAAAGTGCAGTCATGAATTATGTGAACGATTCTGCTCCTATGCACATCAGCTCGGCTATGAATGCACCTGTGGCGGCTGTTTTCTGTTCAACTATCCCGGAATTCGGGTTCGGCCCATTGTCCGACTCCTCACACCTGATAGAGGTTTCCGAAAAACTTTATTGCCGTCCCTGTGGCCTGCACGGGCACAAAAAATGCCCCGAAGGGCATTTCCGTTGTGCAAATGAAATTCGGACAAGCCAGTTTCTGGATATCCTAAAATAACTATTTTTCGCGGTATTGCTCAATAATACGGTAGAGCGCCTTCTGCTTTTCGAGGTCCGGAAAGAAATCAAATAACTGGATATGTGCGTCATAGTCCAGCGTGAGCGCGGCTTCAAGATTAATTAAAGCTTCGCGGTAATCCCCTGAATGAATCTGATAAACAGCCATGCGGTAATACAGATCCGCTTCCTCGGGCATGTCGTCAATAGCTGCCTGCAAAAGGTCACAAGCTCTGGCATAATTGCCTTGTTCAAAAAGTACGTAAGACCATTTGAGCCAGATATCCGGATTGGAAGGCTCAATTTCTGCGGCTTTTTCAAAGGCTTCGAAAGCCGAGATTACATTTCCTACTTTAAACTCCGTTTCAGCCAGCGCCAGCCAGTAGTCAGGATTCAGCTCTGTGATCTGGATTGCCTTCCGGATAAAACCTACGGCTTCATACCAGCGGCCCAGCTCGTTGAAACAAATTCCCAGCCCATACCAGCCATCGTCCCACTGGGAATCCAGCTTGACCGTCTGACGGTAGTATCTGATCGCAGTCTCAAATTCACCCAATTTCTCATAACAGGTCGCCAAGCAGCAGCAGGTTTCCGGCTGCTCTCCTTCCAGTTCAATGGCCCTGATATACTGTGCTTTGGCATCTTCATATTTTTCCAGGCTCATGTAGGAATTGCCTAACTGGAAAAACGCAGAACCAAAATCATCCTTGATCAGGGTGGCATATTCATAAGCCTGTACTGCATCTTCATAACGTTCTAGCTTGCTATACGCTATACCCAGGTTATACCATGCATGCTGAGAAAACGGTGCTCTGTCTACCAGCTCGGTATAATATTCCAGATGACTTTCCAGTTGTCCCAGCATTTCCAGGCAGTGCGCCAGTTCATACAAGGCATTTTCATTATCCAGATTGTTCCTCAAAGATCTTTTGTAATAGCGAACCGCTTCTTCCAGTTTACCCCAATTCTGATACGTCTGACCGATCTGAAAATATATCTCATCTTTATCATCAACACGGTTCAGCAAATTTTCCAACTGTTCAATTGCCTCTTCGTATTCGCCCATCATATTGGATATTGCGACCTGCATATAAGAAATCTCAATATCTCCCGGATGGAATAGTGAGGCACGTTCCAGCATTTCCAGTGCCTGCTCATGTTCTCCGCGGTTGGCATGAAGCTGCACTTTATTCAAAAGCAGGTCAAGTGAATAAGGATAATCCGCCAGTCCCCGTTCGCATGCCTGATAAGCCTTATCCCAGTCTCCTTTTTCGATGTAATGGCCCGTTACCCTTTCATAAGTTTCCAAATCAAAAAACTCCTGCTCGCTGGTTTTCAGCATTCTTTCAAACCGGAGCAGTGTTTCTTTCCAATAATCCTTTCTTTCCCCGAAATTTTTCTCCATCATACCAATTGAGTGGGTTAGAGTTAGAGGCTAACGAACCTGAATAATCATTTAACGGAAGCCGGAATTTTGGTTTCAAATAAAACCATATTTAAGCGGAATCTCCCTGCCGTTTTCAATGATTTCTGAATGAATAATGTAAGAAAGTTAGAAATAATTCCTCTTTTATCAAATCCGGGCTAGTAAACTTTCACTTACCCGGGCCACAGTATTCTCAATTGCCTGAAACCTAAATCCTAACGCATTTTTAATTTTCGAATTATCATATCTGATCAATCTGACCCCGGATTGGGCGGTTTCTTTGGTGATCAGCGGCTTGGTTCCAAGCAACCACGTGCGTACGGCTTCGATCCGCCATATAATCCCTGAGAGCCTTCTTCCGACTTTCAGATAAGGCCTCCTTTTTTTCATTGTGTCGGCAATCAGAAAGAATAGTTCCTGATAAGAAATACTGCCGGCCGAAAGCAGAAAACGCTCAGCGGAAATATCTGAAAACAGGAGCTGAAAAATCACCTCCGCCACGTCATTTACATCTACATAATTGGAGACTCCCCCGGTGTAAAAAGGTTTTTGCTGATAAACGTATCTGAAAATCTGGGTGCTGCTTTTTGTCCAGTCGCCTTCTCCCAAAATCAAAACCGGATTTACAATAACTGCGTCAAGCCCTTCCGCAATACCCCGCCACACCTCCAATTCGGCAAGATGCTTGGATTTGGCATATTCCGAATTTTCGGGCGAATCTTCCCAGCGCTGGCTCTCGTCCAGCACAATTTCCCGCCCCGGCTGAACTTTGCGGGGATCTGGCCTGCCCAACGCAGCTATACTGCTGACGTGGCACAATTTACGGGTTTTATATTTCAGACAGATGTTAACAACATTGGCTGTTCCTTCATGATTAACCTTGTACATCGTAGCTCTGTCGCGGGGTACAAAGGACACCACAGCAGCCGCATGTATCACATAATCCATGCCTTGCACGGCTCTCTCTAATGAACTGATATCCAATACATCTCCTTCGACCCAATGAATATTTTCCTCCACGTCGACCAGCAGGGTCCTGTCTGATCCGGGCCTGAAAAGTGCATAAACAGTATGCCCCCCGGACAGAAAACGCCTGGCCGTTGCACTTCCCACCAGGCCGGTAACACCGGTAATCAAAATCTTCATATAGCTAAAAACAGTACGTTCAAAGATCGCAGATATAGTCGGACAGACAAAATGTGCTGGCTTATTTCAATCTTTACCAATAAAAAATCCGCCCATCAAGTATTTACCTTAGTAATTATTGGTAGTGTTATCTAACCTGGTTAAAACGCTGCCCTTCCTTTCAGAGGTGCTGGACCCTCTTATGATCGGGGGCGGCAAATGGTTAATACCGCTCTGTTGCGGGATTAAACGTACGCCAGCTATGCCAGAATTCCTGATAGGCGCTTACCATCTCCAGACCTTTTGCCGAAAGTTTTACATTTTTTCCCAGCAGATTATAAGCTTCTCCGCGGCAGTAGAGGGTATCATTTCTAAGTGTAAAGCGGTCGGCAGGTGTATTTCTTTTAAAAGCAAAAAAACTGCCGTTGTCACTCCCCAAAGCTACCAATACAGGCGTCCGGCCGACTGTAGTTTCCACCAGACGTTCCCTTAGTAACTGGTTCCAGTCCAACGCTTTGGTATCCTTCCCAATTTTTACTCCCACCACCCAAGACTTATCCCTCCATGAAACCGAATCCCTTGTGGTCAGCCCTGTACTGCCCCACCCGTTTTCATACTTACTGAGGAGGTCATATTCGTCCTGGAACCTGGGATCGGGCTGCATGATCCTGCTATCAGGATACATCTTCAGCCACTGTCCCAGGGATGTTTGTATACTTGGGAATTCCTGCAAACGCTGACCCTTTAATACACCTGTTACTGCTTCTCCGTTCACCTGGCGCCACCAGCTCCCGGTGGTTGCATCTTCAAACAGGGCGTTAAAATGATCCATGCCAACCAGTGTAAAAACTTCCTCCCTGTTGTTGATCAACGGCTCGTAAACCCGGCCTGTCCGGCATGCCGTACAGTAAGTAACCATCACAGACTTTCCGCCTATCACATCTCTTACCTGATGGTGATAACCCAGGTACTGAATGGGGTACGCCTTGGCCTCTCCGTTTTCATAAATACCGAGTACCAGCCTGTCCTGGTGAACGACACTTTCTTCGGATATTTCGTGTTCCAGTCTTACAGGCTGATAAAACATCTTATCTGCCGACATGATATAATGAGTGGCATAGGTAATTCCCAGGGCCATCACCAGCATAGCCAGAGGAAACCAGATTGGTTTCTTGTTTACAACGGCGGCCCCGCCAGCCAATACGAGTACCCAGAGGATGATCCTGAATACCCAGCGCCAGCTCTGAAGAAAATAAGCTAGTTCTATACTATTTAGATTCTGACTTCCCGGAAGTGGGGTAATGAAATAAACGCTGGCTATTTCATAAATCACAATCCCGGTTACGCCGGCATAAAATACTTTTTTCATTTACGTTGAAAGATTATAGTGGTGATGTACATTCGCAGCACAAATTAACTTATGAACTTCTACTTTCTTTCAATTTCTTTCATTTTCTTTTCTGAACCTTATGACTATCAGTGCGATTAGAAAATTAGACATGGGCGGCCGTAAATAGTGATCCAGCCCGAATCAAGACCATGATTCACACACGCTTTTTCCTTTCAAAACCAGCCGGATGTTTTATTGGCAAAACCTCCTGAGGTAAGAATGATTTACCGGTAGCTTTTTTACTAATTTTGTCCTGCAAATGATCCTATCTTAAAAGTGCTCAGATCATTTTACAAGTCTTAATTTTATTTCATTCAGCAATGCCCATTACTAATCCAAAACGATATACCGTCACGGCGGCACTGATTTATGCCAACGGGCCCATACATATTGGCCACCTGGCCGGATGTTACATTCCTGCTGACATATACGTCAGGTACCTCCGCTCGCAAGGCAGGGAAGTTGCCTTCATCAGTGGAACAGACGAACACGGTGTACCTATCACCATCAGGGCAAAAAAAGAAGGTATGACGCCGCAGGAAGTAGTGGATAAGTACTATACTCAGATCGATGCGGCTTTCAAGGAACTGGGTATTTCTTTTGATATTTATTCCCGGACCAGCAAGGCTGTTCATCATAAGACATCTCAGGAAATCTTCCGCGACCTTTATGACAAAGGTGTTTTTGTAGAAGAAACCACGGAACAATATTACGACGAAACGGCTCAGCAGTTCCTGGCCGACAGATACATTGTGGGTACCTGCCCGGTCTGTGCCAACCCGAATGCCTATGGTGACCAGTGCGAACGTTGCGGGTCAACACTGAGCCCGCTTGAACTCAAGGATCCTCGCTCAACATTGTCTGGCGCAAAGCCTGTACTAAAGGCTACCAAAAACTGGTACCTTCCGTTAGATACCATGCAGCCCGATATTGAAAGTTATGTAAACAGCCATAGCGAATGGAAAACAAATGTTTTCGGGCAATGCCAGTCGTGGCTGAAGGATGGCCTCAAGCCAAGAGCCATGACGCGTGACCTGGATTGGGGTATAAAAGTACCGGTGGAAGATACTGACGGAAAGGTACTATACGTATGGTTCGAAGCACCCATTGGTTACATTTCCGCCACCAAGGACTGGCTTTTACAAAAAAACGGTTCGGAAGACGGCTGGGAAAAATGGTGGAAAAAAAATGCGGAAGGAGAAGATAACAGCCAAACCAAGCTGGTTCATTTCATAGGGAAGGATAATATTGTTTTTCATTGTATCATCTTCCCCGCTATGCTCATGGCCGAGGGAAATTACATACTGGCCGACAATGTTCCCGCCAATGAATTCATGAACCTGGAAGGCGACAAAATTTCCACTTCCCGCAACTGGGCGGTGTGGCTTCATGAGTATCTGAACGAACTTCCCGGAAAACAGGATGTTCTGCGTTATGTACTGGCGGCTAATGCTCCTGAAACCAAGGATAGTGAGTTCACCTGGAAAGATTTCCAGACACGCAACAACAGCGAGCTGGTAGGAATTTACGGCAACTTCATCAACCGGGCGGTGGTGCTTACCCAGAAGTTCTGTGAAAGTACGGTTCCTGCCCAAGGAGAATTGCTGGAAATTGACCTGAATGTATTAAGAGATCTGGCTGCTTTCCCCGCAAAAATTGCGGAGTCAATGGAGAACTACCGTTTCCGGGAGGCACTTTCGCTGGTCATGGACCTGGCACGAACAGGCAACAAGTACCTTGCTGATACACAACCCTGGCATGTTATCAAAACCGACCCTGCCAGAGTAAATACCATACTGAATATCTCGCTCCAGATAGCTGCGTCGCTGGCCATTGTTTCGGAACCGGTACTTCCTTTTACGGCCAGGAAAATATTCGATCAGTTTGGACTGCGTGATACCAACTGGGCCAATGCCGGCAGGCCGGATCTGCTGCCCGAAGGCTCTGCAATAGGCGAATCGGCACTGTTGTTTGAGAAGATCGAGGACACTGTCATTGAAAAACAGGTACAAAAACTACACGACGCCAAACGGCTCAATGAGCTGGAAAGCAAGACGGTCTCAGAAGTAAGGCCGGAAATCCAGTATGACGATTTCTGTAAAATGGACATCCGGGTTGCTACCATTACTGAAGCAGAAGTAGTTCCCAAAAGCAAAAAACTCCTGAAACTGAAAGTAGATATCGGTATCGAACAGCGGACGGTTTTGAGTGGCATTTCAGAGCATTTCAAGCCTGAGGAAATTATTGGCAGGAAGGTATTGTACCTGGCCAATCTTGCTCCCCGAAAAATGATGGGAATGGAAAGTCATGGAATGATTCTGATGGCAGAAGACCGTGACGGCAGCCTGGCCTTTGTGCAACCTGGCAAAGACGTATGGAATGGAGCCACCGTGAGTTAAAAATATGTGCAGGTATGGCGGGAGTCCCTGATCCGCCATACCTATACATCCTACTGAAATTCCTTTTTAACTTTATCAAAAACAAAATATACCTTATCGGCCAGTACCATACACTCCTTTTCGGACAGGTGATCGATCGTGTTACTTACCGCGTTCAACACAACCTTACCCTGCTCATCGGTACGGGCGCCCTTTTGACGGATCAGATCAAGAACGGCTTCCCATTCACTGATAGATGCATCCGAAAAATACCTGGGTTCAATAATATTGAAGTACGCCGCCTGTGACTTTAACTTATCCTTTAAGCGGCCAGAATCGTAAGCTGATCTGAGTTCCTCGACCAGTTTGGACAGCTCTATGTAAGCGAAAATGTTTGACTTTTTCATATCGTTGAGTAAGAATGGAGAGTAATCTATTTCTTATCTGCTAAGATACAGATATGTAGAAGTATTTTTAAACACGACTCGAAATATTTCCGTTTTCTTAATACAATCTGTTGACAATATGCAATTCTAACAGGATTCATTTATACCCCCATTAAAAAATGCTCATCAACACAAGGTCAATGAGCATTTTTCGGTATGAAATCTGGTTACTACCAGCGGTGTATTTCCACTTTTCTGCGGAAGAGGCCCTTTTCATCCCCAAAGGGAAGGTGGAGAAGTAGCTGCCTGCTCATATCATCGTAACGTGCCGTAATACTTTCCGTATCCACACCGTCCGGGATGACAAAAGTATTGATAAAGCGGACTGACCTCCACTGCTCATCTCCGGGAAGCGACTCCTGAGAAAATATTGGTAAAAGATGAAATAGTTTTAAATGGTTGGAATTTTGTTTTCCTTTTACAATTTCCAGCTGCAGATCATCCACCTCGATCCCTGGCACTTTTACAACCACCTCAAAACCATCTTCTCCCTTTTCGAGCTGAATGGCAGGCTCACTCATTCCACCGTTCACTGTGTTGATGAAATCAATGTTCATCAACATTTCCTGCGGTATTTTTAGTTTGCTATCCATGGCCATTGATCATTTAGGTTTCAGATATTTTTTATAATAAACGAAAAACAATGTGCCAAAGATGATTATCAGACAAAAAATTTAAGGCTTTGCCCTATCTTAACCTGAAAATTCATAAAACCATATTAATTGCAATTATTCTCCCATCCACACCCAACCAACACTGACAGTTTTACCGCTCAGTTTAAAACAAGTGACAAAATGACACTAAAATAATTAAAATCAATGCAGATCACAAATCACCGGTTTGATGTATTTAAGATTGGCCGGCCTTGTAACGATTGAAGAAACCCCACTTTTCCTACCCGATACCATACCATTAAAAGGAGT
Source organism: Dyadobacter sp. CECT 9275 (assembly GCF_907164905.1). Classification (NCBI taxonomy): domain Bacteria; kingdom Pseudomonadati; phylum Bacteroidota; class Cytophagia; order Cytophagales; family Spirosomataceae; genus Dyadobacter; species Dyadobacter helix. Next base: position 792,416 of record NZ_CAJRAF010000001.1, on the reverse strand, counting down.
GGGAAGCCACAATCCATAACTTATGGTATGGCGTACCCTTTTCAGCTGCTCGGGAGTAAAGGAATTGTTGTATCCGTAATAATAATCCATAAAATTGGTAGAAGTATATTGTTCCCCAGCACAGGAGGTCCGTTTAAACCGCTCACTAAATGCAGCCGACAAGTTATCCGAATATGTTCTTCTGTCATAATATGGTGTATCAGAACAGTGATCAGGATCCGCCGCTGTACAGGGCTCGAAACTGCTGCCGTTTCCGGCAAAAACATGGTCAAGGCCAAACATATGCCCCACTTCATGGGCAAGTATCTCCTCAGTAGTACTACTTAAGTGACTGGCATTCAGGAAAATCCCAAACGGAAACCAGGGAGATGAACCCTTCACACCTGTTCCCATACCTACCATTGGCTCGGTAACAACCCCAAAATAAGCCCAGGAGGCATTGGCATAACTGCCGGTTATATTCGGGTAAACCCAGATGTTCAGGTACTGTTCCGGATCCCAAAAAGAATTAAAGGAATCGTAATATGTATCTTCTTGTGCAAAACTCGTTTTCTGGGACGCCACCCTGTCCAGGCCCGGAACTGAGAGCGGATTCCCATCCAGCCCTCTTGTCGCGGGGTAAAATTCAACATAAACATCCGTTGCGTTCTGGTCCTTAGGCCCGTTTGCCAGATTCAGTTTATTCCGGTAGGCCTTTGTCATCCCGTCGGTGAGGCGCCTGATTTCATTTCCGGTGAGATTTTGCCTGTTGATTTCATGGAAGATCACCGGAAGCCGTACGATAGCATAAGCAGGCAGGGAAATCGCTTTAATCACAATTTCGTTACTTTCAATACCAAGGCCCTTTGCAACAAACCTGTACTCACCTGCTTCTGTTGTGGAAAACGGCTGACTGGTTTCCTTTCCGTTTACATAAAGTACCAGAGGCATATCCACCTTAAGTACCTCTGAACCATATAGCAACTCGATGCGAAAACCGAGCGTATCTACCCCATTTGCAATGAGCTGATTATCCGTTTCGTCCAGCGCAGTGAGCCGGAGTGTGAGGGACGCCGGATCAAACACCCTTAGCCGAACGGTATCACTCACCTGCCCGGCCAGCTTCCCCACTATCCTGAAAACCCCAGCTTTGTCAGGAGTAAACAACTCGTCGACCAATTTGTTTTCATTGGCATAAAAACTAACCGCTTCCTGGGGTGTTTTAATGATCAACCCCTCTGTGTCGAAAGCGGTTACTTCCAAAGGTATATCAGCCTTGTCGATACCAAGAAAGAAGTCCGTCTTAGCCGGTTTCTTGATTGTCAACCGGCTCATTTTATCAAAACGGTAAAAATCGTCCACCGGCTGCGTCATCTGTTTTTCGCAACCACTGGAAATAAAGATGACCAGTATCAAACAAACCAAGCGGATACCGGGTTTTATCAAAGAATTCATAAGCTAAATTGAAAAGGAAAGCACCAGAGAACGGTTTTTAATACGGGAAGTGGAGGATACCGAAGGGATTCCGGCTTCATAACGCATTTCTAAGAGTGGTCTTTTCCATACATAAATACCCAAAGAAAGAGAATACCCAAAGTCATTTTTCACATTGAGGTTCCGCGCCGTTACAGGATCATTCTCCCACGCAGGCTCCAGACTGGTTCTGGTTCTGGACTTCATGGCGACTCTCCTTGCGTAGTACCCTCCAAGTCCGAGATAGGGATTGATTTTTTTAAAACCAGGTTTTACGATCAGCGGCAGAACACTGAGCTGGACATACTGAGACCTGTTCATACTCTCCATTTCAATGCGCTCATTCCCAAAGGTATCTTTCCCTCCCTTCGAAATATAGGACAGTTCAACGCGGGCATTATAATACTTCCTGGTGTACAGATCCATCGCCCCACCGGCATGCCACCCCAGCAACGACTTCCCTCCCGGCGCAGGAATTCCCACTCCTCCATTCCCACTAAAATCACTGGACAAGCCTCCGAAACGAAATCCAAAATAATTAACCGACGCCTTTTTCGGCTTTACTGTTATTGAGTCCTCCACCCTATTTTGGGCGTTCAGATGTAACGCTCCCAAAAGGAGCAAGCTGGTAATACCTAGTCTCATGAATTTTTTAATAATAATTTACCTGTCGTTATGTCCGAGGTTTCTTTCAGGGTCAATGATATCCCTTATCCGTTTTTTCAACTCCTTGGGTTCCGGGAAATGGCCTTCGCGTTTCCGGTCCCAGACCAGTTCTTCATTTAACGTAATCTGGTATCGCCCTGGTACTTCCGAAGGGATCAGACTCACAGATTTCAGATCGTCCTGGAAGGTAGTAAGCAGTTCCTGCGCCATCCATGCAGCTCGTAAAAGCCAGCCACACTTTGGACAATATTCAATGGTAACGTTTGGTTTCATGGATCATCTATGATTGCCGGAGTGCCAAAGTAACGGCTTTTCCATGATTCAACCGGTTATTCCTGAAATGTGAAGCATAAAAAAGCTGCTCCAAAGATGGAACAGCTTTCCGAATAACCTAACCCTTATCCCTATTATTGAAAATATTACTTTACCTGTTACAAAGGTAAATCACCGGAAGTCCTGATTTTAGCGTGAAAACCCCCAATTTCCCGAACAGGTAAATACCATTTAAGTAAGCCGTAAATCACCGTGTTACACCAGGTAATTCTACGCATTTTTTTAAACTACAATTACATAACAATATGATTTTAAGAAAGTTAAGAATTTTACCGTTAACTCAATAAATACACAACCGTTTGATTATTGAAATACCTAGTGCTAATTTTACGTATAGACTTTTATATATTAAAAACATTGAATACGATGAAATTTACCGGAGACGAAGGCGAATTAGTAACATTATCAAAGGTTCAGGAGTTAACTGTCCCACACAAAAAAAGAGAGAAAGAGTTTGTTGGAAGACAGGAGAATTTTGTGGAAGCCGAATTTTTTGGCATCAATAAATTCAAAAAATTAATGGATGCACATGGTGATAAATGTGTGGGATTCAGGGTGTATTACGGAAACCGCCAGGAAGATCACTCTGCTGACGAAATTGTTTTTGGTAAAGGCAAAAATACCTCCAGGCTTATCATAGTACCGGTGGATGCAGACGGAAACGATCTTGTCAAAGGCATAAGATCAGGACTTAAGGATGCTCCGCAACAACAGGCTTTAACAGGTGGCCCGATTTGTCCCCGGCAGTGCGGACAATAATACTTTAATAAAATGGTAAATGGTTGACAGCTATCTGAATTTAATCAAACTACAACCTTTAGTTAGCGCAGGAATATTAATCAGTATCGTCCCACTTTTTTTAATTATATCCAAAAAAGCTTACAAGGACAAAGTTTTTTGTATTCTGCTGATCTACCTGATATTTAAAGTGGTTGTAGATCTGGCTATGTTCCATTACGCTTCCATATCAACAAACACAGTTATTTTTTTTAACATAAGCATCCCCGTCAGATATGCCCTATTGAGTTCTATGTTTGTAGTAAAAATTGAATCAAAACCCTTCCGGCTGTTGGTTGCTGGTTCAATATTTCTTAACTTTCTATTTTTCGCATGGGACCTTTTTCATGTAAATCCAGACATTTCGGATTTGCATGATCACAAGTTATTACTGTACTCACTGACGCTAGAGAGTGTACTGATGATATTCTGGATTCTGGTATATTTCCGTGAACTGATTCTGTCATTAAAAATTAACAACCTGCTGGCCTATCCTTTTTTCTGGGTATGCTCAGGATTGCTGTTGTATTACTCCAGCTTCGTGTTTATAGCGCCCATATTCCATTACACATTCAGATGGGACAACTTTGTTGATATCGGTTTCATGGAATATATCCCTAATATTTTTGAAATCATTAGTATGTTATTCATTGCAATCGGTGTTTATTACCACTCTATTAATAATTATGCAAAACATTGAGGAGCTGAAACTTGCACTGCTCATTGCTTCCATTGCAATGCTGATGATGGCATTTTTTGTTATCTCATTTGTGATGTATTATCAGAAAAGAAAATTCGAGGAAGAAAAAAAGCTGAACGACATCGAAAAAAATTACAGTCGGCTGCTGCTGGATACCGCACTCAACTCCGAAGAAACCGAACGCAGGCGTATCGCGCAGGATCTGCATGACGACATCGGTACTATGTTATCGCTGACCAAGCTGAGCCTCAATCAACTCAGTAAACTGGTGGCCGAATCGGGTGTGAAAGAAGACCAGATCATGCGGAAATCCCAGTCTCTGGTAGAAGAAACCATTCTGCACGTGCGCCGCATCACGCGTGACCTGGTACCCACAACCCTGGAAAGGTTCGGCCTTGCGGATGCGATCTCCGAGTTCATCAATAAACTGGAAGAAGGTAACCAACTGACGATCACCTTCCATTCTAACGCTGATGATTTCCCCCGGCAGGGCCAGAAGATAGAGTTAACTCTTTACCGTATCATGCAGGAACTGGTTAACAATGCCATTAAACACTCCAGATGCTCTAAAATTGCCATATCACTGGAAGTTAACCATAAGCATATCAACCTTCGGGTAACAGACAACGGGATTGGTTTTGACCCTGAGCAAATAAAAGACAACAACCTGGCCGGACTGGGCCTGCTGGGAATTGAAAGCCGGCTGGCTATCGTGAACGGGACCGTTCAGTATGAAAGGCCCGAACAAGGAGGATCCAGCGCTCTTGCGCAGGTTCCGGTGGCGCCGGTTACCGAAACCAGGCCCGAACCATTACACCCATTCCGCAGAGAACGCATTCTTTAATTTCAGCTAAGTTGAGTAAATTGCAAAGGCTAAGCAGCAGCATCCGGCCAAGCCCCATGATTATTTAATAAGAATCCTGATGAAAGTATTAAAATTAGGCATCGCAGATGACCATGAATTGTTCCGCAAAGGATTTATTTCTATGCTGAGCGGCATCCCTGATTTTAATTTCGTATTGGAAGCGGCCAACGGACAGGAACTGCTTGACAAACTGCCGGACAACACGCCCGATATTATCTTTATGGATCTGCAGATGCCCGTAATGGATGGTATCCAGGCAACCGAGCTAGCTTTCGAACGCTTTCCGGAGATTAAGGTAATTGTTGTTTCCATGTATAATGAGGATCGCTTTGTGATCCATATGCTTGAAAAAGGCGTACAAGGATACCTGTTAAAAGACACCAGCCCGGATGAAGTGGAAAAAGCGATCCGCCGTGTAGCAGAAGAAGGATTTTACTACAACGATTTTGTTTCCAAGGCCATGCACCGTAAAATGGTAAATCGCCAGCCCAATAAACATCCTTTTTTCCCCAATGCTTGTAATGTAGCACTGTCTTCGCGTGAGCAGGAAGTTTTACAACTGATCTGTGACGGGTTATCTACGGTGGAAATCAGCGAAAAGTTATTCATCAGCGTACGTACCGTGGAAGGACACAGGCTGAGGGTATTGGAAAAAACCGGCACTAAAACCACTGCCGCCGCCGTGGCCTTTGCTTACAAAAACCAGTTATTGTAAACTTACCTTAGCCATCCAAGGCTTCTCTTTATTTGCCTCTGCCTCGCCAACCGGACTTTACCAAAAAACCTTCCAAACCTGTATACTGCCCGTTCAGCAGAAATGATTCTGATTTATCCGGTATGAATACCCCAAGTGAACCCAAATTCTGGTATATTTCACCGATTGTTACCAGGTTTCAGTTCCCTGGTTAAACCGGGTTTTCAAAAACCAAATCTGCCATGCCATGAAAGTACTCATTGTCTGTACCAACCACGATTCCTATCCGTCGAAAACAGGTAAAACCGGCCTGTGGCTCAATGAACTGACGCACTTTTATGATTGTATGGTCAAACGGCGTTTATTGGTTGACATTGTAAGCCCCCAGGGAGGAGAAATTCCTATGGACGAACGAAGCCTTGATCTGAAAGACGAGATCAATCTTCAATATTCAGAGGATCAGGCATTTCAGTTTAAAATTAAAAATTCCCTAAGCCCCTCTCAAATCAACGCGGGAGATTACCGCCTGATCTATTTCGCGGGCGGACATGGCGCAATGTGGGATCTGACCGACCACAAAGGACTTCAGGAAATAACCCAGAAAATATACGAAAATGGCGGAATGGTAACCGCCGTCAGCCATGGAGTTTGCGGGCTCATCAATGTGCGCCTGTCCGACGGCACCTACCTGCTGCAGGACAAATACCTTACCGGATTTACCAGCATGGAAGAAACACTGATGAGCCTGGTGAGTGAAGTACCCTTTTATCTGGAAGACGTCCTTAAGGAACGCGGGGCACATTTCACCAAATCTGTAATACCATTTATCGAGTACATCGAAATGGACGAGCGGCTTATTACCGGGCAGAATCCCAACTCCGCCAAAAAAGTTGCATCAAAAGCCCTGGAAGAGCTTTTTGAAAAATAGGCGGGCGAGCTGATAAAATCAATCCCCGGCGTCTCAGAGGTCTTGTTTACTGAATAAAGATTTGAAGGTAGGAAGGAGTAGGTCCTTTTCAGAAACAATAGGATTCGCCACGCCCCAGTCTATATTCAGGGAAGGATCATTCCATAAAATTCCCGACTCGCTTTGCTTGTTGTATACGTTAGTACATTTGTAGCTAAAAATGGAATCTTCCAGCGCAGCAAAACCGTGCGCAAAACCCTCCGGGATATATGCCATGTTATTACGTTCTCCGGTTAATTCAAAAACCTCGTACTTTCCAAAAGTCGGGGATTCAGGACGAATATCCACGGCAACATCCAACACCCGGCCGGAAATAACCCTCACCAATTTGCCTTGGGCAAAAGGCGCATTTTGAAAATGTAACCCGCGAACAACTCCTTTTTTAGAGAAAGACTGGTTATCCTGAACAAAGTTGGTGGGCAAACCGTACTGTTCAAACGAAGCACTATTGAAGGATTCAAAAAACAGCCCCCTTTCGTCTTCAAAAATTCTTGGAGTAAACTCAATCAAACCTGAAATCGATGTTTCCCGGATGTGCATGGGTGTTATGTTGGTTTTATTGCTGAACGTTATCATTTTATATCTGCACAAATTTATGAATCTATTGGCAGACGTTGTAATTTCGGCGCAATATTTAAAATATCATGACTTACGAAGCGCTTTTTGAACAGATTTTAACCAAGAGATCCTATCTCTGTGTTGGTCTTGACACTGATATTAAAAAAATCCCGTCTCACCTGCTGAAAGAACAGGACCCCATTTTTGCCTTTAACAAACAGATCATAGATGCTACTGCGGAATATTGCGTTTCCTACAAACCCAATATTGCATTTTACGAAGCATTAGGTGCAAAGGGTTGGGAAAGTCTGCAGAAAACAATTGAGTACATCCCAAAAAGCCATTTTACCATTGCAGATGCAAAAAGGGGAGATATCGGAAACACCTCAGGACTATATGCCCGCACTTTTTTTGACCCCAAATCTTCCGGACTCGACTTTGATGCTGTAACAGTAGCACCTTATATGGGAAGCGATTCCGTACTCCCATTCCTGGAATTTGAAGAAAAATGGGTGATACTGCTCGCGCTTACCTCCAATGCAGGAAGTTCAGATTTTCAGCGATTGAAAACAGAAAACGGGGCCTTGTTTGAAGAAGTACTTCGAATATCACAAACGTGGGCCGGTGCCGACAGGATGATCTATGTTGTTGGCGCCACTCAGACACAGGACATTGCGCATATCCGGACCATTGCTCCCGCACATTTCCTGCTGGTTCCTGGTGTGGGTGCACAAGGAGGAAACCTTGAGGAAGTTTCCCGTTTTGGCATGAACAAATCATGCGGCCTGCTCGTCAACGCGTCCCGAAGTATCATATATGCTGGTAATGGTGTAGATTTTGCCCTCCATGCCGGATTGGAGGCAAAGAAACTCCAGGAGGAAATGTCGGTGTATCTGGACAAATATCTGACCGCCTGAGGGCGGTTCTGACAATAAAAACAAGAATTACAATTTGAAATAATGCAGCTCTCAGAAAACAATACCTATCAAATACAAGGCATTAGCCCGTCAGAACTGATAGAAACTTACGGCAGCCCGTTGTATGTTTATGACGGTGGCACCATCCGCCGCAAAGTGGCAGAACTGCAGGAGGCCTTCTCTTCGGTGAACATGAAAATCAAATATGCCTGTAAAGCCAATACCAACCTTTCTATTCTCCGGCTGATGCGGGAAATTGGTGTAGAACTGGATGTAGTCTCACCCGGGGAATTTGAAATGGGGCGGCTTGCCGGGTACGACGCAGGCCAGATCACCTTTACCCCCAGCGGTGTTCCTTTCCATGAGGTGAAGGAGGCAGTAGAAGCAGGTGCTTTGGTTAATGTAGACAGTATACCCCTTCTGGAGTGGTTCGGAAAGACTTATGGCAGTACTAAACCCTGCCTGATCCGGATCAAACCGAATGTGGCTGCGGGTGGAAATGCCAAGATCATGACCGCACATGCCGACTCCAAATTCGGAATTTCGGTATTATTAATTGAGCAGATACTGGAAGTTGTAAACCGTTACGGCATTAAAGTGATCGGTTTGCACCAGCACACCGGTTCCGACATTAAGGATGCCGAACCTTTCATCCAGGTTGCAGATATCCTCTTTGAAACCGCCAAACGTTTCCCAGACCTTCAGATCGTTGACCTTGGCGGCGGATTTAAGGTATCCTACAAGCCGGGCGACGAAATAACCGACATGCATTTACTTGGTACCAAAATCTCAGAGCGTTTCAAAAAATTCTGTGCCGAGTATGGGCGTGAGTTGCAGCTTTGGTTTGAACCTGGTAAATTCCTGGTAAGCGAGTCAGGATACCTGCTTACTACCACAACGGTTGTCAAGGAGGATCCGGCACGTAATTTTGTCCATGTCGACACCGGCCTCAACCACCTGATCCGCCCGATGATGTACGGCTCCTATCATCATATACTTAATACCTCCAATCCGGGAGGAACCGAAAAGACATACAATGTGGTGGGGTACATCTGTGAAACTGACACTTTTGCATCAGACCGCACACTTTCGGAGGTTCGTCCGGGTGATATTCTGGTTATGCTGAATGCAGGGGCTTATGGCTACACGATGAGCTCTCATTATAACGCCAGATTCAGGCCAGCTGAAGTACTGGTAGACCACGGCTCCGCAAAGCTCATCAGAAGGCGTGAATCTTTAAAGGATCTGCTCGGTACACAGGACGGACTATAGAGGTTCCCATTTTTTGTAAACGGCTGCCCCTTACGGCTCCCGTTTACAAAAAATGACTACAAAAAAAACGTTCAGTATCAAACTAATACCGGCTCCTGCCAGCTTCTCTGATTTTATCCAGCTCTTCCTGCATCAGTTTTACTTTGTTCCGGTTTTGGGCAGCAACATTGCTTTTTTCACCCAGGTCCTTGCCCAGGTCATACAACTGCGGTTTTTTGTCATTACCGGTTTCGGTACCCGTCAGAGGCATATAAGCAATTCCATCACTTGGCTCAATATACTTCCAGTTTCCCTTTTTAAGGGCTAATGTACCTCCCTGTAACACGAGTGACTCACGCCCTTTTACCGGCTTTGCAAGGAAAGCATCTATCTGATTAAAGCTATCGGGCGCATCTTCAAAAGAAAGTTTTTGTTGCAACAAAGCCGCAAAGGAAGACAGCATGTCTATCTGGCACACCAATGCGTCAGTTTCAGTTCCGGCTTTGATTACCCTGGGCCATCTTGCCAGGAACGGAACCCTCGTCCCTCCCTCAAACGCACTGTATTTACCGCCCCGCAGGCTACCGGCCGGCTTATGGCCCTTGGCAAGCTCAACAGCTTTATCGGCGTAGCCATCGTCCAGTACGGGGCCATTATCACTTGAAAAAATAATCAGGGTATGCTCGGTTAGTTTGAGGTCATCCAGCTTCTTAAGAATTTCCCCTACTGTCCAGTCCATCTGTAATATTACATCTCCCCGCAGGCCCATGCCACTTTTGCCTTTAAACTGGGTACTTGGCATCCTCGGTACGTGAATATCATTTAATGAAAAATAAAGAAAAAACGGATTTGCTTTGTTCTCTTCTATAAAAGACTCAGCCTTGTTCAAAAAGACCAGCCCTATTTCTTCGTCTGTCCAGCGGGCCTGTTTGCCTCCTTTCATAAAGCCAATCCTCCCGATACCATTCACAATCGTGTTATTATGCCCATGGTTGGGAGATGCGGGTAGTTTAAGCAATTCAGGATGCTCGGCCCCTGTGGGTTCGTTTCCTATCTTTTTAGCATAATCTACTTCAATGGGATCATCGGGGTCCAGCCCTACCACTTCGTGATTCTCCATAAAAACAGTTGGAACGCGGTCCGAAGTGGCTGGAAAATAAAAGGCATAATCAAAGCCAACTTCGTTGGGCCCGGTTGAAACGGGTTTGTTCCAGTTGATCTGCTTATTAGTCTTTCCCAATCCCAGATGCCACTTCCCCACGGCCCCGGTTTTATATCCAGCATTCTGAAAAAGTGAGGGAAGCGTAAGCCGGTCGGTAGGGATAATCAGAGAGGCATCCCCGGGTAAAACACCAGTACCTTTTCGGCGCCAGGGATATTCGCCAGTCATCAGGGCATAACGGGATGGTGTACAGGTAGCAGACGACGCATGAGCATTCGTAAACCGTGCCCCCTCCTTAGCCAGCCGGTCCAGATTGGGTGTACTGATTCTGGTCGCTCCATAACAGCTCAGGTCACCGTAGCCAACGTCATCGGCATATATAAAAATGACGTTAGGTTTCTGAGCTTTCTTTTGTGCGAAAAGAACAACGCCGGGGAAAGCAAGTATGAATGTAAAAGAAAGGAAAAAGAATTTGAATATTTTCATTAGCAAGGTCAAGTACTTCCGCAAAAAAAAGACCTCACACAACCTTTTTTACTACCTGAAAAGAGGCAAATAAAAAACCTTCTTAACCGGCAGTGTACCGTTAAGAAGGTTTTTAAACAAGCTGATTATCTTACTTGGAAGCCGTCAGCTCCTTAATCAGATCCACTTCTGCTTGTCTGTAAGGTGTACCATCTTTTCTGAAGATATCATGAAACCACAATTCAGGTTCTTTTGTATAGGTCTTTTTCCAGCTGTCCCATGGGTATATCGTTTGCGACTTGCCATCTACCAACCCCCAGTTAATGGCCCCTACGTTGTACTTCCTGGCAATCGGTAGTGAGCCTTCAAAGAAACTGCCATTCCCGCGCGACATATACTCTGTGCAGATCATCGGACGGTCGTACTGCTGAAGCTGCTTGATTCTCTTTTCGAATTCGGCGGCATTTTCATAGTTATGGAAAGAAACCACGTCCGACTCGTCGATCATCAGTTTTTCAATTGGCTTGAGCGTTTCGTACGATGTCCAGTCTCCTGCCCACAACCCTGAGGTAAGCGGCTGAGAAGGGTTTACCGATCGGGCCCAGCCGAAGGAGCTTTTTAATAGAGGCAACACGTAATCCACTTTATTGGGAAGCTCCACTTTGCCATAAGAGCTGTTATTGGTATTGTCGGGTTCGTTCCAGATATCCCATGCCAGGATACGGTCATCACCTGCAAATTTACCGACAACACCTTTTACATATTTTTCGAGGCGCGGGTATTGCGTACTGTCTTTCAGGGCTTCAAAACCAGGGCTTTGCACCCATCCCGAATTGTGAACTCCAGGTTTGGGAGCACGCTGCGGCCCTAATTTCGGGAAAGGATCCCAGCAGGAATCAAACAAAACAAACAAGGGCCTGATCTTATGTTTTGCGGCAATGTCCAGAAAAACGTCGAGGCGCTTGTAAAAACCGGTTGAATCCTGCTCATAAAGAAGATCATGCAGATATACCCTCATGGTATTCATCCCGATACCTGCCGCCCAGCCTAGTTCGCGGTTGATGGTGGCGGTGTCGAAGGATGCCTCCTGGAACATTTCCAGCTGGTTAATCGCCGTGCTTGGCAGGAAGTCGGCTCCCACAAGCCATCCCTGTTGGCCGTACCATTGTTTGGCTTGCTCTTTGGTCCAAATCTCCCGTTTGGCAGGCTGCCCGGCCGCTGCACTTTCCTCTTTCTCGCTGTCGGCCTTTTTGGAACAGTTCTGGAATAAAACAAGCGCTGCCAGTGCCCATAGTGTCGTTTTTAATAGTTTCATTCGTTCAGATTTATTTAGAATTGTCGTGTTGAATAAGGTCAGAAATTGATTTTCGCGGTATCTATCTTTTAAAACGTAGGTGCATTTTGCTCTATGATTCCGGGCTGCTGGTTTTTGATTTCCGGCCAGCCGTTTTTCCATGTTATTTTGTCAAGCATTAGTACCCGTCGGTTGGCTCCACTGGGCACCTTCGGTTGCTTCACATCAATAGCATGATATAACATCCAATCCTGTCCATTTTTATCGGTTATGATTCTGGAATTATGCCCCGGACCAGCAACGGTCTCGGTCCGGTGAAGCAGGAGCGTACCCGCCCCTCTTTCCTTCAACGGTTTTCCCTCTTGGTCGAGATAGGGTCCGGCAAGTTTTTGAGACCTTCCTACACGAACCTGGTATTTGCTTTTTTCAGCATCACAGCAATTCTCTTTTGACCCGAAAAAATAATAATATCCGTTTCTCCGGTGTATCATCACCGCCTCAAAGTCTCCTGCTGCCACTTTAAACTTTTTGCCCAGGTCCGGCACCGACTTTCCATCACCGGCAAGTTCAACACCAAAGGTACCCTGGTTAGAAGCGTTGGAATAACTCCCCCAAAAAATATACTTCCTGCCGGCGTCTTCCAGGTAGAACGGATCTATTGAATTCGGGACATTCACTTCCAAACTGAGAAAGAGCTTACCCTGATCCTGGAACGGACCTGTAACCGAATCGGCCACTGCTAATCCGATACCGGGGTCAGTATCTCCCCAGGTAGAAAAGGCATAATAAAGATGATACCTGCCATTCACCCTGGCAATATCCGGAGCCCATATCCCTCCTTTTTCTTTCCAGGATGGCTTTTTTATGAATGCATCCTTCAGGAAGGTCCAGCGGGTAAGATTCCGGGAACGCAGGATTGGAACCAAATGAGCACCTTTTCCATCTCCCCAGTCATCCATGGTACCAAAGGCGTAAAACCAGCCATCTGTTCCCCTGATTACCGACGGATCCGCCAGTACGGGTTCAAAAACCGGATTGGTATACTTTGCAGAATCGGCGGGATCAAAAGCTGCTCCGGGTATTGCTATTGTCCTGATAATACCAGATTCCCCTAAAAAAGAAAGGATCAGCAGCAACGAAAACAGGACGTTCATCATATCACCATGATAGAACTCTTCATGAAAACAGGCTCTTATAAAACAAAAGTCCCTCGCTGGCAAGTTCATCGGCACTGTTGGCCAGCGGGCGCCAGATGCAGGCGGCCCGAGCCAGTTCTTTAGAAGGCTGCCCGAAGGTTTCAATAACCACAGCTCCCTCATACCCGATATCCGTCAGAGCTTCTTTGATCCCTTGCCATTCCAGATGCCCGGTTCCAGGTGTACCACGGTCGCTTTCGTTACCCTGAACATGACAAAGCAGTTCCTTGCCGATTTTTCTGATCGAAGCGGGGATATCCTTTTCCTCGATATTCGAGTGGAAAGTATCCAGAACAATCTTCAGGTTTGGGCTGGAAACCTCGTTGACGATCGACAGAGCCTGGTCTACCGTGTTGACCATATCCGTTTCAAACCGGTTAAGCGGTTCCAGGCCAACCACCACGCCATAATCAGACGCTATTTTTCCAACCTCTGCCAGGGTTTCAACGCACCAGGCACGCTCCTGTTTTTTCTGTTCCTCTGAAACTAGCCTGGTTTTTCCCACAGCGGAATATACCGGTCCACCGAAAACAGGGCTCTCAACATCCGCAGCAATTTTGATACAGTCAACGATATACTGTTTTCCCAACTGGCGGAACTGCGGGTTTGTACTGGAAATATCCCGCTCTTCACCGAAAGCGCCGCTGATGGTGATTTTCAGATCCAGATCACGGGCCACCGTTTTCATTGACCGCCAGTCTATAATACTGGTATCTTCTACGGCTATTTCAATGATGTCATAGCCCATATTTTTTACTTTGGTAAGCAAATCGATATTTGCCGTGGAAAACGGAGATACCCATATAAATGTACTGGCACCGAATAACATATCTGTTGGAATTTTAATTATAATGGCCATAGGTTAACCCATGGCTCAAATGTTGCGGGCCTATGGGCCTAAGTTTTATTCTTCAAAACTTGGCACATCCACCCTGATCCCGCCATTCATGGCCGACTCGTGCGCGCAAATTCCGGCGCAGGTATAGTTTGCTGCCAGTGCAGCATCAACGGCAGAGTCTCGCCCTTCAATAATGGCTGCTACAAATTCCTGCACCAAATGGGGGTGCGATCCGCCGTGTCCGGCTCCCTGCAGAAACGATACGTGATTGGGGTCATCAATTTTCTCACGTTTGGTAAAATGTTTGATCGGCTCAATCAAAAGCTCATCCGTATCCGGAACATCCACCCGTTTGGCGTTTTCGCCGCCATCAAAAATGATATGACTTTCGTCCTGAAGTTGCTCCCATTCAAACGACATTTTGGTCCCGTATACATCATAACTCTCACGATACTGCCGTACCACATCAAAAAGCGAACGCGTGGCCTCTGCTACAACATCCGAATTTTTCAGGGTGAAAGTGGCCGTTTCTACCGCAAAAGGCGACCCATAGCGACTGGCCAGATCATCGGAAAGCCTCCCTGAGCCATGACATACTACGGTTTCGGCAATAGTATTATTTATTTTCAACAAGGGGGATATGGCGTGTGTACCGTTCAACATCGGAGGATATCCCTTCCAGTATTCACCCCATCCTTCCATGCTCATATCCTGAATATGCGAGCCGCGGACAAACTGTATCCGCCCCAGCTCACCGGTTTCGGCCAGCTTCAGACCATATAGAAACTCCCGGGTATACAGCGCTGTTTCCATCATCATGTATACTTTTTTTGCCTTTCTTTTTGCATCCACAATAGCGATACAATCCTCTTTGGTCATCGCCATAGGGATGGTACAAGCCGTATGTTTTCCTGCATTCAACGACGCCAGTGTCATTCGGGCATGTTCGGGAACAGGTGTTACAATGTGAATGGCATCTACATCTTCTCTTGCGGGAATGTCTTCAAAATGCTCGAAAACCAGGTCTTCATCCAGATTGAATTTAGCAGCCAGTTCATCACGGGTTTGTTTGCTGCGCGTACAAATTCCAACCGCCTTAATATTTGGGTGGCTCTGATAAATAGGAATAAATTCTTTTCCAAAACCCATCCCTACAATGACTACTGTGATTTGCTTCTGACTCATGTTTTCTATCTTATTTGGTAATGAATGATTTTATTGGTTATGAATTCCATTACATGCATGTTAGGGGCTCATAGGCTTCATGGGCGTTGCCCATGGTTAAGGGATTAGGCCCTTTCAGGGCAAACCCCTTCAATCTAAACTGTATCACCTGCCCGCGGCCCACTTAACGGCATTTCTTAAAATCGTTTGGTAAGATTCCAGCGTATGCGACGCTGCATCGTGCCCCAGGGCGATACCTACGATCCTCCCCTTTGGATATTTCACGACAAACAGGCTAGGGAAAACTTTATCCGAATCTGCCGCTTTGGCCGTTGCCAGTACCTCAACCGGCGTTCCGGTTTTGTCCGGTATGAAATAGTACAATTCATCGTCAAGATGAAACGTGGACGGTATTCCTTTGGTCACAGGGTGTTTGGGATTGGTGATGGTTACGTCAAACGGCCCGTATTTGTTGTGCCCTCTTGATCCTCCGCCCACAAGTTTTTGATTGTATTCCGGCCAGTCTTTCCAGTTGTACCAGATGGCCGGATGCGCCAGCACCAAGCCTTTTCCGGCATCGGCAAATGCAAAAATGGCCTTGCGGGTGGCTGCATCGCTGATCGGCTGATTATTTGCAAGAAGAAGTACATCTATATCCGGTAATTTCGACAGGATAGTGGT
This sequence comes from Dyadobacter sp. CECT 9275, assembly GCF_907164905.1. Lineage (NCBI taxonomy): Bacteria > Pseudomonadati > Bacteroidota > Cytophagia > Cytophagales > Spirosomataceae > Dyadobacter > Dyadobacter helix. The sequence goes on along the minus strand of NZ_CAJRAF010000001.1, from coordinate 776,436 downwards.
TGGATCACTGGTATACTCAACCGTCGCCAGACCGCCTTTCTGAAGCGTGGACACATCTTCCCCCTTGTACCACCTGTCAAAATCATGGGAAGCACCGCCACCTACCAATAATACCCGGACGGGCCTTTTCTTTTTCGGGGTTAGAGTACCGCTTGCATGAGCTACCCCCAAGCCCATAATCATGATAAAAACAAGGCAGGCTTTTAGTGAATGGATCATCTCTTATAAAAGTTAATTCAGAAAAAAATTAGATTGACAACAAAACCGGGCACATTATCCGGGTTTATTTGGTAACTCTTAAAATTCCATTCATCCCCCGCCAATGCCCCGGAAAGGTACATACATAGGGATAATCTCCCGGGGTAGCGGGCACTGTAAATTCGAGGGTCACAGTTTCGCCGGAATTGACCAGCCTGGTAGAAAACAGTACTTCCGGCATTTTGGGAACATAACTTTTTTCGGCTGCCTTCGGGTCAGACAGCATCTCGTCAGCTGCTTTACCCACCTTTTGCAGAGTCCCAGGTTTAATGATTAAAAGATTGTGCTGCATGCCATCAGGGTTTTCAAGGTTAATCACCACCTTTTGCCCGGCTTTTACACTGATCAGCTTTTTATCATATTGCATAATTTCCTTTTCCACTTTCAAATCAATGATGAGAGCATTAGCTGGTTTTGAGGTCGACGTATTTCCGGTGGTCGTCTCGGGGGAAGTTTTGCTTTCGTCAGGCCTGTTAAGCTCAAGCGACGCCTTCTGAAAATTTCCCACAAAACCGAAACGCCCTTCATAACTACCCAGCTTGTCTTCTCCTTCCACATCCTCTCCCGTACGGACCGAGCCTGAAAGCGGCGCCGCAAATAACATGTGAGCCTTACCCTGCGCTACCAGTTTTCCATCTATTTCAATGCCGATATTTCCCCCTTTAGTCAGCCTGGCCGCTACATCAAACTTGTCGGGCAGCGGTTCAGAAGTAGCCGCCTGGCTTATCATACCATGCTGTTTTACGGCCATGATCACTTTCCCGTCCTGAATATACAGGGCATATCCGCCATCCTTTCCACCTTGTCCGGCAATGAAACCCTTTAACGGTTTATCCTTAGCCTTTACCACACTGGCCCTGATCGTGATTTCTTTTCCGGCGACGTCCGGAGAAAACTGAAACGTATTTCTCCTGCCCAAAACGTAAGTCTCTTTTTTCAGGGCGTCCACGATCTGCGCACTGAAATCCGAACTGCGCGACCGCTTTGCAGCTGCTGCAATAAATCCTTTCTCATGGGTGACAGCCGCCGCCAAAATCGCTTTGGAGAGCCAGGCATCCTTCGCATTTCGTTCATCCAGAGAAGCTTCATAAAGTGCCTCCCCAATTTTATCGGAAGCTGGTACTTCGGTCAGGCTAAGAAATGCCGCCAGGCGGGTGTTCAGGCTTTTATCCTGCAGAAGTTGCTGAATTCCGCCAAAGCTCTTTTCATTTTTAGGCAAAACCATGGCTGCCGCCTTTCTGACCCCGGCGGCCGGATGTGTAAGTGCCTTATTCACCACGGCAAGCGCTTCGGTATTGGAGCCATCCAGCAGGCCCAGGCCATGCAGGGTCCAAAGGGCATGAACGGCTGGGCTATTCAATCCGATCTCATCGACCTTTGGGTTGTTAATAATTTTGTACAGATCAGGCGCAACGGATACTTTACCTGACTCCACCAACAAGCGCTGGGCAGTCATACGCCAGAACATATTATCGTTTTCGAGGGCAGCAACAAGGCCTGGCAGGTCTTCTTTGGAAAGCCTGAGGGATGTACCTGTTTTTGCATTTTTATAGATCACGCGGTATACCCTGCCATGGCTCAGGTCGCGCATGGGGCTGCTGAAAGCGTTTCCAGGACCATGCGGCTGTTCCTTAAACGGAATAATGAATTCGGCGGGAGACTGTGCCGGAACAAAAACATTGTGCTGAATAATGAAATTGTACCAGTCGGCTATCCACACGGCCCCATCAGGGCCAACTTCCGCCTGGACCGGTCCAAACCACTCATCGGAACTGGCCATAAAATTCCAGCCATCTTTTTCCTTAAAGCCTGCACCGTCCGGCTCAATAATGGATTTGTGTACCAAACGAATCGTTGGCTCGGTTACAAAGGCAATGCGGTTCCAATATTCTTTGGGAAAATTTCTGGCTGTGTAAAAACGGTGCCCGGCGGCAGAAGTAAATCCGCCTACCACATCCACCTGCCGCAGGTTGGGTGTCAACGCATGTGCGTCATAATGTCCGTCAATTTTCTGAACGGCCTGTATGGGATTACCGGCGTCAGCCACAACCCGCTGCAGATATTTGGCAGGCATGGAATAAAAAGCGCTGTGTGTATTATTAGCGGTGGAAAGAAAAACATTGTTATCCTCCGTAAAGCCCAGCCCCCAGGTATTGTTACTACTGTTGCCCAAAAACTCAAATTCCTTTCCGTCCGGTTTGAAATGATATACACCCTGCGGAAAACTGTAAGCCTTTCCGTTGATGGTACCCTTAAAACCAGAATATCCGTTTACCCCCCATATTTTATTATCAAAGCCATACATGAGGTTTGAAGGTCCTGCGTGGGTATCATTTTTTCCCCAGCCGGTCATGATCACCTCCCTTACGTCCGCTACATCGTCTCCATTGGTATCTTTCATGAACACGAAATCCGGTGCCATAGAAACAATGATACCCCCGTTTGAGAACACCATGCTCGTAGGTATATTGAGGTTGTCGGCAAAGGTGGTGAACTTATCCGCTTTTCCGTCGCCGTCAGTATCTTCGCAGATCTTGATACGGTCATTGGCAGCACCGTCTGTTTCTTTAAAGGTATTGGGGTAATCTACAGACTCCACCACCCATAATCTCCCGCGTTCATCCCAAGCCATCGCTATCGGATTGGTGATGTCAGGCTCGGCAGCAAAAAGTTTTATCTCAAAATCAGGAGGTATCTGAGTGAGTTTGTTGGATTCCGCAGGAGAAAGTGATTCCTGCATCTTAGGCACCATATGTCGTTTGGTGTAATGTGAAATCGTATCAGACTGATAGATGTCAACATTTGGGATTTTAAGGGCAGCGATCTGTCCGGCAACTTTGTCTCCGACGGCCCAGAGTACCCCGTTTCTTACCAAATCCAGAAATCCTTTGTTGGTCCAGGTACTGTCTTCATGACCGTAGGCGGTGTAAAAAACCCGCCCTTTTCCCTCATTACGCACCCAGGTATAGGGCTCCTGGTGATCGCCCTCCACTCTTTCACCCAGAATGATTTTATCCGGATTCAGATTTTTGTGAACGTAGGTTTCGTCAAAAGTTTCGAAGTCAGTTATTCCTTTCATCACCGGATGCCCGGGCTTTAGTATTACATTCCTGAAAGTTCCGGTTTTGTGCGAGGCAAACTGTCCGCCGATGGTTTTGATATACCAGGCCGAATTCCTGAAACAACCAGATGCCGAATGAAGGGGAATAAGTCCTTTTCCGCTTTCCACGAAGGCCTTCATGGCCGCCTCCTGTGCAGCTGGTAGCGAATCATGATTGGCGTAAATGATCAATCCATCATATTTGCTGAGATTTTCGGGATTGATATCTGCCAGATTTGCCGTGTACGACATATTGATTCCGCTCTGAAACAGTTTGATAGAAAGCCAGGGTGCATACTTGCCCGAATCATGATGTTTGCTGTTATGTCCAAGGAACAGGACTTCTGCCCGGCGCGCATTGACGGCTCCGCTTTTCCCGGCCGTACCGTTGTGTGTTCCGCTCTTTTGCGTACAGGATAAAACCAGGACTACCAGACTGAGGATTACTATCTTTTTCATTTTCAGATTTTAAATAAATCAACTATTGACTACTCTTCGAGAAGGGGACTTGCTAACTTATGATTTGGAAGATTCGCCGGTCAGAGGGCGAATCCCCACACTTATACCTCATTTTGACTAGGTTACTCGGTCTTTTTTTCTGACATGCCACTTTCTACCGCTTTCCACATTCTATCGGTCTGGGCCTGGCTGGGCCTGCTTCTTCCGGTATCTTCCGCCAGCAGAATGATATAAGCCCGTGCAGACTCTACTGTTTTTTTCTTTTCGGGATACTGTTCCAAAAAGGCCGCCCATTGCAAATCACTTTTTGAATCAGGATGTAAAACCCATGTGATAAATTCATCGTTTCTGATCAGCTCGGTCAGAGAAAAAGGATCATATTTTTTTGCCATCAGGGAAAGTCGTTTAGCCTTTCAAACAGAAAGAGCGTAGAATAAGAGATTTGACCTCCGATCAATAAAACTTTTTTTGAAAAAAAATCTAAAAATGGGATAAGGACCACACAATCAGGATAGAAGAAATAAGTACCTCTCGTGTCTGGCGAAGCGAAAAAAGTGCTTTATACAAAAAATTCCGGACCGACTTATCCGTTACGCCCATAATCTGTGCAATTTCATCTACACTGAAGCCGTCAAAATAACGTAAGGTAATGGCTTCCACTTGGCGCTCAGGAAGCTGGGATAACAGTTCTTTCACCCTTTTTTACGGAGATGGTTTGATTCCGTTTCGATAAGTATTGTTTCTGAATCGGAAAAGGACAAAGGGCTAATGTCCGGGTCCGATAAGCCAGATATCTCCTGAGCAGAAGGATATTTCTCCAATGTCACCCGGATCCGCCTCCTCAATGCCCGGTACAAATAAAATTTTATGGAAGAAATGTTTTCAGTCAGGCCTGCACGCAATCGCCATATATCTATAAAAACATCCTGGATGGCATCTTCAATGAGCGCTGTATCTGCCGTGAGTTTGGAGCCGTAGTTGTATAATATCCCATGATACCTTTCAAAAACAACGGTAAAGGCGTGCTCATCTCCTTGCCTGACGGCCCCCCAGAGCTGCTGTTCCGTACACCATTTACCAAAGCTATCCGTAGTATTCACTCTTTAACATTTCTTGACAAAGAGCGGTTTGCCACAGTTATACTATCAATATCATTTAATATTAGCACATTAACGGAAGCCAAAAAGCAAAACAGCAATGAACCGGGCGGTCCATTGCTGTGGGTATATACCTTCAATTGAAGATTATAATTTCAAGTCCCAGCCTTCGCGGTACTCTCTTTTTACAAACTGGTTTGCCAGGTCGTAGTTGGTTACTTTCATGTTAGCAGCATCCCAGTACAACTTCTTGCGTCCGTTGTACTTATCTACCGTTCTCTTGGCAGCTGGATTGTCGCGCAACATCCAGCTGCGGATAGCCAGGTTACCGATCAGGATACTTTCTGTGAATGGGGCTGCGTACTCGAAGGGAGAGCTTGTTACCCCTTTACCGTATCCGGCTATACAGGCGTCAACCCAGTTCAGGTAATGATCTTCATTGGGAACGCGCGCAATGGTCTCCGGAATATTGACGATCTGGTTTTCCTTCAACGGAAGCAAACGTGGGTTAGCACCGTAGCAGTCGGCCAGCAGTTTTCCCTTACTTCCAATGAACAGTACACCACCATCCGAATTTCCAAAAACTTCGCCCGGAAGTAATTCTTCAGGTAACTCGGGCAGGATACCGCCGTCATACCAGCTCACTTTGATATTTCCTTTTCCGTCGTTACGTGGATAATCCAGGTGAATAGAAGTAGTGAAAGGTGTCCAGTCGGGATTGTTATCTTTTTCTCTTAAAGTGAAAGTCCAGGTTCCACCCACACTGCATTCCACTGAAACAGGATATAGTATCGGTAAAATTCTGTAAACAGGATCCATAATGTGGCAGGCCATGTCACCCAGCGCACCGGTACCATACGGCCACCAGCCTCTCCAGTTCCAGGGAAGATACTCCTTGTTGTAACCTACTTTGGGAGCCGGACCCAGCCAAAGGTCAAAGTCAAGTTCTTTCGGTATCGGATCCACATTGTCGGTAGGAACGGCCTGCGGCCACACCGGGCGGTTGGTCCAGCAGAGCACTTTATGCACATCACCGATGATACCCGAATCATATATCTCTTTCATACGCCTCACACCATTGCCCGAACCACCCTGGTTGCCCATCTGTGTAATTACTTTATACTTTTTTGCCGCCTGTCCCAGTATCCTGGCTTCGTAGATATCGTGGGTCAAGGGCTTTTGCGTATATACGTGTTTACCGAGCTGCATCGCTGCCAGTGTGGCAACGGCGTGCGTGTTATCGGGAGTTGAAATAGAACAGGCATCAATGCTGTTCTTTTCTTTTTTTAGCATTTCACGAAAATCCTTGTAGTACTTGGCTTTCGGGAAGTTCTCGCGAGAGGTAACTGCCTGGCGATCATCCACGTCACAAAGTGCCACTATATTTACGTTCGGGCTTTTGGCGAAGCTGGCAAGGTCACTTTTCCCTTTTCCGCCCACTCCTATCCCGGCGATGTTCAGCTTATCACTCGGTGCGACAAACCCTTTACCTAAAACATGACGCGGAACAATGAAAAATGAAGACGCTGCCAAAGATGATGTTTTGATAAAGTCTCTGCGGGAGGGATTTTCAGTCGGATTCGTTTGGTCATTCATTATTAAAAAAGTTTGGTTTTGGATCAGGCAAACTGAATTATATGTGAAGTTATACGGTAAAAAGACCAGATATGACTATTCTGATTTTACTTTATAAACCATGGGGAACAAAAAAAGCGCAGAATAATAAAATCCTGCGCTTGCCTGGCCATCTTCTTTAAATCAAAGATCGCCCAGTACTTTGATAAGCTCTTCCGTTTGTTCCAAGGAGGTGGCAGGGAAATTGGCAATCCGGATTTGTGTTGCTTTATGCTCGCCATATCCGCTTCCCACCACAAGCCCTTTGGCCTTTGCACCTTTGATAACATCGGCAGAAGGCAGTGTCGTGTTGGCCACAACAACCGTTTGAGACTGGTATTCCTTTATATTCACAAATGCCGAATAAGCATCGTGACTCTGTATAAATTGATACAAAAGCTGTGCCTTCCGTTCCGTATCTTTCCGGATATTACTTACTCCCAGACTATTAAAATCTTCTGCTATTTTTCCCAGCAGGTATATTCCCATCACATTGGGTGTGGCAGGAGTTTCGTTATTTTTCGCATTTTTCCAAAGCGTCAGCAAATCGTTATGGGCACCAATTGAATATTGTTCTTTAATCAATCGGGCCTTTTCCAGACATTTTTCGCTCACGATCCAAACCCCAAGGCCTGCAGGCAACCCAAATGCCTTTTGCACTGAGAAGAAAGCATTATCAATCAGCGAATAATCCAGCTCAGGATAAGGAGCAGAAGACACCATATCAACTGCTATGAATTTGTCGGGGTATTTTGTTTTGAGCTTGTGTATCTCGGCTACCGGCATCTGCACACCCGAGCTGGTTTCATTGTGCGTCACACACATTAATTCGGCATATTCTGGCACTACAATTTCCGCAGCACTGAAACCCTGCCCCATCGGCTTTTCATACTTATGGGCATATTTATTCAATGCGTTGGAGTAGTCATAGAATTTTTTGGAAAACGAACCATTCACCAGATGGAAGCTCTCTAGCTCCACACAACTGAAGAGTATCCGTTCCCAGGCCTCCGATGCCGACCCCAGAAACAGAATGGCGTGGGTATCGGGTACGTTCAGCAGCAATCTGAGCTGTTCCACAGTAAACCTATGCAAATCCCGATATTGCTGGCTACGATGAGATATCGAACCCAGCTGGCCGGCTACAAAAGTCTGCAGGTGTTTTTCAAAAGTGGGATAAAGCTGAGCTGGTCCTGGTGTGAAAAAAGTTAACGGCATTTCTGTTGGGCTAGAAGTTTGAATGATTGAAGTCAGACGTGAGCACTATCTTGCTCGCTCATGTGTATGTTGCCAGGAATCGTGCAAATTCCACCTATTCCTGACAACATCGGATCAACTACCCGCAAGCGGGCAATTAAAATATCAATAAAGCATCCGGAACCTGATCGTCCCTTCTAATTCCTTCACTTCCTGAATAAATTCCTCTGTATAATTTTTGTCAATATCCACGATCACATAACCAATATGCTCATTGGTTTTGAGATACTGCCCGGTGATATTAATGTTGTTCTTGCCAAAAATATGGTTCAGTTTGGCCAGTACTCCCGGTACATTGGCATGAATGTGAAGCAAACGGTGAGAATCCTTTAGCTTGGGCAACTGAACCTCCGGAAAGTTAACGCTTCCGTACGAACTGCCGTTATTCATAAACTCAAGTAGTTTCCCTGGAACAAAATGTCCGATATTCTCCTGTGCTTCCTCAGTACTTCCTCCTATGTGTGGTGTCAGAATTACATTTGGCAATCCCCTGAGTTCGCTTTCAAATGATTCGGCATTGGTTTTAGGCTCGTAAGGAAATACATCCACACCGGCCCCTGCAACTTTTCCGCTTCTCACGGCCTCTGCCAGAGCAGGTATATCCACCACATGACCGCGTGAAAGATTCAGGAAGATTACGCCGTCCTTCATCATGTCAAACTCCCTTTTACCGATCATCCTGGTATTCTCCTTGCGACCGTCCACATGAAGGCTTACCACATCAGCAACGGCAAGCAGCTCTTCCAGCGTATTCATTTTGCGGGCATTACCTATGGAAAGTTTCTCTACCTCGTCGTAAAAGTAGACCTGCATACCCAGCGCCTCAGCCACCACAGAAAGCTGGGTACCGATGCTGCCGTAACCCACCATACCAATCTTTTTCCCGCGCACTTCAAAACTACCCACCGCCGATTTATCCCAAACTCCCTGGTGCATCTGATTACTTTTGGTAACCGTGTTACGTATCAGCAGTATCATTTCACCTACCGCAAGCTCTACCACGGAACGCGTATTGCTATATGGCGCGTTAAAAACAGCAATCCCGCGTTTTGCCGCCTCGTCAAGGTCAATCTGGTTCGTACCGATGCAAAACGCCCCGATGGCCATCAGCCGGTTAGCATTTTCCAGCACGCGTTTTGTAATATTCGTTTTGGAACGGATACCAATAATGGATACATCCTTGATACGTTCACAAAGCTCGTCTTCATCCAGTGCTCCTTTTACAAACTCAACATTGAAACCCTGTTCCTCAAAGGCGCGTAACGCAGCCGGGTGCACATTTTCCAGCAAGAGCACCTTAATGCGGCTTTTTGGATAAGACTGGCTTCTACTTAATTTGTTATCGTATAAAAAATCGTCAAAAGAGGTTGCAATATGGTCCGCAACGGCCATTACCTTAGGACGCTCTACATTCTCGGTAAACGCGTAAAACCGGCTCGCCAATCCGGATTCTTTGAGCTGATAATCGGTATAACCATCTCCGATCGCATACACCTCTCCTTCCAGTTTCAGTTGGGCAAGCAACTTAATCTTGCCTCCGTCCGTAGAAAGTACATTTTCTTCGTCTATCCCCACGATGTTTCCCTCTGCATCAAAACGGAATTCATTGGCATAAACGTGATCAGCTCTTACGCCGAGTTCAGTCGCAACCGGCACAATAAACTCTTTAAACCCACTTGATACAATAAAGATATGGTCCGCATTTTCTGTCAGGAATTGCTTGTTCCGCAAGAACGAATCGGACACCTTAGTACGTAAAAATGTGACGAGGTCATCGATATGGCTCTTATTAGCTTTCAGAAGGTCAATTCTTTTACGTAACCCTTCGGCAAACGACATTTCCCCGTTCATTCCTTTATTGGTCAGATCACGGATTTCCTCCACAATCTGATCACGTTGCGAACTTCCTGCAAGTGCAATAGCAGCCAACTCATCCAGGCCTTCCACTTTGGTGAAGGTACTGTCAAAATCAATGATGATATACGGGGGATTGAGTGTTAATGTGGGCATGAAACGGCAGATAACTGAATAATTTCCAATTTAATATTAAAGTCTCTGATCTAAGCTGATCCTGTGCTTTTCAAATGAGGCACAAAATTACGAATCTCACGACTATCACCCTAACAAAAAATTGAAAGGATCAGTTTTTATTCTGCGGATAAAAAAGCTGTTCATATCATTTTATCTACCCATCCTCTTTACTGCATATCCTGATTAAGAAAAATTTGTACTATTCCAATAATAAACTCAGGCAGATCTCAAAAAGTCCAGCGCCCGCTGTTCCGACCAGTAGATACCTCCGGACAAGACCGATGGCCGGAAACCGCAATGGCCGCCTTGTGCCGGAGATTCCAGAAATACCTTGTCGTGGCGGGCGATGACATCGGAAGGTAGGCTTGCAATGGGAACGATCGGGTCGTTTTCCGAATTAACAATCAGTGTTTCTATCCCTATATTTTCAACAAAATGCATGGAACTGCATTGCGCGTAGTAATCATCCGCATCTCTGAATCCATGGATCGGAGCTGTATAGATGTGGTCGAAGTCATAGAGCGTTTTTACAAATCGACCGGATTTAATATCGATTTTATCCGGAAATAGCCTGGCCTTTTCATCTACTTTGGGCCTGAGTGATTTCAAAAACCGGTGCATATACACCCGGTTACGCGGCTGTATCATAGCCATACTGCAGGCTTTAAGGTCCATGGGTGCACTGAAAACAAGTGCCTTACGGATCTCGGATGGCAGTTCAGAACCCTGCTCTCCCAAATATTTCAGTGTAAGGTTACCACCCAGACTAAATCCAATGAGGTAAACAGACCGGTATCCTTTTTTAATTGCATATTGTACCACCAGATCCAGATCCTCCGTAGCACCACTGTGATAAAATCTGGAAGCCTTATTCATTTCCCCGCTGCAGCTTCTGAAATTCCATGCCAGGCAATCATATCCCGACCGCGTCATCAGGCGGGTCATCCCCAGCACATACTGGCTTGAGGTACTGCCTTCCAGCCCATGTGACAGGATTACCAGCGGAGTACCCACTATATCCGCCTTCTGCTGATTCAGCGCCCAGTCCAGATCCAGGAAGTCCTCATCCGGTGTGTTGATGCGTTCTCTCTCATAAAAAACATCTTCTATTTTTCTGAACAGCGCAGGGTAAATACTCTGAAAATGGCCGTTTGGAAGCCAGTAAGGAGGTATGTGCGTATCATTGCGGACAATCGGCATGGGAGGTCTTACGATTTTTTGTTCCTGAACTGAAGTGCATTTTGCAAATATAAAATAATAGCAAAGAACCTGCACCAGTTCCGTTAGAAACAAATACATAATATGATTTATTCCAGATTACTGTAAGTTTAAATCATAAATACCTGTCATTGAAAACGATACATACGTAGATTAATTCTAAACCTTTTTCCGGACTGTTCTTGTTTATCTGTAAATTCTATATACATTTGGCTTTCAATACTTATAAGATCAATACTAATGGCAGAAGGTACAGTTAAGTTTTTCAATGATTCCAAAGGATTTGGATTCATTCAGCCCGCAAATGGCGAGAAAGACATTTTCGTTCACGTTTCAGGTCTTCAGGACGAAATTCGTGAAAATGACAAAGTGTCTTACGATGTAGAAAATGGAAGAAAAGGTTTAAACGCAGTTAACGTTCGCGTTATCTAAGTTTAATCATAACAACATTTTTGAAAGCATCCCTGATCGTCCGGGATGCTTTTTTTATTTATTCCTTTTGATTAGTTCCTCATAAGCCTGCTGAGCCGGCAGATTAACCGGTTCTGTCCGCACCATAGTCTTTCGCCGGACAGGATCCTGAACGTAACGGTATATCCAGGAAAACCCCGCTCGACCGTAATAGTATTCCTTCGATTTATAAATACCATCGGTAAGCGCCTCGTCCAGGCTGATGAAGGTATAACCTTTTGTTTTTAAACCGTTTACAATTTTATCAAGGTACCTTGCATTCAACAAGTTATCATGACAAAGATAAATTTGCTTTACCGGACGACCGTAGCGGGCAACGGCAAGGCTGTCGAAATGGTCAAAGAGCTTAATGGTCATTTCCACATACTGTTTTCCAACACTTTCTGCATACGCGAGGTCTCGCCTGGCCAATGCGTCGTTGTATAACATGTCATACATCCAGTCTTCACTTTCAACGGTATACGGGGTATTGAGATATCCCTTGCTTTCAAGAAACCCGGCCATTTTTTTATGCTGAAGGCTGTCGTTCCCCATGCTGTTGAACGGAAATCGGAAATATTTCAGAGGCTTATGAAATTTCTCCGCCAATTCCCTGGTCACCCTTTCGCCTTTGACGATATCCTCTGTAAAAATTTCGTAACCAACGTCTGCATAATTCAAATGTGCATAACTGTGATTTCCTACGGTGATACCAGGCCTTGAAATCCATTGGGCAAGCAAAGCCTTATTACCCTCAAAGTCTGCGGTTTGATTTAACTTATCTTCATTGATAAATATGGCAACCGGAATGTTCAGGGAATCAAGCCTGGTTAACAATGAAAATGTTTTACCCAACTGATGGTATACATTTACCTGAGGTACATCGTCAATTGTTACGGCAACGGATCTTTCTTGTGCATACAACTGGCAGATACTTCCCATGAACAGGCCAACCCAAATGAATATTTTCATGATTAAAATTTGATTTTACAGATACCTGAGACGCATTATACCACAAGTAAAATATAATCCTTCAACCTGTCAAAAATCCAGAAAAAATAAAATTGCTGCGATTAACCCATTTCGTCCGAAACCACTTGCGAATATGAAATCTTAATACTTACTTGAAAGATATTCAAGCACTTAAACCTCTGAAAATTTCATGGAGAATTCCACCCTAGCCGGCTTTGGTAATCGCCTTGTAGCCCAGATCATTGACAGTCTTATTCTTGGCTTTGTAATATCGGTCCTCATCCTTCCGATTTTCGGGATCAGCCTTTTTAACTCCTCCTCTTTTGCCGATGCCGAGGACGAGGCCGCGGTTGCCGTTTTGGTCGGTACATTGGTGGTACCCCTTCTGCTTGCCGGGTTACTGGGGCCAATTCTTTACGAGGCGTTCATGGTGAGTTCTTCCAAGCAAGCGACAATCGGTAAAATTCTAATGAAGATCAAGGTGGTGGATGAGCAGGGGCAACGCCTCACTTTCGGCGCCGCACTTGGTAGGGCGCTGATCAAATACGTTACTTCCAACGTATGTATATTACTGTGGCTCTGGCCTTTATTCAACGACAAGGAACAGGCACTGCATGATATTGTTGTGAAGGATTATGTTATCAAGTAATTCCAGACCCCCGCTCAAAACCGTCGTAATGGTTATTTTTTCCTTATCGGCGGTTTTTGTTTACCACCAGCTGGATCCTGCGGTTTATCCCATTGGCCCACCCTGCTTTGTGCACCACAGCACAGGGTGGTTATGCTGGGGGTGCGGCGGGCAACGGGCATTTCATCAGGTTCTGCACGGAAACTTTACCGCCGCGTTTCATCTTAATGCCTTGATATTTATCGTATTACCACTATCCGCAATAATTTTGTTTTCGGAACTGGCGGGGAAGGCGACCATATACCTATGGCTCAAAAGAACTGAAGTCAGATTTCTGGCTGCCGGAACAACCCTGATTTTTACTGTTTTAAGAAATATACTATAATATTCCGGCGGGCTATCCGGGTATAATACGAAGGGGATATAGCCAAAGTCCATATCCCCTTTGTTCCTAAAAATATCATTCCGGTATTCTGTCCCGTCCCTGCCGTGCAAACATCCAGGAAGGATATTCCACTTGCAAAGCACTGATCTGATCCAGCTTTTCAAGTTCCTCTGCTGTTAGCACCACTTCTGTGGCCGCAATATTATCTGCAAGCTGTTCAGGCTTTTTAGCGCCGATTATTAAACTCGTCACGGGTTTTTGGTGTAATACCCACGCAAGTGCTATTCTTGCGACAGACGCACCATGTGCCTCCGCAATCGGCTGAATCACCTCAATGATATCATAGGCCTTTTCCTTGTCAACCGGTGGAAAATCGAATACATCACGACGGTTATCACCGGAAGTCTCGTTATTTCGGGTAAACTTTCCTGAAAGAAATCCACCCGCCAGCGGGCTCCAGGGCATAAGTGCCAGATGCTGATCTTCCATCATCGGAACAAGTTCACGTTCAATATCACGTCCGGCAATGGAATAATAATGCTGGCAGGCAACAAATTTTGTCCAGCCGTTCTTCTCTGCAATCCCATTGGCCTTCATGATCTGCCAGGCGCCGAGATTACTTACACCTAAGTATCTTACCTTTCCGGACCGCACAATATCTTCCAGCCCGCGCATCGTTTCTTCCAGGGACGTGTAAGCATCCACCCCATGGATATAAAAAATATCGATGTGATCGGTCCCCAGCCTTTTCAGACTTTCTTCCACTGAATCCATGATGTGGAGCCGGGACAACCCTATCTGGTTTACGCCCGGAGCCATTCTTCCCCTGGCTTTGGTGGCAATCACCACTTCACTGCGTTTTATCCCGAGATCCTTAAAGGACTGCCCCAGGATCTCTTCTGATTTGCCATAAGAATACACATTGGCGGTATCAAAAAAGTTGATGCCCTTATCCAGAGCGGTTTTAACAAGGGTTGTTCCTTCTTCCTGTTGTAATTTGCCAATGGCTTCCCAGTACCCGTTTCCTCCGAAAGTCATGGTACCCAAACACAGCTCCGATACCAAAACCCCTGTGTTACCCAAAAACTTGTATTTCATATATTTAAAGTTTTGGTTAGTGATCCTCTAACGAAATGAGTAATTACTCGAATAGATCTTCTGATCTGTCGAGCATCAGGATTGAACTCTGCGGAACAATCACATATTTCACCTGATCGTATTCAAGATCAATGGCGTTTCTTTGAATGTAAATGGCCAGATCTCCCTCCTTGGCTTGTAAGGGCATATATTTTATTTTTTCCTCCGATTCTTTCCAAGGCTCATCTTCCGCTGCGGACGGAATGGGAAAACCCGGCCCTACTTTGATCACATAGCCACTTTGTACCTGCTCTTTTTCTGTGACCGTAGGGGGCAGGTATAACCCACTGTGGGTTCGGTCATTGGGGCTTTTGGGGCGGATCAGCACCCGGTCACCCACAACAATAAGACTTCTTAACCGGTTGTCAGACGTAACTTCGTACATATTTAATTCAGGATAATTAATTCGACCCGAAAGATATTCAGCTTTCGTGTTTTTAGTAACAAAAAATCAGGAACAAATGTTTAAGGCCTCAGGCCATAATTCAGAACTGAAAATAGATGAATTGATTTTCAGTAACAACCCCCAGAAAATACGTAAGAAAGAGTATCAGGGGCAAGAGGATGTAAAACAATTTTGAGTTCTCAGAGGGTATCCTCTCATAATATTTTTCCTTGACGAGGAGAAAGAAGATCAGGAAAACACAAAACCACATTTCTACCGCATTGTAGGGAGAATAAAGCGGCTCTCTCCAGGACAAAGTCGCAATTTTATGTAAAATAGAAAAAGAACGATGAACAGGTGCCTGGTCGTTTCTGAAAAAAACCCAGGCAATGGTCACCAGTATAAAGGTTACAACCATATTGAAATACCTGATAAAAGCGTTTTGAGGTATTTCTATCCCTGCCTTTTTTAACCATTTATCACGTAATGAGGCCGTTACCTGGTAAGTGCCATGAAGGCCTCCCCAGATCACATAATTCCAGCTTGCCCCATGCCACAATCCGCTGACCAGAAAAACGATAAACTGGTTCATATACTTCCTATACTCCCCCTTTCGGTTTCCTCCAAGGGGAATATAGAGGTAATCCCTAAACCAGGAGGACAGGGAGATATGCCAGCGTCCCCAGAATTCAGATACTGATTTAGATCCGTAGGGTGTCCGGAAATTGTCCATCAGTGTAAAACCCATCACACGCGCCGCGCCAATGGCGATATCCGAGTAGCCTGAAAAATCGCAGTAGATCTGAAATGCAAAAAAAACTGTGGCCACCAGCAGGGTAATTCCATTCTGATGGGATGGATCGTTGTAAGCATAATTGACCACTTCGGCGAGCCGGTCAGCTATGACCACTTTCTTAAAAAGCCCGAAAGCCATTTGTATCAATCCCGCCTTTACATTTTCAAAATCATAGTGAAAAAAACTGTGGTACTGAAACAACATGTTCTGCGGGCGCTCAATCGGCCCGGCCACGAGCTGCGGGTAAAACATCACATAGAGTGCGTAAATACCAAAATGCCTTTCGGGCTGCTGGTTACCCCGATATACCTCAATGGTATAACTCATGGCCTGAAAGGTATGGAATGACAACCCGATGGGAAGAATAACTTTACCCGCACCATTAACCATCCAGTCGGCTATCTGGTGCGGAATGAGCCCCGCTAGTGGCGGAACGACGGATCGAATGCCCGCAGAGTTTAACAAACCGTTAACGGAGTCTCCCAGGAAATCGTAATATTTGAAGAAGGCCAGAATACCTATATTGGAGATGAGGCTGACAATCAATAAAAGTTTTTTTCGCTTTTGATCCTGTGTTTTCGCAATCCAGATTCCGGCGTAATAGTCAATAATGATGGTACCAAACAGTATCAGAATAAATACCGGCTTGAATACCATATAAAAATAACAGCTGGTTGCCAGAAGCAGCATCCAGCGGCCACGCCACGACAGGCTGAAATAAGCCAGCGTAACTACAATGAAAAAAATTATAAACTGTATGGAATGAAAATGCATCGGATCAAATATACTCTCGATTTACTATTTCCTCCTTAATAATATAAAGAGGCCGGTTCTTAGACTGAAAAAAGATCCTTAAAACATATTCTCCGATGATCCCCAGCGCCAGAAGCTGTACGCCACTGAAGAGTATGATCACAAAGAGCAATGAAGTAAACCCTTCGATGACATGTGCAAAGAATAGTTTTTTTACCACCACTATGACGAAATAGACCAGAGAGATAAGGATTGCGGCTACTCCTGTCCTGCTCATAAATTTGATTGGAAACTCACTAAAGTTGAAGATGCCGTTATAAGCCAGTCTGAAAAGTTGCTTAAAACTGTACTTAGACTCCCCTGCCACCCTGGAACTTCTTTCGTATTCAAAGCCTATCTGCCTGAAGCCGATCCAGGAACGCATTCCCCTGAGGTACCTGCTTTCCTCCGGCATTTTATTCATTACATCCGCCACTCTGCGGCTGATGAGGGCAAAATCCCCGCTGTCGAGCGGGATATCAACATAAGAAATAACGCTCAGTAAACGATAGAAAAGATGATAGCCCATCCGCTTGATAAATCCTTCCTTCCGTTTTCTTCTGACAGCATATACCACATCGTTGCCTTCCTTGTATAATTTGTAGAACTCGGGGAGCAGTTCGGGCGGGTCCTGCAAGTCACCGTCAATGATAAACAATGCCTCACTTCCCCGTGCGGCGGCTATACCCGCCGTTAATGCAAGCTGATGCCCATGATTGCGGGAAAGGAAAACGCCATGATACCTGTTATCCGTGAGTGCCAGCTGGCGGATCCGCAGTGCGGTATCGTCCCTGCTTCCATCATCGATCAACACGACTTCAACAAACAGTGAAATGGAATCCATCAGAGCATTAAGACGCTGCACAAGATGAGTGAACGATTCAGACTCGTTGTATAATGGTGCAACTATTGATATTTGAGGAATTTCCAATGCTTTGTATTTTTAATATCAGACAGTTGCGGTAAAAATACGCCTTTCGGCCAACTATCTAAAAATGATTTTATTTAATGGATTGTAATGTTTTTAATAATCCCACCGTCAAAATCATCCCCGCCAATCTTTAAAATCCCGGCCTCATAATTTCCTGGCTCAACCGAGGAAAGAGGAATTTGGACATAAGTACCTTTGTCGTATGATTTTAACAGATTTCGCCCGTTGTATTTTTGTTGGGCCATTTTGTATAAATAAAGTTTCTTCTCACTTCTAAGAAACGCGTAAGTACCATCCCACCTTCCAAGTGACAAATGCGACAGCGGTTCTGTGATTGAGACGTTATCCGGATTCATCATTACACTTGCCCGTATATCTGAACGAACAGGCTCTTGAAGTTTTTCAATGATCCTGGGTATATAGTTTATCTCTTCGGGATATTCATAAATTCCGTTGTTAACCATTTCCTGCATTACGGTATCTACATATTTAGCACCTGCCGAAAATGGAACATGCCCGAGTCCAAATGCATGGTGTGCCTGGTTCCATCCGTTCACTTTAAGATATTTGCTTCTTTCTGAGATAATTGGTAGATAACTGTACAGTGAAATAGCCCAAATAAAAATACTTAATGCCGTTGCCATCAACAACATGATTTGCCGCTTGTGCTGGTCAGGCTGATAAGAAATATAAGCAAGGTAAGTAACAATCAGAAATAAGGCGGGATATAATTTATAGTTACTTACCACCATCACAAAAAAACCAAATCTTGGCCTCAGCAGACCAATGATAAGCGCATTGATTAGTAGGAAAATCATTACTCCCAGCAAAAACCAGCTTAATCGAGATACCTTATTTCCAGGATCCCGATCATAAATTTTCGCAACATGTAATTTCATTTTTAAATTATGATCCACCCAATCCTTCATAAAGAACCATAGCCACTTCACAACCCAAATCATTAGCAGCAAACCCATCACGATAGGCAGGGCGGTGCGAATCTCTATCTTTCTTTCCGGTACTAAATCAAACAAGCCTCCTAAAAAAGCAAAAAAACCCAATACGGATAATTCAGGGTATTTTTTGAGATATTCAATACTCTCCTCATTTCCCATGGTGGTTAGTCCGTAAAAATATAACCCGATAGCAACCGCTCCTACAATGCACCAAATCAGAAGTTTTTTATAATCCGACCGCAGAAATAAAACCGCCCCGCCCGCTGCCCATACAAAGATTCCGTTGCTCATGGAATAGTTGGCAAGAAAAGCTGCCACAACCGCCCAGCCAAAACGCCCTCTGGATAAAAAAAACATGGACAAACAAAGAAAAAAAACCACTGGCTGATGCTGAAGACTACAAATTGCCCAGAGATATACCAGATAATACTGCAATTGAAAAAACAGGAATACGATTGGCAAAAAGTACCACCAGTTGATCTTACTTTCTTTAAAAGATAACCAGAAAAGATAAAGGGTGCCCATTGTAAAGCAAGCTCCGGCAATATGGAGAAAAGTGAAATTGAGTTTCCCTGTCAGCCAGAAGTAAATCAGTGTGACAAGTTTACCAATCACCATCCGATGTTCATTATTAGGCCGTATTAAAAGCAGAATCTTATCAGTAAGCGTAGCACTACTTATCCATTGACGAAGAAAGTCAGGGAATGGATCGAAATCATCATACCATGGTACGTTAACTGAATAAGCCAGGATTACAATGATCCATAGAATTACCGGCAGCCCGGACAGGTACCCTACAATTTGTTTCTTATTATATGCCACTTTGTTATTCAGCTAAGTATACTGCCTCTTTGCCATAATACCCGGCCAGGCATTTATTCCACCAATGCTTGTTGTCCGGGGTAATATCATCCACAAAAAGGGAGGATGGACGAATTTTAAGAGCTGGCAAATAAACCACTTTCTCTTTTGAATTTTTAAGGAGGGCGTAACGCTCGTAATTCTCCTTATCAAACGCGGCAGCCCTGCCGGTAAGAATATCCGTATACATGATCCGTACGTTATTACTTCTGTAAAACGATAGGATCACTGATAATATCGTAATAAAATAAATGACCGCGTAGCGGGTCTTGGAGATGTCAAAAATCCCGGTTTCGCTCAGGTTAAAATTATGGAAGATTACCCCTGCCACATAAAACCAGCCGATTAGAAAGAAAAAGTAAACACAGTTCACAACCCGTGGCGTGGGCTCGATGCCTACGCCATAATACGAAGGAAACAACTGCGCGGTTACCACCCCGACGAAAAGCAGAAATGCAAACCAAGCCGGAATGGAAAAGTAGGTCCTGGCACCTTTTGACAACCGGGAAAGTATAACAAGCCACAAAATGGTAAAGAAAAGCAAAGGGCTCTTCAGTACCCAGTCGTAGGCAAGCTCTCCGAATTTCTTAAATGAAGAAATCAATGAAAACATCACATTCCCTCCCAACGGATTTCCCCCCAAGCGTGCCTGGTTACCGGGCGAACTGAAATACAAATAGCAGGAAATGAGTGCCGTGGCCATCATGGCAATCATAAAACCATCCACTTTGCGCTGAAATACCAGCCTGTAAAACCACCAAGCGGCAATAAGGAGCATAATGACCAGTAAATTGGTTTCCGAACTTCCGATAATAGCGAATATCAGAAACCCAGCCAGTACGCCGACTAGCGTTTTCGCAGGCTGCGTATCCTGCCTGTACCAGCGAAGTACCAGTACAATCCAGAAAAGGGTGAAAGTATTAGGTACCGTGTAAGTTACAAAAGCAGCCATCCAGTAAAAAGCTTCTACTATACTGGCCATTTTGATCAGATAGAGAAAAAACACCACGCCCGCAAAACCCAGATGCGCCAGCCGCGACAAAGTGGGCGTCAGGTGCCTGAAAAGGCTGTAAAGTGAAAAGATCAATCCCAGGATCAGGATAAACGGCAGTACTTTGAAACCGATGACGGAATGAAAAAGAAGCGGATTGGAGTGATTCAGAAAAATACCGAAATACCGTCCCGTCCAGCCCGAATAGTAAAAATTCATCGCTTCAAACCAGCTGTACTTGAAAACAGTATCAATGTAACAGTAATCGTCTGCGATGGACGGATGATTGTACACGGCCAGTACCAGCAAAGGAGCGAGCACACTCACCATAAACATGATATTAAGCCAGTTACCGAAAATTCTGTATTTTTTATAGAGCTTATTCATTTACTACTTTTTCAATAATGTAGCGGGGGCGACCTTTCACCTCCTCGTATATTTTACCAATATATTCCCCTATCAGCCCTAGTGCCATCATATTGGAACCGCTGAAAAAGGTGATCGGCAACATGGTGGAAGTCCAGCCGGGGACGGTGTAACCCACAAGGTAAGAAAAGAGAATGTAGCCCACGATCAACATGGCCACAAAAAAATTAAAAAAACCAAAATACAATACAAGCCGCATGGGAAAGGTAGAAAACGACGTGATGCCGTTCCATGCAAAAAGCAGCATTTTACTCAGTGGGTATTTGGATTCGCCAGCCTGCCTTTCCAGCCTGCTGTAAAATACCTTTTCGTTTTTAAATCCTATCAGAGGTACGACCCCCCGAAGGAATAAATTGATCTCCCTGAAATTACCCAGTTCCTGCAGCACGCGTTTATCCATCAGCCTAAAATCTGCATGGTTAAAAACCACGGGCACGCCCATTTTTTGCATAATGGTGTAAAAGCCTTCGGCAGTAAACCGCTTGAACCAGCTGTCCGAACGCCTGTCGGACCGCACTCCGTATACGATCCGAGCGCCTTCCCTGTATTTTTCAATCATACCGGTAATGGCGTTAATATCGTCCTGAAGATCTGCATCAATGGTGATGAAGCAATCAAAATCATCCATATTTTTCTCTAGCCCGGCCATGATAGCACTCTGGTGCCCGAAATTTCTGGACAACTTCACCCCGATCACATTTTCATCTTTTGCACACAATTCTTCTATAATTTCCCAGGTTTTGTCTCTGCTTCCGTCATTCACCAGACAAAGCTTACTATCCTGTGCCACAAGCCCTCTGTCCTTTATTTCCGCATAATATCTGCACAACTCTGCATAAGTCAAATGCAAAATTTCTTGCTCATTGTAACACGGAATCACCAATAGTAGGCGCGGAGAATTCATTAGAATATAGTTGGTTCAGCGGACAAAAATAGCAGATATCGCTAATTGATCGGGAATTAAGATGTAATGAATTGTACTTTATATTTAGTTAACGGGACATAGTAACCAGAGAATGGGTATTTCCTGCCCTTCATAAAAGAAAACTCATGAACCGCTGACGCTCTTTTCAGATGGCTGCCAGCGGCTCAGTACCGGATAAAGCAAAACCGCCATCAGAATTAACAGGGTACCTAAGTAAAATCCGCTGGTCATGCGTTCCTTTTCGCCAAAAAAGAAAAAGGCGAGGGCAATCCCATAAACCGGTTCCAGATTAATCGTAAGGTTAATGAGATATGCGGAAAACTGCTTCATTAGCTCTACCGACATAGCAGCAGCATAAACCGTACAAACCAGTGCCAGAAACAAGATCCAGATCCAGTCGGCAGCAGCTGGCCAAATGGGAGACTCTGGCGTCCAGGCCTGCCACCGAGCCACAAAAGCAAAGGCCAGCGTGAAGATACTTGCTCCTATCATTTCATAAAAAGTAATCACAAAACCGTCATAGCGTTTCACCAGTCTGCTGTTAACAACCGTAAAAATGGCACATAACAACGCAGAAGCCAATGCCAGACCGAGCCCCAAAGCATGATTAAATTCAAAACGAAAAACCACATATAACCCGGCAAAAGCCATCATACCCAAAGCAACTTCCAGCGGTTTTACCGGCTTCTTATTTACAAATGGCTCAATAAAGCTTGTCCACAACGAAGTAGTAGCCATACCGGCCAGGCATACCGAGGCGGTGGATACCCTTGCGGAAGCAAAAAATAAGATCCAATGAGACGCCAGTATGATTCCTGTCAACAGCATTTTCCCAAGATCCGCATTGTTGAAAACGCTGAAAGATTTCCTTTTGACCCAAATCACAATGGCCAGCCCCGCAACGGCGATGAACGTACGGTAGAATACCAGCACGATGGGTGAGACGGATACCATCAGCCCGACAACAGCCGTGAAACCCCAGATCAATACCAGAAAATGCAGATGCAAGTAAGAACGAAGCGTGGCAGAAGTAACCATAAACTATCGGGGCAGGGTTTTGTAAAGTATGATTCCTATACCTGCAAAAACAATGTTCGGAAGCCAAACAGCGAAAAGCGTGTTGATATTACCAGCTTCCGCCACTCCTTTTGACAACAGGAAGAAAAGGATATATATAAACGCCAGCATGAATCCAAGCGCAATCTGCCAGCCAACGCCCCTTCTGCTTTTTCGGGCTGAAACAATCACTCCAATGGCTGTCAGGATCAGAATAGCAAACGGCTGAGTAAAACGGGTATATTTTTCTATCAGATATACTTCTAACCCGTCGGCTCCACGGCTTTGCAACAATTCGATATAGCTGTTCAGCTCGGGAAGAGTAAATGTTTCAAACAGATTGTAATCACTTTCAAAATCCTTGGGCGACAGATTGATGGTGGTATCGTGGTCTTTGGGATAGGTGACCGTCTCCCGTAAACTGTCCAGTGTCCGCACCTGGATATTCTGCATGTTCCATTTTTTACTTTTGGGCTGCCATACAATTCTATCCGCCGATACCTTCTGAATCAGCTTGTTACTTTTGATGGTCTCCATCGTAAATTTATTCCCCGTCATGGAAGTGTTGTTATAACTTTCCAGATAGGCGTATACATCAGGCGCGATGGTAATGTGTACATTTCTGCCGCTGAAATAAAACTCCTGCTTTACATATTTCTTTTCAAAGTCATTCCTGACTTTATTGGCAATTGGAAGAACCCACCCTACCTGCACAAACGTGACAATCCCTAGTACCGAGGCCCCTAGCATATAGGGTACCAGCAGGCGTCCAAAACTGATACCGCTGCTCAGAATGGCAATAATTTCGGTACGGGCTGCAATTCTTGATGTAAAAAAAACCGTAGCAATAAATACCATTAGAGGACTGATATAATTGATCCAGTAAGGTATGAGGTTAAGGTAATAGTCAAAAAGAATGGCATTGATAGGCGCCTTTTTTCCTAGAAAATCGTCCACTTTTTCAGTGTAGTCGATCATACAAATGATGAGTACAATGACAAACGCAACAAAAAAGTAAGTGATCAGGAAGTTTTTGATCAGGTAACGATCCAGTATTTTCATGTCAGGGTGCGTCTCAGCGGCGTTGGACGAGCAAATTTTTTGAAACCTCGAGACTTATAAACAACGTTTGTTCACCATTAATCTGTACGGCAGCCGACTTATCATATTCATTTATTTCTCTTACCTCCAGCACACAGCCCAGTGTTATCCCGGATCGGTCCAGATGCTGAAGAAATGATGGCGCGTGATCCAGAACCCCCATCATCAGTACTTTTTCTCCCACCTGTACATCGGTAAGTACCCGGTAGTCTGGCTCAAGCAGGTTGCCCTTTGCATCAGGAATCGGGTCACCGTGGGGGTCAAAACGGGGGTGTCCCAGGAACGCATCGAGCTTTTCTACCAGGATATCCGACGGGATGTGTTCCAGTTCTTCGGCTATGTCGTGCACTTCATCCCAGCCAAAGCCCAGCTTCTCTACCAGGAACACCTCCCATAGCCTGTGCTTGCGAATGACGCTGATCGCCACCCTTTCACCCGTCTCCGTTAACGTTACACCCTGATATTTTTTATAATTGATTAATCCTTTTTCGGCTAGTTTACGTAACATATCTGTAACAGAAGCAGCTCTGGTTGCAGTACTTTCCGCCAGAGCGTTGGTACTTACCTCCAGTCCCTCCCGGCCCGAAAGAGCATGTATGATTTTCAGATAGTTTTCTTCTGTGAAAGAGTTTTGCATGATCTCCTAATATCCAGGCATTCTGTATTAAATGGCAAAAATACAATTTACTATTTGGAATTAAAAAAATTTAGACAAACCTAAAAATATATTTAAACATTTATATATCTTTGTTTTCAATAAACCGAATTGTTTTCTTAAAGACATTTCTGAAATGTTGGACAAGCCAGTAATCAATAAATCATTGCCCATTAATACAAAAGACAGGCCCACACAGTTATTGTCTCTTCCGGAGGTTCACTCTACGATTGAGGTACCTGAGGGTGCCGGTTTCTGGAAAAAAATGATGGCTTTCACCGGCCCTGGCTTAATGGTGGCTGTTGGTTACATTGACCCCGGGAACTGGGCTACCGATATAGAAGGCGGTTCACGTTTTGGCTATACCCTGCTGTCGGTCATCCTTATCTCCAACCTTTTTGCCATGCTGCTGCAGCATCTGGCCCTGAAGCTGGGAATTGCTACCGGCCGGGACCTTGCACAAGCCTGCCGCGATTATTACTCGCGACCGGTATCTCTGGTATTATGGGTATTGTCAGAAATTGCAATAGCCGCTACGGACCTAGCGGAAGTGATCGGCTCGGCCATTGCCCTCAACCTGCTGTTTGGCTTGCCATTACCGGCCGGCGTGGTATTTACAGCGTTTGATGTGCTCATTGTCCTTTATTTTCAGCAGAAAGGTTTCCGGATCATCGAAAGTATTGTAGCGGGCCTTATGGGAACAATCCTCTTGTGCTTTCTGTACGAAATGATCGTGGCCCAGCCTTCCATAGCCGCAATGGCCAGCGGGCTTCTGCCCCGGAAGGAAATTGTTTCCAATCCGGGCATGTTGTATATAGCAATCGGTATCCTGGGGGCAACGGTGATGCCTCATAACCTGTACCTGCATTCCAGTATCGTACAAACCAGGGCTTTCAAACGGGATGAAACAGGAAAAAGAAGCGCCATTAAATTTGCGACCATCGACTCCACCGTTTCACTTGCCATTGCTTTTTTTATAAACGGATCCATACTGGTACTGGCAGCTACCGCTTTTCATAAGAATGGGCATTTCGAAATTGCTGACATCACGGACGCGTATCACCTGCTTGATCCGGTGCTTGGGGTAAGCCTGGCCAGCATTTTTTTCGCTCTGGCACTACTTGCCTCGGGCCAAAGCTCCACCCTGACCGGTACGCTGGCCGGACAGATTGTGATGGAAGGTTTTCTGAATATCCGGCTTAAGCCTTGGCTTCGCAGGCTCATTACCCGGGGTATTGCCATTTTACCGGCGTTGATTGTTTCCTACCTGTTCGGTGAAAAGGGCACGGCCGACCTGCTGGTACTAAGCCAGGTGGTCCTTTCTCTTCAGCTGAGTTTTGCTGTTGTACCCTTGGTATTTTTTACTTCCAAGAGGTCATTGATGGGTAGCTTTGCAAACTCCCGGGCCATCACTTTTTTTAGCTGGCTGGTTTCTCTGATCATCATTGGCCTGAACGGCTACCTGTTATTTAATACCTTGTTCAGATAAGTCCTCAGGATTAACAAATTAAATTTTACGGTTTCAACTACTTACTTTGCTAACGGTTTCCTAACTTTCGCCGTTTTTCTAAAATAAGTAGATGGAATCCAAGCATAATTTAGATAAGATTTCCGCAGCCGGTGTGCTAGTTGCATTCGGTATCATATACGGGGACATTGGTACTTCACCCCTTTATGTAATGCAGGCGATCATTCTGCGTGAAAAAATTACGGAAGAAATAATTTACGGATCAATCTCCTGCATATTCTGGACGCTCACTTTACAAACTACCATAAAATACGTAATCCTGATTCTCAGAGCCGATAACCGCGGGGAAGGAGGGATTTTCGCACTTTATGCGCTTGTGCGGAAACATGCCAAATGGCTTACGGTTCCGGCAGTGATCGGGGGAAGTACCCTGCTGGCTGACGGCATCATTACCCCTCCCATTTCCGTTTCCTCCGCAGTGGAAGGGTTACAGCTCATTTACCCCAATATCCAGACGATCCCGATTGTGATCGGGATATTGACGCTGATTTTTATCATCCAGGCTTTTGGCACAAAAGTGGTTGGCCGTGCCTTTGGGCCTATTATGGTTACCTGGTTCGTCATGCTTGGGGTTCTGGGGCTTTTTCAGATTGTGGAGCATCCAGAAATCCTAAAGGCTTTTAACCCAAAGTATGGCTTTGATCTGCTGACAAAGCACAAAGAAGGTTTCTGGATGCTGGGAGCCGTATTTCTTTGTACAACAGGAGCAGAGGCATTATATTCAGATCTGGGGCACTGCGGACGAGAGAACATCCGGATCAGCTGGATTTTTGTCAAGATATGTCTCTTATTGAATTATTTCGGACAGGGAGCCTGGCTTCTTTCAGAAATGGGCAATGTGCTCGACTCCCGCAAACCGTTTTATGAAATAATGCCCGAATGGTGGCTTCTACCAGGTGTTGTGATAGCCACTCTGGCTGCTATCATCGCAAGCCAGGCCGTTATCACCGGCTCATTTACGCTGATATCCGAGGCCATCCGCCTCAACTTCTGGCCCAAAGTCAGGCTTGTTTATCCGAGCGACCAGAAGGGCCAGCTTTATGTACCCAGTATCAACTGGTTATTATGGTTAGGTTGTTCTGGCGTAGTGTTATATTTCGGACAGTCGTCCAATATGGAGGCTGCATATGGTCTTGCCATCACCCTCACAATGATCATGACCACGATACTCTTTTCTTATTATCTCTATATGAAAAGGGTCAATCTATGGATCGTGATCGGTTTCATGCTGTTGTATCTGTTTATAGAGGGGATGTTCTTGGGAGCGAACCTGCTCAAATTCACGCATGGGGGCTGGTTTACCATTTTGGTAGGGGCCTTGGTTGCAGGCCTTATGAGTATCTGGCTAAGAGCATTTTATATCAAGCTCCGACTGACGGAGTACACCAAGCTGGAAAAATACCTGCCCGCCCTGCATGAACTGAGCCGGGATATTAGCATCCCGAAGTATTCCACTCACCTTGTTTTTATGACCAACGCGTCCAGGCCGTCTGAAATAGAAACCAAAGTGATTTATTCTATTTTTCAGAAAAGGCCCAAACGGGCTGATGTGTACTGGTTTATCCACGTGGATACGACGGACGATCCTTATACCATGGAGTACAAGGTACTTTCCGATGAAGATAATAACGACAACGTGATCAAGATCAATTTCCGGCTGGGATTCCGTATTGAGCAGCGCATCAATTTGTTTTTCAGAAAAGTGGTTGAAGATATGGTGATGAATAAAGAAGTTGATATCACCAGCCGGTATGAATCGCTGAACCGTCAGAATATCACGGGTGATTTCCGTTTTGTGGTACTCGAACGCTTTCTGTCATTTGAAAACGATCTGCCGCTGGTGGAGCAGCTCGTAATGAAAACATACTTCTTTGTAAAGGATTTCACCACACCGGAAGACAAATGGTTTGGCCTCGACAGCAGCTCCGTAAAAATTGAGAAAGTACCGCTGATCATCCGTCCGGTGGAAAATATAAAACTGAAAAGGGTTTACAGTAATTAATCCTGCCCTGAAAAGGCTAACAAAAAAACTCCGGAGCGATCCATCCCGGAGTTTTTTTGTTAGCCTCAGAATTGCCTTTCGCTAGGTAAGATAAACCCCTTCCGTGGCCGGATTGCTTAATACCACCTCCACGTGCTCACTGATAGTCGTGCTCAAAGAGTACCCCACATAATCTGCATGCACAGGAAAGAGATGATGGCTTCGGTCTACAATCACTGCAACCTGTACCTTTTTCATCCTTACCTTCAGAAAAGGTTCCAATGCAAATGCCAGCGTACGTCCGGTATTCAGTACATCATCCGTCACCACCACTACCTGATTTTCAACATCAATACCATCGTTATCAAATAGTATGGGACTTTGAAAGTGAATATTTTTATCAAATTTTAGCTCTATCAGCTTGACTTTCAATGGGGATATATCAGCTAGCTCTGTGGCCAGCCTCCGGGCAAAGGTATACCCTTCTCCCGCAATGCCCGCCAGGATAACCCCCTCCTCCTGGAAATTCTGCTCGTATATTTCAAACGCGATACGCCGAATTTTTTGTCCTGTCTGAATGGAGGTAAGTATCTGGCGTCCGGATATATTTCCGTTTGTACTCATAAATGTTAATCTGTGTTAATCTCAAATCGAAATTAAGCAATCCCGCCCATTTCCGGTAATGATTTACAAATTGTTAAAGATGAGTGTATGATTTATTTCAGGACAGGGACGCAACAAAATTCTTAATCCAGTTAGCAAAGGTCAGTTCATGGGTAGGGAGTTCGAGGCTCGCTACTCCCAAATTTACCTTTGTCTGACCTATCCGCTCCACCCGTAATTCCATCAATGCTTTGTCGTAATCTTTGGGAAATTCAGGATGTGCCTGTATTCCCAGCATTCGTTCGCCCACCCGGAACATAGCATGGGGGCAGTCCTGGCTTTGTGCCAGAAGCTGGCTGTTTTCGGGTAAGGTGAGCACCTGATCCTGGCACATCATCAGCAAATTAAACGAATTCCGGAACGGTAACATCCAGCTTTCCATTTTAAGTACTTCAAAAGTATGAACGCCAACGCACCAACCTTTTTCTGACTTGTTCACTTTCCCGCCCAGTGCCTCGCCAAGCATCTGATGACCAAAACAAATACCGATGTAAATCTTACCGGCCAGGGAAATTTGCCTCACCAGCTGTTTCAGTTCTTGTATCCACGGTTCGTCGTCGTAAACCGAAAAACGCGAACCTGTGCAGATATACACATCACAGTCGTTCACCGATGCCGGAAAATCTCCATTGCAGACATCGTAAAATCTGAATTGCCAGTGCGGAGCAACCTGCAGAAACAAAGCCGGAAACATCTGGCGATAGTCTCCGGCAATGTCCAGGAATTCTTCCCTGACATGGTCACACTCCAAAAGCCCGATTTTCATACGCAGCCAGTGTTAAGTTAAATCTAATTGGGTACCTTGACTTGTATTTCATTTTATGAAAGTCGGAGAAAATCCTCTGCCTACTTTGAACTTCTACCCTGTCAACGAATACTAGCTGTTTATTTTCAAGTGGTAGGATTTGGGCCGGGTCAGGGCTTCGTATCCCACTTTGGAAAGCGTACAACCCCGGCCTGAATTTTTCACGCCCGTCCAGGCAAGCTCGGGATCCAGGTAGTCACAGCGGTTCATAAACCAGGTACCGGTTTCCACCTGTTCTCCAATTGCCAGTGCAGCATCCACGTCGCTGGTCCATATCGAAGCCGTAAGGCCATACTGGCTGTCGTTCATCAGCCGAACAGCCTCCTGGTCATCCTTCACAGGCATAATACCTACAACGGGGGCAAATGTTTCCTCCGTCATGATATCCATGGAATGATCCACACCTACCAAAACCTGTGGTGCCAGATACGGCGTGCCTGGCTGATTGGCCGGAAAAAGATCCGGGTCTATCAGGGCTTTGGCTCCGCTATTCACTGCCTCATCTATCTGTTTTTGTGCAAAGGTAGCAGCGGCTGTCCTTACCATCGGCCCTAAGGTAGTATCTTCTTTCAAAGGATCACCCAGCGTGTAGGTTTTGGTGAGTTCTACAAATCCGGCAACAAATTTATCATACACATCCTGGTGGACATAAATACGCTCTATACCGCAGCATGATTGTCCCGAATTAAAAAAAGAACCGTCTACCAGATTTTCGATGGCGTCTGAAAGGTTGGCATCGGGACGTACATACGCAGGATCCTTACCTCCCAGCTCCAGACCTCCGACAATAAACCTCTCATTAATCGCTTTCTGTACTGCATGCCCTCCTTCCACCGAACCCGTGAAGGCTACATAGTCCACCCGTGCATCACCGATCACGTTGGCTACTTGTCCATGGCTCAGGTGGAGGTATTGAAAAACACCTTCGGGCAAGCCTGCATATTCAAAAGCAGCGGCATAACGTTCTGCGCATAACGGCGTCTGTTGTGCATGCTTGAGTATCACCGTGTTTCCTGCCATGATGGATGGGATAACAGAATTCACCGAGGTGAGGTAGGGATAATTCCAGGGGGCTACCACAAAAACAACTCCTAGCGGATCACGTCGAATGAAACGTTTAAAACCTGGCATTTCCGCTACCTGCACATCTGCAAGGGCTGTTCCGGCAATGGAAATCATGTAGTTGGCCCTGTCTTTAAAGCCTTTCCGGATTTCATTGGCAGTATATCTGATCGGGCGTCCCATCTGCCAGGTAAGTTCCAGGCCTATTTCGTCAGCGTTGTTGAGAAAGTACTCCACAGCCTTCCTGCAAAAACGTTCTCTTTCTGCCAGACTGGTTTGCTTCCATTCCTTTTGTGCCGCAACCGCTTTTGCGAGTGCCGTTTCCACAGCCGCATCACTTGCAAGTTCCCTTTCGACATACACAGAGCCGTCAATAGGGCTTATTGTTTTTTGTATAGACATCTTGAAAAATGAGGGGGAAGAGGAAGGCCTGAAAGGTACCTTTCTCTTCCCTTTCCTCCGTTAATTAAAGTGGTGTAACATAAGCGGATGTAATACCTCCATCCACAAGGAAATCGGTACCGGTAACATAGGACGACTCGTCCGATGCCAGGAACAACGCGGCATAGGCCATTTCCTTAGCCTCACCAAAACGTCCCATAGGAATGTGTACCAAACGCCGCTGTTTCTTTTCTTCTGTATTTAAAAATTTCATAAGCAATTCGGTACGCAGCGGGCCAGGGCATAGGGCATTTACCCGTATGCCTTCACGTGCATGGATAACGGCAAGCTCGCGCGTCAAGGCCAGCACAGCACCCTTACTGGCTGTGTAGGCCACCTGCGGAGTAGCCGCGCCCAGAATGGCAACAAATGATGCCGTATTGATGATAGAACCGCCACCTGCACGTTTCAAAGCCGGAATAGCGTATTTACAACCGAGGAAAACACCTTTGGCGTTGATATTCATGGTAAGGTCCCAGATGGCCTCCTCAGTAGTTACGGCGTTGTCGTCATCACTGTGCATGATACCTGCATTGTTGAAAACGATGTTCAGCTTACCGAATTTCTCCTCTGTAAAAACAACCATTGCCTCACAGTCAGCGGCTTTGGAAACATCGGCATGAACAAAAAAAGCTTCACCGCCTGCCGCAGTAATAAGATCTGCTGTTTCCTGTCCAGCGGTATCATTTACATCCGTGACAACTATTTTGGCTCCTTCTTTCGCAAACAAAAGAGCAGTTTCCCGGCCTATTCCGCCACTACCACCCGTGATCAGGGCTACTTTATTTTCTAAACGCATTTTCGATTGGTGTTAACGTATATATATTTTATTTCAAGTTTAATCAAAAAAGCCGACAGATATACCCTGTCTGACGAAACATCAAATTTCTTCAAAAAATCCTGATATTCTCATTTAAATATCACAAGTATTAAGACCTATTCCACAGGGCTAAAATAGTGCTACCCAAATGGTCCAACCAGAACTCATAGCCTGGCCGGCCACATATTTTTTACAGGCCTCGTTTCAGGATTTATCCAATTAACCGGCCCTTAAATTCTTTCAAAGTATCGCTTTCTTTCCCAGTCTGTTACCGTTTTGTCATAGGCACTTTGTTCTGTTCTGAAAAAGTGAGCATAATGGGCAACTACCTCTGGCCCGAAGGTTTGTTTGGCAAATTCACTGTTTTCAAACATTGTGGTGGCCTCAGCCAGGGTATAAGGGACCCTTGGCAAATGAGCGGCCGCATAAATATCACCGACAAAGATTTCAGGCGGCTCAATTTTATTTTCAATCCCGGCCAGCCCTGACGCCAGTGATGCCGCAAAAGCAAGATAGGGATTACAGTCTGCACCCGGAATCCGGCATTCGATACGTAAACTCGGGCCGCTGCCCACCACACGGAATCCGGCGGTACGGTTATCATAACTCCAGGCCAGCCTGGTGGGCGCCCACGACCCGTCCACAAATCGTTTATACGAATTGACAGTCGGTGCATAGAAGGGCATTACATCGGGTACATATTTAATCCATCCGCCCAGAAACCATCTGAAAAGGTCAGAGCCTTTTACGGGTCCAAATTGCTGATCTCCGGCAAAGGCATTTTTTCCGTCTTTCCATAAGCTCATATGGATATGACTGCTGGATCCGGCCTGGTCGGTAGCAAACTTCGCCATAAAAGTAACCGACAGCCCCATTGCATCGGCCACTTCTTTCATACACTGTTTGTAGATGATATGGTTGTCGGCCATGGGCAGTACTTCCGAGTACCTTACATTCAGCTCATGCTGGCCCAGCCCCCATTCTCCCTTAGAAGTTTCCACGGGTATCCCCGATTTTTTCAGATGCCTGCGTACTACCGAGGTAAACTTCTCATTTCGGGTACCTTGCAGAATATGATAATCTTCCAGATAATAACCAGCCGGGGTAAGATCCTGGTAATTTTTCTGGAAAGCTTCCTTGTAACTGTTTTCAAGCAGGTAATATTCAAGTTCAGAAGCAGCAAAACATTTCAACCCGTCTTTGTCGATCACTTCCAGCTGTTTCTTCAGAATGGAACGCGGAGCAACACTCTCCAGCACGTGGGTTTTATCATTATGCAGATCACACATCACAATGGCCGTTTTTTCCAGCCAGTCGGCAAGGCGTAGTGTTTCCAGGTCAGGAACCATGTGGAAATCGCCGTACCCCAGCTCCCAGCTTGCGTAGGAATAACCCGGCACAGGTTCCATTTCCATATCCGTTGTGAGCAGATAATCACAGCCGTGTGTTCCGCCTCTGGCAACACTATCCAGAAAATACTCTGCATCCACCCGCTTGCCCATCATCCTTCCATAGTGATCCGTAAAAGCAACTACAACTGTTTCGAGCAAATCCTCTGTTACCAGTTGTTCAAATTTTTCAAGGGTAAGCATAGCCTGTTTTTTTAAGGACTCGGTGTCAGATTTATCTTAATTTATCAATTTTGGTATTCATCGGAAATTTCAGCAATACTTTTTTACCCGAAGCTTTTTCAAGCAGTGGTGTGAGAATTTTTCTTGCATTCTCTCTGGTCTGGTCTAAAATTCCCATATCCAACGCCGACTTCTGTATCTGCTTTTCAGCTTGCCGGTAGGCGTCCTCCACCAATTTGGCTTCTTCCAGGAACGCATACTCCGTATTATAAACTTTTGATTTGCTATGGTCAATTTTAAATACGCACAACTCAGGGTCGGGCAGGTTAACCACCAGCATTTCCTGTTCAGTAGTAATATCGGCAATCACTACTTTGGTCAGGTCTACACAACCTATCGCTTCTCCCTGAACAATCAGCACCGCTTTGGCATTGGGCAGCCATGTTTTCACAACCTCCTGTTCCACCACATCCTTAAAATTGTACTTCACAAGTTCCAGCTTACCCATTGCCGTTATCTCCTGCAGGACAACCGTATGCACGGTTTCTGTCTCCTCTTTCCCCGTGAGCCAGGCAGGAAACCAGCTACCCGACCTGAAATTATCAAACATACTGCGAATTCCCATGATCAGGACAATCAGTACGACCAAACGCAGTAACCAAGAAATCAGTCTCATACAAAGCGGGCGTTACGTTTATTTTGCATTTCAATTTTTGCAGCCATACGCTGAGCGATTATACTTGCAACGATAAGCTGCAACGCATGGTATACCATAATGGGCAATAACATAACACCGGCCTGCGGGCCTGCAAACAATACCTTTGACATGACCGCTCCCTGCACCAACGATTTTTTCGAACCGCAGAAAACCGCTGTGATTTCATCCTCATGACTGAACCGCAATAATCGGCTGATGAAAGTCAGCAGGAAATAAATAGCGAAAAACATGGCCAGCATTCCTAGCCCTAAAAACAGGATATCTTTTAAATCAAAACTACGAAATAAATGCTCTCCAAATGACTCACAAAATGAGGTATATACGATCAGTAAAATGGAAGACTGATCCAGATACCGGATATACTTTTTGTTCTTCTCCGCCCAGTTACCCCACCGGCTGTTCAGGAACATTCCCGCCGCAACCGGAAGTAATACTTGCAAAGACAACTTTCCGACTACTGAGAGCAGATCATTATTGCCTGAGGAATTTTCCAGTACCAGGCTCATCCAGAAAGGTGTAAGAAAAACGCCTAAAAGACTGGATATACTGGCATTGAATATGGCCGCCGGCACATTACCCCGGGCAATGGATACCATTACCACAGAAGAAGATACGGTGGACGGCAAAGCTGTTAAAAAGAAGATAGCCAGCCAGAGGGTCCGGGCGTCGGTACTGTGAAACAGCGGGCGAAATACAAAAGCCAGTACTGGAAACAACACAAACGTGGACAAATGCACCATGGCATGCAGTTTCCAGTTGCTGAGGCCTGCACTTAACTTCTCCCGGTTCAGCCTTAAACCATAGAAAAAGAAGATAACGGAAACACCGTAAGTCGATATTTCGGAAAGAGGTACCGGACTGGATTTCATTCCCGGAGAAGGCCATAAATACGCCAGTACGATCATCCCTAGCAAAGCAAGAAGAAAGCCGTCAAGCCCTGCCTTTTTAGCTGTAGAAAATATACCGGCCATTTTTTAGTTTGTTTCCTGGTGGCTAAGTTAAGGCAATCTGATTGAAAATGGCACGCTTTGGGAAGTTTATCACCTACAAAAGCTAAGATCCTTTTCATCCAAAATCCTGACCACGGGGAAGGCACAAGCCGTTTGGCAGATGGGCTGAAATATTTTCTTGTTTTAATTAAGAATTTCTAAGTGATTATGCAAAACAATACCAGCAGCAACGAAGTATTGGAAAAACGGACTGGCAGGTGTTATGAAGGGAAGCGGCAAAAATTAAGGCAATTATATACCAATTTACACTAAGCAGACAAAAAGTAAGGCCAGTTGAGCAACTGGCCCTTTTGATTAACCACTAATAATTGTAAAATCTTTGATTTGATATTGATCAACTTGATCAAATTGATACACTGTTCCTGAAAGCTGCATTCCGTCTTTTAAGACAACACAATCTGATATGACTTTGCCCATTATCACCTGCTCTGAATCTTTCAAACAAAAGGCAACACTTACTTCTTCCTTAGGCCAATCTTCTATTGAATAAACTTTTGTCCACATTGTTTTTCTGTTTAAATTGAATAATGTGAGCAAGGTAAAAGCCAAATAAACCAATTCCTATTATTTTATAAATTATTTATTATCAATAGTTTAACTCTAAAAATACTATATTTTGCTCTCCATCTTATTATATGTTTGATCGAATTCTCTACAATGATTTTCGTGTAGATCCTACTTGTCTTTCTTTGGCGGCGGCACAGATAATACACCTTTCAAGGTTTTATTAAAATTCACTCGAACCAGGCGCTTGAATCCGTTTAGGTTTGTTTGGACGTTTAAATATGGAACGAAAACTTAAAATTTTCGACCATTTATAGTCTTAGTGCTAATTGGTATATCACTGCAAAAATTAATGATTTGCGGACCACCAATATGGATGGCAAACTAAGCAGATTAATAAACAGGGCCGTATGCAATGGCAAAAATCCATGGCATACGGCCCTTTCAATATTAGTTTTCTTCCAATATCCTAACCAAAAATTTACGGAAAGGCTCGGCAAATTCTTTCCTTTTCAAGGCAAATTCTACCGTGGTTTTCAGATAGTCGAGCTTATCTCCTATGTCATGGCGTTTGCCCTCTATATGATGTGCAAAAATATTTTCGCGTTTCAAAAGCAACAAAAGGGAATCGGTCAGCTGAATTTCATTGTTTTTCCCCTTCGGCGTTTGCTCGATGGCAGAAAAAATCTCAGGACTGAGTACGTACCTCCCCGCGATGGCCAGATTAGAAGGCGCCATGTCAATGGCAGGTTTTTCAATCAGGGTAGTAAGTTCTAAAATTTTATCACTCAGCGCATTGCCGCCTACTATACCATACCTATTCACCTTATTGGCCGGTACCTGTTCCACAGCTATTACCGAACCTCCATACTGCTCATAGGTATCCATTAACTGCTGTGTAACAGGGATCACCGAATCCATGATGGTATCTCCCAGTAAAACTGCAAAAGGTTCATTACCAACATGATGTCGGGCGTAGTATATGGCGTCACCCAAACCATTGGCTTCTTTCTGACGAACAAAATGCACGTTGGCCATATCAGCCAGCCTCCGCATTTCATTGAACCACAGCAGATCTTCTTTTTCCTCCAAACGGCTTTCAAGCTCCACATTCCGGTCAAAATGATCTTCAATGGCACGTTTTCCTTTACCTGAAATGATCAGGATATCCTCAATTCCAGAGTCCACCGCCTCCTGTACCACATACTGAATGGTAGGAATATCAATGATCGGCAGCATCTCTTTGGGCATTGACTTGGTTGCAGGCAAAAACCGGGTTCCGAGTCCGGCTGCTGGTATTACGGCTTTACGAATCATAAGTATAGGTTTTGGCTTTTAGCAGTTAGCCATTAGCACGAAACTGGATGAATTCTTTAACTATATGTGAATTTTTATATTATCAAATGCCTGTTCGCGGACGTTTGCTAATGGCCAATCGCCAACAGTTGAAACCACTTAAACCACAAATGGCTTGATAACCCTCGCATTGAATTTTTTAAGCTGTACAAATAACTGATTCAGCATGTCATCATCATGATAGATACCAATGATCGTCCCTCCTGAGCCGGCAAATTTTGCTGATGCACCGCAGGCCCGCGCAGCGTTTATCAGCTTTTTGTTGGAATCCGGCACATTATATATTTTACACCGGAGATCAAAGTTTTCGTTCATCAACTGGTGCAGGTCATGAGGCCGCCCCTCCAGTAATGCCTGGTGACCCTGCCTGGCTTTATCGGCAATTTGCCCCAGTACATCAATAACCTCTTCTTCCCCCCGGTCATATCTGGTCCGGACGTCACTGTGTACTTTCCCCGAAACTTTACTCAAATTAGTATTGTAGGCCACATACAGCTTGGGGAGCAGCGCCGGGTCTATTCGTTCATATTTCCCATAGCCCTGTTTCTGGATCAGATTTTTATCAAAATCCATATAAACGCATCCTTCATAACACTGGATCACCCGGTCCTGAAGGCCAGCCGTAATTCCAAGTTCCTCGGTCTCGGTAACCATCACCAGTTGCGGCAGAATTTCCAGCGGAATTTCAACTTTATAAAACTGCATCAGCGCCCTGAAAAGGGCTACCACTATGGCACTGGAACCTGACATACCCACC
This sequence comes from Dyadobacter sp. CECT 9275, assembly GCF_907164905.1. Classification (NCBI taxonomy): domain Bacteria; kingdom Pseudomonadati; phylum Bacteroidota; class Cytophagia; order Cytophagales; family Spirosomataceae; genus Dyadobacter; species Dyadobacter helix. Next base: position 738,739 of record NZ_CAJRAF010000001.1, on the reverse strand, counting down.
TGCCTTGGGATGGAAGACCGGTAACGGACCGTAAAATTCCTGTTGTGCAGCTTGATGTTATGCTCCTCACAGTAATCTCCAAACTTTTTGATACCCGCTTTGATGAGCGGAATGCCTCCATTATAACCCAACATACTTACGGAATCCCGCAAGTGGTAAATGCTCCGGAACGTGCTGCCATCCTGTGGTTCAGGTTCAATATGCAATTCAGGAGATTCATAAAGGGAAATAGAAGCACCGAAATTTCTAACTGAAATGGAAATGGTCTTTCCAAAAAAGCCGTCAGAAGGATTGCCCAAAAGCCCGGCCCGGGCATAGGCTCGTGTTTCAATGATCAAGGTAAAGTTCTTTTTTCGTCAAAAGTAATAACATAAAGACGATACCCTTCATTTTCTCCCCGAAATTGAAAAAGAATAGTTGACGGTTATAAAATAAGAATTCACAGCCAGCACAGAAATTATTCCGTACCCACTGTGAATCATTATCATCCTAACGGTTAAGCTGTCTCTTCCGTTATTGCTTAACGACCTGAACGTTAGCAATCAGTTTCACCTCATCACCTACTACCACGCCACCTGCTTCGGTTACAGCGCTCCATTCCAGACCGAATTCCTTACGGTTGATTTTACCCGACAGCTCGAAACCCGATTTGTTGTTGCCGTAAAAGTCCGTCATGTTACCACCATATTCTGCTTTTAGTTCGAATGGTTTGGTAATGTTTTTCACGGTAAGATCTCCCTTCAATGAAAAAGTATCATCACCGGTTTTAACCAAAATTCCTGTAAAGGTTAGTTTAGGATAGTTCTCGGCATCAAAAAAATCAGCTGATTTCAGGTGTCCGTCGCGTTGTTCCATGTTAGTATCAATACTTGCAGTATCCGCTGAAAAACTTACTGTTGCGCCGTCAAAATCTTCAGATTCGGTTTCAACCGATCCTTCAAAAGACTTAAATGAACCTGTTACAGTTGAAATTACAAGGTGTTTTACCTTAAACTGTACTTCTGAATGCGTTGGGTCAATTACCCATGTTGTTTTAGTAGCCATTGTATTTTATATTTTTAAGTGTATTTACATTTAATGTATATACATGTATTAGTTTCAAAGAGTTCCTTTACACGAAAAAAATCTCAACTTTTTTTGCTGAGATTTTTTTCGTTCTGAAACAAGTACTTCCGACACTCACTTTGGCATCTGGAATATGCTTTCATCAATCTTGGAATTGACCTCCACCGACTTGATTTTCGCCAGCATGGTTGCCCCCGGCATCATAGAATTTTTCACCTCCGAGGTAAAAGCAAAGGTGATACCATCTATCTGTTTAAAATTCGACTGTACATTTTCAGTGGTAATTTCCTGCCCGCCCATGTTGCCCGCAGACACTATCTTGAGAATATAAAAAGTATCTTTTGAAATGTAGTTGATACGTTTGATCCCTCCTTTCACCGTCATGGATACCTTGTAAACCTTTGCTCCCTGCACTTCGTCTTCACCTTCCAGGGTCAGGACATATCCTTTTTGCTTATAGTTATACAAACCGGTGAGATCTGTTTCGGCCGACAAAGCCTTCACTGCTTCTTCGGGTAAAGCAACGGCTTTGGTATCTCCGCTCATGGGGTTCATGGCCCATCCGGTATTACCATTCACCGATTGTATGATTGTCATTCCCTGCACGGTGGTCTCGCTCCGGAAACCCTTGTCCTGAACGATGGTGGTGGTTACCGGCACCTGCATATTCATTACCTCCATGTCTGCAGCTATCCTGACACTTTTGAGCTGGGCCAGCTTTGCTGCACCTCCCATAGCATCCACATGTTTGTTCACAATTTCGTCAACTGTCTGCGCCGCTACCGCACCGCCTGACAGTAATAATGCTATAACTGCCTTGAAAATGAATCTGCTGTTCATAAAAGTGTACCGGGTATAATGATGTAAGAACCGGAAAGATAAAGCTAATATTGTTTCGAATACAACAAACCGAAAAATCTACCACAGATACGGCACAAAAAAAGCGGCCAGTTTCCTGTCCGCTTTTTTGCAATCTTACAGATCTCTATGAATTTTTGAGCGCTTCCGCACCACCCACAATTTCGAGGATCTCCGTTGTGATGGCCGCCTGCCGCGTCCGGTTGTAAATCAGTTTCAGCTCTTTCAGAAGTTCCTGTGCATTCTCAGTTGCTTTGTCCATGGCGGTCATCCTTGCACCCTGTTCAGATGCATTTGATTCCAGAACAGCGCGGTAGAGCTGGATTTTGAGCGATTTTGGTATCAGCTCAGCCATAATCTCTTCTTCCGTCGGCTCGAAAATATAATTTACCTCCGTTTTTTTACTTTTCTTGCTTGTATCTTCAGACACGATCGGCAGATAAGGATCTGTGTGGATGATCTGTGTTGCAACGTTTTTAAATTCGTTAAAAACAAGGTCCACCACATCATACTGCCCTTCTGCAAAGGCTGTCATAATCTGCTCAGCAGCACTTTTTACAGTCACAAAATTCAGTCTGCTAAAAGTATCTACAAAGGCAGTATTCACTTTGTAGCCTTTCCGGGTAAATGACTCCGCTCCTTTTTTACCGATCGCAAATATTTCCACGTTACCTTTTGCAGCCTGTACAGCATATTTTTCTTCAATGAGCAGCAGTGTTGCTTTCACAACATTGGTGTTAAATGCCCCACACAACCCACGGTCGGAAGTTACAACAACAATCAGTATTTTTTCCGCAGCACGTACTGCTTTCAGAGGTGTTTCCACCGAACTTTCCGAACCTGCAGATACTGTTGAAAGCATTTCATTAAGCTTCTGCGCGTAGGGGCGCATCTGCAGAATATTATCCTGTGCCCTGCGAAGCTTTGCCGCCGCAACCATTTTCATGGCCTTGGTAATCTGCTGTGTAGAGTTGACCGATACGATCCGGTTACGTACTTCTTTTAAGCTTGCCATTTTTGGTAAGTTAAAAGTTATACTTTATCCGATATCACCCGAATAAAGTATAACACTATTTAATATGCTTAATATTTAGCAGCTACTTCTTTGGCTACTTTTTCCAGAACATCGGTAATGCTGTTATCCAGTTTTCCTGCACGGAGTCCCGCCAGCGCATCGCTGTATTGTGAACCCAGTACGTTCAGGAAGTCCTTTTCAAACGCTTTCACCTGCGTCACGTCCACCTTATCCAATAAGCCTTTTGTAGAAGCATATACCATTGCTACCTGATTTTCAACAGATACCGGCGCATACTGTGGTTGTTTCAAAACTTCCTGGTTGCGACGTCCCCTGTCAATAGCCAGCTTGGTGGCTGCATCCAGATCCGATCCGAATTTAGCAAAGGCTTCAAGTTCACGGAACTGCGCCTGATCCAGCTTTAAGGTACCTGATACCTTTTTCATTGACTTGATCTGCGCATTACCTCCCACACGGGATACCGAAATACCCACGTTAATAGCAGGACGGATACCTGAGTTGAACAAGTTTGATTCAAGGAATATCTGACCGTCCGTAATAGAAATTACGTTGGTTGGGATATAAGCAGAAACGTCACCTGCCTGTGTTTCAATAATGGGAAGAGCCGTAAGGGAACCGCCACCTTTCACCTTGCCTACGAGTGAAGGCGGAAGGTCATTCATGGTTTCAGCGATTGTATCATCTGCGATGATCTTCGCTGCACGCTCCAGCAAACGGCTGTGCAGGTAAAATACGTCTCCAGGATATGCTTCACGTCCCGGAGGGCGGCGAAGCAGCAAAGATACCTCACGGTATGCCACGGCTTGTTTAGAAAGGTCATCATAAACCACCAATGCCGGACGGCCCGTATCTCTGAAATATTCCCCAATGGCAGCACCCGTAAAAGGAGCATAAAACTGCATAGGTGAAGGATCCGAAGCACCGGCTGCCACGATCACCGTGTAATCCATTGCTCCGTAGCGGCGAAGGGTTGCTTCAATACCTTTTATGGTAGAAGCTTTCTGTCCGCAGGCAACGTAAATACAGAATACGGGTTCACCTTTGTCATAATATTCTTTCTGATTGATGATTGTATCAATCGCAACGGCTGTTTTACCTGTCTGGCGGTCACCGATGATCAACTCACGCTGGCCACGCCCGATAGGGATCATCGCGTCAATTGCTTTGATACCTGTCTGAAGAGGTTCCGTAACCGGCTGCCGGTAAATTACCCCCGGCGCTTTTCGCTCGATAGGCATTTCAAAAAGCTCTCCCTGAAGAGGACCGTTGCCATCAATCGGTTCAGCAAGCGTATTCACAACACGGCCGATAATCCCTTCTCCAACTTTTACCGAAGCGATTTCTTTTGTACGTTTTACTGTTGCTCCTTCGCTAATATCGCTGGAATCACCCAGCAAAACAGCTCCGACATTATCTTCTTCAAGGTTTAGTGCAAGCGCTTTGAGGCCGTTTTCAAAAACAAGCAGCTCACCCGCCTGCACCTGAGAAAGGCCATAAATACGGGCCACACCGTCACCGATCTGAAGCACTGTTCCAACTTCTTCGAGTTCTGCCTCAGATTTAGCGCCTGCCAGTTGTTCGCGCAGGATTGCCGAAACTTCGTCCGGTCTAACAGATACCATAGTATAATTGACTAATTTAGAGTATAGTAGTAAGATTTTGAAATCAGCCGCAAAGGTAGGGTTTTATTTCTTGAAAATAAATATTAATCCATCAAAACATTGTGGATAAAAATTAGACTTTTCCAAGGGTGCCATCGCTACAGGCTTTTATACCGGAAAATGGCCGTTTACCAATCGTTTGTAAGGTTTTTAAAACTTTTTTAGGTAGTAATTGTGTTTTTGTTGTAATTGTATTCGTTTACCAATCTTAATAATTCAAAATTACTTACAGACCGTTTTAAACCAGAATGTACAAATTAAAGAAAACGAGTATTGCCGCCATCCTCCTGATTTCGATAGCAGCCTCCCAGAGTTTCGCTCAAACCGCAAAAAAAACAAAAGCACCCGCGGCGCCGGTAAAAAAAACAGCGGCAGTTCCTGCAAAAGCGGCATCCGCACCGAATGTACTCAAAAATAAAATGGATTCTTTATCCGCAGCAATTGGTGTGAGCTTTTCAAATTCACTAAGCTCCCAGGGAATCGATAATATCAATGCCGATGTACTGACGCAAACCGTTAAGGCGGCCTTGAAAGGTGAGAAAACAGCCTTCGGACCTGAAGAGGCCAATAAGTTCATAGGAGAATATTTTCAAAAGATGATGGAAGAAAAAGGAGCGACCGTAAGAATTGAAGGTGAAAAGTTTTTGGAAGAAAACAAGAAGAAAGAGGGTGTCGTAACCACAGAAAGCGGCTTGCAGTATCAGGTGATCAAAATGGGCGAAGGTCCAAAGCCTGCTGCCACGGATAAAGTGAAGACTCACTACCATGGCACGCTGACCAATGGAACGATTTTTGACAGCTCCGTACAGAGAGGCGAACCCGTTGAATTTCCTGTCAATGGTGTAATCAAAGGATGGACAGAAGCACTTCAGCTAATGCCCGTAGGGTCCAAATGGAAACTATTCATTCCTTACCAGCTGGCATACGGCGAACGTGCCGCCGGCCCCCAGATCCCGGGATACTCCGCGCTGGTGTTTGAAGTGGAATTACTCGAGATAGTTAAATAAATTAGGTGACGATTCGATTTGTGGGGACGACTATCAATCGGAATACAAAAATTTCCGGTTAAGAAATTGAGATCATACGTTATCTTCAGGCAATGATCCACTTGAGAAAGCCGGAACATTTCAGGGATACTAAATGATTTAAATGTTGTTATACTCGTTGCAAGTTATATTGTGGAGTCGCACTGCTGACCTTTTAAATTTAATTTAAGACAGATGAAAAAGTATCTGATAACGCTCATTCCTGTGGTACTGCTTGGTTGGCAGCGCGGCCCTGTTCAGGAAAATCGTGTATTGATTCCCACAGAATCTTCTCTGCAGGACGACATTAAACCGGTTGCCGCCCAGCACAGAGCAGAGGAGCTCACCACACGTATCTTATCTAATTATCATTACAGAAAAATAAAACTGAACGACTCCCTGTCGTCAGCTATCTTTGACCGGTATATCGACGGCATTGACCATAGCCGCTTATATTACCTGGCGTCCGATCTGGAAGACTTTGAAAAATACCGTCTTTCATTTGATGACTATCTTCAGAACAAAGAGCTGGCTGTACCTTTTGATATCTACAATGTTTTCAGAAAACGATACAAAGAACGTAGCGAGTATATACAGGCGCTGCTGAAAGAACCTGCTCCTTTTGATTTTTCTGTTGACGAGTCCATCAATACCGACCGCGAAAAAGCGCCCTGGGCCAAAAGCACCGATGAACTCAATGATACCTGGAGAAAGTACCTGAAAAGTGAAGCGCTGGATCTGAAACTTTCAGGCAAAGCAGATACGTCAGTCGTAACCACTTTGCGCGATCGTTACAAAAACAGAGACCGTGCACTGGGCCGCATCCGTACGGAGCAGGTATTCCAGATGTTTATGAATGCTTATGCCGAATCACTGGATCCGCACACGAGTTACATGGCTCCTACTTCGGCTGACCGTTTCAAACAGGAAATGAGCCAGTCGCTGGAAGGTATCGGTGCGCTTTTGAGAGAGGAAGACAACTATATCAAAATTGTGGAGGTTATTCCGGGAGGACCGGCTTTCAAAGGGAAACAGCTTAAAAAAGAAGACAAGATACTGGCAGTAGCACAGGGTGATGAAGGCAAAATGGTGGATATTGTCGGCTGGTTTGTAGACGACGCCGTGAAACTCATCAAAGGCCCTAAAGGAACTGTGGTACGCCTTCAGATCCTGTCAGCCGATGCTTTACCGGGAACTCCGCCGAAAGAATACCGTCTGGTTCGTGAAAAAATAAAACTCGAAGAACAACGTGCCAAGAAAGAAGTGGTTTCGGTAAGTGCTTCCAACAAAACCTACAAAGTTGGGGTAATTGATATTCCTTTGTTCTACCGGGACTTTGAGGGTGCACAGCAAAAGGAAAAGGAATTCTCCAGCACTACCCGCGATGTACAGAAACTGATCACCGAATTGCAGCAGGAAAATGTAGATGGTATTGTGATTGACCTCCGCAACAACGGCGGCGGCTCGCTAACCGAAGCCGTTTCCCTTACCGGCCTTTTTATCAACAAAGGACCTGTGGTGCAAGTGAAGGAAGGCCAAACGGGCGACATAGAAGTACAGCCTGACACCGATCCAGCCATAGCCTACAACGGCCCTATGGCAGTAATGGTGAACCGGTTTAGCGCATCGGCCTCTGAAATTTTCGCGGCGGCTATTCAGGATTATAAAAGAGGTATTATTGTAGGGGAACAGACCTACGGTAAAGGAACCGTGCAAACTCTGATAGATCTGAACCAGTGGGTCCCCAAAGAGACGGATCAGCTGGGCCAGGTGAAACTGACCGTAGCCAAATTCTACCGCATCAATGGTAGCAGCACGCAACTTAAAGGTGTGACGCCCGACCTTGACCTGCCAACCGCATTTAAAACAAACGAGTATGGCGAGGGTTCGCAGGCCAGCGCATTACCGTGGGATCAGATTGCTACCGCGCGTTTTGAGTCTACCAACATGATCACAGATAAAATTCTGGGTCAGCTCAAAGACAAATACAAACATCGCCTGAATACGGACGAAGAGCTGAAAACCTTGGTAAAAACGCTTGATGAATTCAAAAAAGCCCGGGAGAACAAAATTGTTTCTCTACAGGAAGCCAAACGAAAAGTGGAGCGTGATGAAGCCGAGAAAAAACGGCTTGCCATGAAACAGCTTGGGGAAGACTCTGAAGATGAAGAGGACACCCTGGATGGCAAGGCAGTTGAAGCACCCAAGTCGGACAAAAAGAAAAAAGATATTTACCTGACTGAAACCGGCCGGATGTTAGTTGACCTCATTCAGCTTTCCAAAGAGCCTAGCCTTGCTGGAGCGAAAAAGAAGTAGATCCTAACCGTTAGGTTTACAAAACAAAAGGCAATGCGGATTTCGCATTGCCTTTTGTTTTGTAAAGGGTATCTGAAAAATCGGGCTTAGGTTTCCAGCATTCCTAAACTTTCAACACCTCTTTATATTGCATTTGATACAACCGGGCATAGAATCCCTGTTGCTCTAGTAATTGTTCATGGGTCCCCTCTTCCATGATCAGCCCTTTATCCACCACAATGATTTTGTTGGCTTCTTGTATGGTAGAAAGCCTGTGGGCAATCACAATGGCCGTTCTGCCTTTCATTAGTTTCTCAATTGCTTTCTGAATAAGTTCTTCCGTTTCGCTATCTACGGATGAGGTCGCCTCGTCCAGTACAATGATTTTGGGTTCATGCACCATCGCCCTCACAAACGATATCAGCTGCCGCTGCCCCACCGACAACGTTGCCCCACGTTCCATCACATTGTAGGTATATCCCCCAGGCAAACGCTCAATAAAATCATGAACGCCGACAAGCTTGGCTGCCTCCACTATTTTATCGTGCGTGATGGTATCATCCCCCAGGCGGATGTTATTTTCAATGGTATCGGAAAACAGAAAAACATCCTGTAAAACCACTCCGATGTGTTTTCGTAAAGCACTCAGTTCGTAATCGTGCACCTCTACTCCATCTATAAGTATCTGCCCTCGGTTGATGTCGTAAAACCGGCTTAACAGGTTGATAATCGATGACTTCCCTGCTCCCGTAGCACCTACAAAAGCGATGGTTTTCCCTTCTTCCACCTTAAAAGTGATATCTTTCAGCACATATTCCTCCTCATTATAGGCAAACCACACGTTCCGGAATTCCACATTTCCCCTGATTGTAGCCGGTGCAAACGTACCTTCGTTGGTTGTAAATTCATCACTGTCCAGCAGTTTGAGTATTCTGTCGGTACTTACAATACCCATTTGCAGGGTATTAAACCTGTCGGCCAGCTGCCGGATCGGCCTGAAAAATAGATTGATAAACATGACAAAAGCAGTAACGGTACCGAAAGAAACTTCGGCGTCCAGCATCTGCTTGCTTCCGTACCAGACCACAAGGCCAGTTCCGGCTGCTGCGATCACATCTGCAACCGGGTAATACACAGAATAGTAAAGTATGGAACGGATGTTGGCGTCACGGTGTACCCGGTTAATCTCCTGAAACTTACGATACTCGGTATCTTCACTGCTGAATATCTGCACAATACTCATTCCCGTGATATGTTCCTGTACGAAGGAGTTGAGATTGGAAACGGCCGCTCTTACCTCGTTGAAAGAATCCTTGATTTTTTCCTTGAAAACATAGGTACAGAATAACATCAGGGGAATCATGGAAAGGCTGATCACCGACAGCTTCCAGTCGGTATAGAACATGACACCGATGATCAGCACCAGCTGTAGTATATCTCCAGCAATGGCTGCCATACCGTCACTGAAAACGTTGGAGAGCGTTTCAACATCCGAGATGGTGCGCGTCACCAGCCGTCCGATGGGTGTATTGTCAAAGAATTTCAACCTGAGGCCAATTATCTTCTCGTACAGCTGCACGCGGATATCCCGGATGATATGCTGCCCCAACCAGCCCGACATGTAGGTATTGCAGAACTGGACAACACCCTGCATCATGATGACCACAATCATCATCACCAGCATGACCGTCAGCTGCTGGTAATCGCCTCCTGCAATGGGGGTATCAATGGTATATTTGATCAGGAGCGGCGTAAGCGGAGCCAGAATCGCGTTCAGGAAAATGATAAAGATGAGTAAATAAAACTGCTTCTGGTAAGGATGAACGAACGTATAAAGACGCCTCAGGGTTGGAAGATCAAATATTTTACCACTTTTAGTTTCCTGATTCACAGTGCAACAGACTTAAGATTTGTAATGATTCCTTCTTTGACGCGGGATTTCACATTCCGCCCGCAGTATCCTGAACTAACATTGAAAAGGTAAAATTTATCACCAAACAGGTAACAATTCTTTTTTACCCAACCTCCAAAATTAAACGTAAATCAGCAGGTAAAAATGATATTTCGGAATATCTGTCCATTTCCCGTGATTAGCCCTGGCTTTTCGGGGAGAATATTACGTACGGCAGCCCGGGCTTCTCTGTCTTTTTTTCACTCCCGAGCAGGATAATGGTAGTTTTTCTCATTTCCCTACTTATTAAAAAGTATACAATATTCAAACAGCAAACCCCTGCAGCATGTCGGGCAATATACCGGTTCATACACTTCCAAAATCCCAGTATATCATACCGGCATTAAAAATTTATCGTTTCAAAAATAGCCTGGGAATCCAGAAAGAATCGCCTGTTACGCTACCTATCACACCCTTGCCTACCGACGAGCCGCATAGGCACACCTATTACGAAATCCTTTTCATAGAGGAAGGGCAGGGATTTCATGAAATAGATTTCCACTCGGTGCCCATTCAGGGTCCGGGCCTGCATTTTCTCACACCAGGGCAGGTGCACCTGCTGCATTTTAATACTCATTGTCAGGGCTTTATAGTTGCATTTTCCGAAGAATTCTATTCGTTTTATAACCCTGCGGCTCCGTCGCTGACCAAGTTCACGTTTTTTCAACCCGCTAAACGACAGTCCGTAATTCCCCTATCGGAAACTGAAAGGCACTATTTCCATAATATCATGGAAAACATGGTCACCGAACACCTCGCCGCAGATACCGACCCGTCGCTGATTGGCAAATACCTTGGGATACTTTTGCAAAAATGCGGAATGATCAGGCAGTTACGCCCACTTCAAGACACTACGGTCACAGGAAGCGTTCCGGAACTCGTGGGAAGGTTCCAGGAACTGGTCGAAAAAAACTTCCTGCAATGGCACGAGGTACAGCAATATGCACAGCAGCTTTCGGTTTCTCCGGATTATCTGAGCAAAATTGTGCGGAAATACCTGGCTATTTCTTCGCAGGAATATATTCTTGACAAACTTTTACTGGAGGCAAAACGACTGCTGGTTTTTACGCAGCTCAGCAGCAAAGAGATTGCCTATCACATTCAAATGGATGATCCCTCCTACTTCGGCAGGATCTTCAAAAAGAAATGCGGACTCACACCCAATGAATACCGTGAACTTGTTCGGAAAAGTACCATTTAATACCTAAAATGTACCTTGCCCTTCGGTTTTCTGGCAAATATCTTTGTATTGTACAAAAATAACAAGACTTAATAATACCATACTTTCCTTTCAGATGTTCAATTAAAAAAGGCATTGGTACTTTGAGGACTTAAATTTCTGATCAAAACAATACTTTATGAAAATCCGTACTGATCTGACTGCTGCTGGTCTCCAATCAAAAATCGACAGGTTATGGCAACTTTCTGCCGAAAAGATTGACCTCATTAACAAGGAATACGATAATACCAAAGGTACCCCTGTTTTCACTGTCAAAGGGAAATATACCCTCAGAGGCTGGACCGAATGGACACAAGGGTTTCAATACGGAGCTGAGGTTTTACAATACGACGCCACCAACGATGCCAGCTTCCTGGCAAGTGCTAAAAAAAATACCGTGAATAACATGGCGTCGCACGTAAGCCATTTCGGAGTACATGACCATGGTTTTAACAACGTGAGCACCTATGGTAATCTTCTGCGTCTGATGAACGAGGGCAGGATTCCTGAAAACGAGTGGGAAAGAAATTTTTATGAAGTAGCTTTGAAAATATCAGGCGCCGTACAGGCTAACCGCTGGACCTCCGTGAAGGATGGCCAGGGATTTATCCACTCGTTCAATGGCAGGCATTCATTGTTTGTGGATACGATCCGCTCGGTACGTGCCCTGATGGTATCCCATTTACTGGGGCATAACTACATGGGTGAGAACGACCTGAAAACCAGTTTGCTCGAAAGAGGCACCTTACATTCCCTTGCCACTGCAAAATATTCAGTCTATTACGGAGAAGGCCGTGACAGCTATGACCTTTGGGGTAGAACCGCCCACGAAAGTGTATTTAATACCAATGACGGCAATTACCGTTGCCCTAATTCCCAGCAGGGATTTTCGGGCTTCACCACGTGGACCCGCGGACTTGCCTGGGCCATGGTTGGCTTTGCCGAACAGCTGGAAACCTTACCTCATTTCTCTGACGAAGAGTTAGCCCCGCTTGGCGGCAGAACGGTATTGGAAGAGATATATCTGAAAGCAGCCAAAGCAACCTGTGATTTTTACATCGAAAACACTGCGACGGACGGAATACCTCACTGGGATACCGGTGCGCCGCATATGCACAAACTGGGGGACTATACTTCGCGCACCTCCGACCCCTATAATGACTTTGAACCGATTGACAGTTCAGCAGCGGCCATCGGCGCGCAAGGGTTGCTCCGGTTGGGAAAATATCTTTCCGACAAAAACGAAACGGTAGCAGGAAACAGGTATTGGCAGGCAGGGCTTACCGCTGTTGATTCTCTCTTCGAAGAGCCCTATCTCTCCACCGACCCCAGCCACCAGGGGCTGATACTCCACAGTATTTACCACCGTCCGAATGGATGGGATCATATTCCTGATGGCCATAAAATCCCCAATGGCGAGTCCAGCATGTGGGGCGACTATCATGCACGGGAAGTTGCTTTGTACCTGCACCGGATCAACAAAAACCTGCCTTACTATTCCTACCTGGGAAGCGTAAAGGGAGCTTGATTTTAACCAGGTACCCGTTTTAGGAACAAAAATCTGCTGATAGAGAAAAATGGATCACATAACATTAGACAGGTGCTGCATACATACCATCACCACCCGTCCATGGACTTTACCGGAGGCTGTTGAGAACTATGCAGCCGCTGGCGTGAAAGGAATAAGTGTCTGGCAAAATGCCATTGAGGGGATCGGCCCCCACAGGGCAGGAGAGCTCATACGCCAGGCAGGGCTTGACGTAGTATCTTATGTAAGAGGAGGTTTCTTCCCTCACACCAGCAGTGCCGGACGTGCACAGGCGATTGATCACAATAAAAAATTGCTGGAAGAAGCAGCGGCACTGGGAGCTCCGCTGATCGTACTGGTTTGCGGAGCATCTCCTGACCAGTCACTTGAAACATCCCGGGAACAGATCAGGGAGGGTATTGAAGCAATACTTCCGCTGGCCGAAAAATTAAATGTGAAACTGGCTATTGAGCCACTGCATCCCATGTATGCGGCCGACCGGTCGGCGATCAATACGCTTGGACAGGCCAATGATATGGCTGAAATATTCCAATCATCTTATGTTGGCGTGGCAGTAGATGTGTATCACCTGTGGTGGGACGGTGACCTGGAAAAGGAAATTGCCCGTTGCGGGGCCAATGGAAACCTGCTGGCATATCATGTATGCGACTGGAAAGTGAAAACCGTGGATATGCTCAATGACCGCGGACTGATGGGGGAAGGCTGTATTAATCTGAAAAAAATCCGGAGCTGGGTCGAATCAGCTGGTTTTGACGGTTACTGTGAGGTAGAAATATTCTCTGATATCCATTGGGCAAAAGATCAGCATCAGTTTTTGAAAGAGGTAACCGGCGCTTTCATAGAAAAAGTTTAAGAATCGTATCAAATCATAACGGGCGTGAGGCACAAGTTTCAAGCCATCATCAAAAAAATCTATCAAAATGACAACACATACCATCGGTATTATCATGAACGGCGTTACGGGCCGTATGGGTACAAACCAGCATTTGATGCGTTCTATCAAAGCAATTATTGAACAAGGGGGTGTAAAGATATCGGCTGAAGAAGTGATCATGCCCGACCCTATCCTGGTGGGAAGAAACGTGGCCAAACTGGAAGCTCTTTGCAAGCAGTCGGGTGTTCAGAAGTACACCACTGACCTGGACTCGGTGCTGGCCGACCCGCATTACCAGATCTATTTTGACGCACAGGTAACCGGACGGCGCGCAGCAGCAGTAAGAAAAGCAATACTGGCAGGTAAGCATATTTACTGTGAAAAACCAACCGGTACTACCACAGAAGAAGCATTGGAACTGTATGACCTGGCTACAAAAGCAGGGCTGAAAAATGGTGTGGTGCAAGATAAACTGTGGCTCCCTGGTTTACTGAAACTCAAACGCCTTATGGAAAACGGCTTTTTCGGAGAGATACTTTCCGTACGCGGTGAATTTGGGTACTGGGTATTTGAAGGTCACAGTATTCCGGCACAACGCCCTTCATGGAATTATCGTAAGGAGGATGACGGCGGCATCATTGTGGATATGCTTTGCCACTGGAGATATGTACTGGACAACCTTTTCGGAAATGTGAAAGCGGTTTCCTGCCTCGGAGCAACGCATATTCCGGAGCGTATTGATGAAAACGGAAAGCCTTACAAGTGTACCGCTGATGACGCATGTTATGCAACTTTCGAGCTGGAAGGAAACGTAATCGCACAATTCAACTCCTCCTGGACAGTACGCGTAAGGCGTGACGACCTGCTGACCTTACAGGTAGACGGAACCAAAGGCTCTGCTGTAGCTGGCCTTCGTGAGTGTTACATTCAGCACTATGGCAATACGCCTAAGCCCGTGTGGAACCCGGATATTCCACAACCCATCCCTTTCTTCGAAGGCTGGTCAAAAGTACCCGAGCAAGAGGCTTTTGACAATGCATTTAAGGCCCAATGGGAGTTGTTTCTCAAGCATATTGTAAAAGATACGCCGTTCCCCTGGGATCTGAAAGCGGGAGCTCGCGGTGTACAATTGGCTGAAAAAGGTATTGAAAGCTGGGAAAAACGCCAGTGGGTAAATATTGAGGCCCTGTAAGATTTTCATTAACCCAAACTTTCCGGGGATCAAATCCCCGGAAAGTTTTGAACGAATTGCTATGAAAAAAACAGCATTGATCACCGGCGGAAGCCGTGGTATTGGCTTTGGAATTGCCAAAGCGCTGGCCCGGGAAGGTTACGATCTTGCCATTAACGGCGTGCGCCCCGAAGAAAATGCACAGGATGCGCTTAACGAACTGCGTGCATCAGGTGCCACGGTGGCATACTGCCAGGGTAATATCGCACAGGCAGAAGATCGCGAACAAATTATTGAAACTGCATACGCCGCTCTGGGCCATATTAACGTGCTGGTCAATAATGCAGGAATTGCGCCGAAACAGCGACTGGATATCCTGGAAACTTCGCCCGAGAATTATAGGGAGGTGATGCAGACTAACCTGGAAGGGCCATTTTTCTTTACCCAAAGCATTGCAAAAAAAATGGCTCAGGCCAAACAGGTTCACGAGGCATTTGAAGCTACGATCATCTTCGTGACGTCCATTTCGGCAACGGTTGCCTCCATCAACCGCGGAGAATATTGTATTTCCAAAGCCGGACTGGCCATGACCAACATGCTTTTTGCTGTCCGGATGGCGGAATACGGCATCCCGGTTTTTGAGATACGGCCAGGCATTATTGCTACGGACATGACCTCCAAAGTACAGGAGAAATACGATAATTTATTCCAGGGCGGAATAGCACTGCAGCCTCGCTGGGGAACGCCGGAGGATGTAGGAAAAGCAGTAGCCTCGCTCACACGCGGAGATTTCCCTTACTCAACCGGCCAGGTGATCGGAGTCGACGGAGGGATGCTGATCGACAGATTGTAAGAAGTGATGTAAATAAATTCCTAAGTTTTTGCCAGTACCAGTTGTACATCCGATCACAGCCATTGGCAAAAACATTTTAAACCCAAGCCCGACCATGTCTTTATCCAACGAATCGCGTCCATCTTTGCTTTCACAGCTCATGCAGGTTCCGGTAATTGTTGCCGCACTGGGATATCTGGTTGATATGTATGATCTTTTTCTTTTCAGCGTTGTACGTGTCCCCAGCCTCAAAGCCCTCGGTGTTACTCAGGATCAGCTCCTTACCGAAGGTATTACTTTACTGAACAGCCAAATGGCCGGTATGCTGATCGGCGGAGTGTTATGGGGTATCATTGCAGATAAAAAAGGGCGGCTTTCTGTGCTTTTTGGATCCATCATCATGTATTCCCTGGCTAATATCGGAAACGGTTTCGTCACCACGCTGGATCAATACGCCATCCTCCGGTTTGTTGCCGGTGTTGGCTTGGCCGGAGAACTGGGAGCTGGTATCACTTTGGTAACCGAGGTACTCCCGAAAGAAATAAGGGGTTATGGTACTACACTGGTGGCTACGCTCGGTGTACTCGGTGCTATACTGGCTTACTTCGTCGCTGATCTTTTTGCCTGGAGAGTATCTTATTTTGTGGGCGGCGGCATGGGCCTTCTTTTGCTCATTCTTCGCTTCAACGTATTTGAATCAGGTATGTTCCAGAAAGTGAAGGAACATACGGTTGACCGGGGGAATATTCTGATGATCCTTACCAACGGCAAACGTTTCACCAAGTACCTCCTGGCCATTCTGGTTGGGTTACCGATCTGGTTTGTGGTGGGTATCCTCATTACATTTTCTCCTGAATTCGGTGCAGCTAAGGGTTTGGAAGGAATCAATGCTGGGAAAGCCGTCATGCTGGCTTTTTCGGGCCAGGTTTTCGGAGACATCGGGAGCGGTCTGCTCAGCCAGTATTTGAAAAGCAGAAAAAAGGTAATCGGAATATTCATTTCCCTTTCGCTGCTGATGATGATCGCCTACCTGATGTTCCCTATGGAGGATCTGTTCTCTTTCTACCTGATATGTGCCCTGCTCGGTTTTTGTAATGGTTACTGGACCTTGTTTATCACCATTGCCGCCGAACTTTTTGGTACCAATCTGAGAGCCACTGTAGCCACCACCGTTCCCAATTTTGTTCGTGGCGCCACCATTCCGCTTGCGGCGCTGTTTGTGCAGTTCAAGCCAGACCTTGGTGTGATTCAGAGCGGGCTGCTAATCGGATTAGCTACCAGTGCGGTAGCATTATTCTCACTGTACTTCCTCGAAGAAACCTTTACAAAAGATATGAATTTTGTAGAAAAAAGGTAAGGCTCCTTCTTGCTACAAGCCTGTTAGACGACTATATATCCATCAGCCCTGCGATTCCCCCGCGGGGCTGTTTTTTTGTTTAACCTAAGTCTGCCTGTTTCTGAGAAAGGGCTATGTTCTACCACCTCTCAACATGCTCCCGTACTCCCGATTCCCTAAGTATTCTGAAATATCTATAAATTTGAGTTTATGCTTGTAGCTTAATACCTTCTGACTGGTACCAGCACGATCGGTACAACGGCTCCTGAATAGCTGAACCAAAACGGGGAAATATTTTAATCTTTTTCGGCAAAACATGAAAACCAACACACCTTACCACACAAAGAATACCATCCTGATTGTAGACGACACACCAAACAACATCAGTATTTTGTTTGACGTACTATCAAAAGCCGGGTACAAAGTACTGGTTGCTACTGATGGGAAAAGTGCGGTTGAACAGGCCAGATATGCCTTGCCCGACCTTATTTTGCTGGATGTGATGATGCCCGGCATGAGCGGATTTGAAACCTGCCGGCAACTAAAAAGCCATGCGGCGACGGAGGCCATACCGGTTATTTTCATGACGGCTCTTACCGAAACCATCAATAAGGTGAACGGTTTCAATATGGGAGCGGTGGATTACATTACCAAACCTTTTGAAATCCACGAAGTGCAGTCGCGCATTGGAACACATCTGGCGCTTGCCAATCTTCGACAAAAACTGGAAAATCTCGTCGCCGACCGTACCGCCGATCTGAATAAGGCGCTGACGGAAGTTGAAAAGCTCAAAGATCAGCTGCAGGCCGAAAATGTTTATCTGAAGGAAGAAATAAAGCAGTCCAAAAACCCGGATGATATCATCAGCCAGAGTAAGGTTTTTGAAAAAGTACTGACCAAAATCGGGCAGGTTGCGCCTACCAACAGTACTGTCCTCATCACGGGCGAATCCGGCACCGGGAAAGAGCTGCTCGCCAGGGCAGTACATAACCTGAGTAACCGTAAAAACCGTCCGCTGATCAAAGTGAACTGCGCGGCGCTACCCGCCAGTCTGATCGAAAGCGAATTATTTGGTCATGAGAAAGGTGCGTTCACAGGCGCAACGGCACAAAAACAAGGGCGGTTTGAACTGGCCGACGGTGGGACTATATTTCTGGACGAAATTGGGGAAATGCCTCTGGATCTGCAGCCAAAGTTACTGCGTGTGTTGCAGGAAGGTGAATTTGAACGCGTAGGAAGTACCAAAACCTTAAAAGTAAATGTCCGGGTCATTGCTGCTACCAACCGTGACCTGGAAAAGGAGATTACGGAACAGCGTTTTCGTGAGGATCTGTATTATCGCCTGAATGTATTCCCTGTTTTCAGTATCCCGCTGCGTGAAAGAAAGGAAGATATTCCGCTGCTGGTAAGGCACTTCTGCCAGAAGCATGGTGCTGAACAGGGTAAGTCGATCGACCAGATCCCTCAGAACCTGATTGATACCCTGACGGCCTACCACTGGCCGGGCAATATTCGTGAGCTGGAAAACGTGGTGGAGCGCTCGGTCATCATGTCGCCCGGAAGGACACTGGTGCTGGACGACTGGTCTCCGCGCAAACCTGCCGCTGGAACAAAAGGAAATATGATGACCATGGAAGAATGTGAGCGGGAGCATATTCTTTTTGTACTTGAAAAAACACGTTGGAAAGTGAGCGGGAAAAATGGAGCGGCCGAAATCCTGGACATGATTCCCACCACACTGGATTCCAGAATGCGCAAACTTGGTATTAAAAGGCCGGACCAGTTTACGGTTTAAAAGGACTTTTACGAAATATCGGAAAGCTCCGGAAGTGGGCAGCGACTAACCTATCCCAATAAAATTTTGATTATCAATTAATTATATTACAATTCTTATTTGGAACGGGATTTGATATACCTCTTAAAAAGGTATATCAATATGTGTACGGTTAGTTATCTTCCATTTCAAGACGGTTTTATCCTGACATCCAGCAGGGACGAGAAACTTACCCGCCCGCCTGCAAAACTATCGGATCCGGTCCTCTACCATGATCAGGAAATAACATTTCCGAGGGATCCGCTGGGCCAGGGGAGCTGGATAGCCACTTCAAAAACACGTACCGTGTGCCTGCTCAATGGTGCTTTTACAGCGCACAACCCCAAGCCGCCTTACCGGCACAGCCGGGGACTGGTTGTTTTGCATGCCTTTGACTATTTCACGATACACCATTTTGCCTCCGAATATGATTTCGGAGGATTGGAGCCGTTTACACTGCTACTGATTGAAGACGGCCAACTGCTTACGCTACGCTGGACAGGAGATCAGCTTTTTAAAACAGAAAAGGATGCTTCCCGGCCACGTATATGGTCATCGGCAACACTTTACACGCCCGAAATCATAACCCGGCGGGAATTATGGTTTTCGCAATGGCTCCATTCAGCATCGGGACAATGTCTGGAAGGTATCCGCGCCTTTCACAAAACGGCTGGTGAGGCCGATCCCGAAAATGCCGTTTGTATGAGAAGGGGCAACCAGTTCGCAACCGTCAGCCTGACGAGCGTTGTACGGTCCGACGAACAAACGGAAATGATTTATGAAGACCTCATTCGAAGCGAATTAACGTTTAGAAAACTAAATCAAACGTATGTATCCAACTGAACAGCTGGAACCTGCAACTAAAACCAGGGAGAATGCAGCCACTGAAACAAAAGAATTAAAGCCCTCCAGAAGTGCTCGTCTGATTCGTTTGAGAAGCTGGGAATACTGGCCTTTCGCCGTGGTTTATATCCCGGTTTTTATCTACTGGCTCTGGCTTTCGATCAAGGCCCGATCATTCTTGTTTTTCTCCGCTTCCAATCCATCGATCGAGTCAGGCGGGATGCTGGGTGAATCGAAAATCGATATTCTTGACCTGATTAGTGACGAATACAAGCCGTTGACGCTTTTCATAAATCGTAAAACGGACCGCCGTGACCTACCGGAAAAACTGCGTTTTGCAGGTTTGAATTTCCCGGTGATTGCCAAACCGAACGCTGGCGAACGCGGCTGGGGCGTTGAGAAAATCGCCGATTTAAATGCTTTGGAACAATATCATAGCAAAACTCCGGTTGATTACCTGATCCAGGAATACATCCACTACCCGCTCGAATTGGGCGTTTTTTATTACCGCATGCCCGATCAGCCAGGTGGGACGGTATCTTCCATGGTGCAAAAAGAATTTCTGAGCGTCACAGGAAATGGCCGGGACAATCTTGCAGAACTCATTCTGGCCAACGACCGGGCCGTTTTGCAATGGGAGCGTCTTAAAGTTAAATATGCCACATCTTTAACAACAGTGCCGGGAATGCATGAAAAGATCACATTGGTTTCCATCGGAAATCACTGCCTGGGTACCAAATTCCTGAACGCCAACCATCTGATCACCCCGGCATTGACGGCCGTTTTCGACCGGATCAGCCTGTCGGTTCAAGGCTTTTACTTCGGAAGATACGACCTGCGATGCACGGGTCTGGAAGATCTGTATCAAGGAAAAAACATAAAAATTATGGAACTGAATGGCGCGGGCGCAGAACCAGCGCACATTTATCAGTCGGGCTTCTCCATACTTGAAGCTTGGAAGGTATTGCTTCGCCATTGGCACATATTGTATAAAATCAGCAGGTTCAATAACGAAAAGGGAACTCCTTATCTGACATTCAAAGAGGCCCGCGTTATTTGGAAACGCACCAAAGCAGGCAAACAATCCAATTAGCCATGCCCACCTTATACCTTAATTTTTTCATTGGACTGGTCGTAAGTTTTTTGGGTACGCTTCCTTTGGGCGTACTTAACATCACGGTGATGGACGTTTCGCTCAAAAAAGGGATCCACTCGGCGATACGTTTTGCCCTGGCCTGTGCGATGGTTGAATTTGTTTACAGTTACATTTCGGTGCAATTGACCCGGTCCATCATTGATTTTCCGGCTCTCAGGCACATTACGGAAGCAGTTGCCACCACCACTTTGCTGGGTATGGGAATCCACTACATCCGCAAGCAAAACAGCATGGCCGGCAGCCGGCAAAAAAGTGTTTCTTCATTTTATCTGGGAACCTTGCTGAGCATTCTCAATGTGGTTGCGTTTCCTTTCTGGATATTGTATACGACACTATTGCAGGGAAAGGGACTTATTGGCATTTCTGAAAACGGATCGATTCTGATATATGTGTGTGGAATCTCTCTGGGAACCCTAGGCGGGCTGCTGCCCTTTATCTACGGCAGTCGTTTCCTGACCCGCTGGGTGGCTGCCCATCAGCACCGGATGGACCGGATCATCGGATTGCTTTTCATTTTTCTTGCAGTTTGCCAGTTTGTTTCGATTTGGGCGTGATTGAAACATATGTATATGTTGCTTGGCTGCAAACCAGAAAACAAGTATGTTGCATACATACAATTTATTTTGGCGGGAACGTATCCGGCTGATTTTTATAAGTAAATATGGTCATCAAATCGTGGTAGGAAAGACGCTGCCTTGGTGGAACAACTTGCTAAGACAGCCCACTAATCAACCAGCATTCGGCGCATGATGTCTTTCAGAGCACAATAATTTCGGCCTTCGACAAAGTGCTGATTCTGGAACCTATTCGCACTTTGTCAACCACCTTTAGCTGGTCTGTAGCCATGGAGCCCTTACGGCCTGCATCCGTGCATTGGACGCGCCAAGGGTAATTCTTTAAAGTCGAAGTAATGGGGACGATAATTACCGTTCGTAAGAATTTATTCAACTCATCCGGGCTTACAACCACGCATGGACGGGTTTTTGCAATTTCACTTCCCAAAGTGGGATCCAGGGATATCCAGTAGACATCATATTGCAAAACATCTTTCACCATGTCCACTCTTCCTTTTCAAATTCGGAAGGAGTGTCGTCCATTAACAGTTCGTCGTCTTTCCCTTCGTGCATTTGTTGAGCCGCCTCCGCCCATCCCGGCCTGGGTTCTGGTTTGATTACGATGGCGCCATTATCTATTTCCACCTGCACGGTAGATTTGAATGATAAATTCAATTTCCGTAAAAGGCTTGCAGGAATGATTATTCCCTGGCTATTACCTATACTAATGATGTTCGCTTTAATCATATTATAACCAAGACGTTAAAAACAAAGATAGAAATAAAAGTTATAACATGATGCTCCCCATCCAGCCACCCCCTCATCCGCCCCATATCAAATTCCCCGGCCCATTTCCTCATTTGTTTTACAAAGCCCGTCGACTCCGGATATTGAAGTTCTATCTGATCCAGTGCATCCAGAATTCCCTGAATGTCTCCTTTCAAAACATATTCCCGTAAGATTTCCAACTCGGCAACCGGCGGTAATACGTTGGAGGTATCCGAAGATTTTTCAAGGGCATCGCTCGCATCAAACGGGCTGGTATAGATCCATTCCAGGTTCAGCAAGTTCCCGATTGAACATAACAAGGCTGACACATCAACGGGTTTGGATATAAATTCATCAAAACCCTCGTTCAGGGTCCGTTGTTGGTTTTGTTCAAAAACATTGGCCGAGAAAGCGATCATCTTTGTATCCACAAGCGCCAGGTTTTCCCTCATTCTGGCCACTGCCTCAAAACCATTCAGGTTAGGCATTACCAGATCCATGATCACCAGGTCGGGAATGGCGGTTGCTGCCAGTTCAACGGCTGCTTTTCCGTCAGAGGCTTCCATGACCAGAAAACCCAGGGAAGTCAGCAATTCATTCACAATCTGACGATTTTCAGCATGATCGTCTGCCACCAGCACCGTCTTCCTTGTGCCTGTATATCCTGCTATCCGCCTTTCCGACAAATCGGCATCCGACTCCCCGTCAACCTGCCGTAGTACCAGTTCCATTGTAAATACACTCCCCTGTCCCACCTCACTTTTCACGGCCAGGGTCCCGTTCATCAGCCGTACCAGATTGTTCGCAATGGCCAGTCCGAGTCCGGTACCCTCCGTAAATAAACGGCGGTCCTTTACCTGGTGAAAGGGAAGAAAAATCTCACTCAGAAATTCTTCCGAAATGCCAATGCCGGTATCCGTAACCTCAAACAACACTTTGTAAAATCCGCCATGCATTACCTCGCAGTTAACCCTGAAAGTAACCGTTCCGTTTTCAGTGAACTTAATGGCGTTACTCAACAAATTATTGATTACCTGCACAATACGTTTATGATCGCCGACTACCACAGCAGGTACATTGTCATCCTTTATCACATAAAAAGCAAGTCCTTTCTCTTCGGCCCGGGATTGGAAAAGGCTGGTGGTATCATCCAGGAGCCCATGCAGGTTAAAAGCTGTATTCTGAATTTCCAGCCGCTGCGCCTCAATTTTGGATATGTCCAGTACCTCGTTGATCAGGTTCAGTAAGTGTTCGCCGCTTTTGCGAATTACGGTCAGTCCTTTTTCCTGGCTGGTTGTGAGCGCTGGTTCACGCTGGAGGACCTGAGCAAAGCCCAGAATCCCGTTCAGGGGCGTCCGCAATTCATGGCTCATATTGGCCAGAAATTCGCTTTTGGCATGGTTGGCCTTTTCGGCAGTTTCCTTGGCAAGCTGCAAACGCGCTGCCTGCTCCACAAGCTCTTCCTTCTGCACAACCACCTCGGCGGTCCGGCTTTCCACCAGATTTTCAAGCTTGTCCTTCTCATTTTTTAAACGGCGTGTATAAAGCCAAATCACTAGGCAAACTACCAGAAATGCCGCTAGTCCGAAGAGAGAATAGGCCCACCAGGTTCGATACCATGGCGCCAGAATATCAAAGGTACAGCTACTTTCCTGGCTCAGCTCACGGTAAGGATTCCGCGCCATAACATGAAAAACATAGTGCCCTGCCGGCAGATTGGTATAGTCCTTCCAGCTCTCCTTCGACCAGCGCGACCATTCCAGGTCTGTGGCCATAACCTCATCTCCAATCAGTTTGTAACGAAATTCGTTGCCGGTTTCTCCCACATAACTCGTTGCCGCAAAACGAAAGGAGATATCCCGTAAATTGTAATCCAGAGGTGTTTTTAACACAACAGACTGACTTGCATACGGACTCGAAATATTCAATAATGAATCATTTAACAACAATCTGACCTCGCGGATCAGTACCGGATAAGAAGGGTGCATGGCCATTTGGATACCATCGTAACGGTACAGGCCTTCGTCATTTCCAACCCAGACAATCCCGGTTTTTTCAGGATAAATGCTGTAACCCTTCCGCTGAATCGGCATCAGGCTAAGGCTATCCCATTCCGTATTTCCATTGGGCATTTGCCTTAGGATCCCCAGAGGGTTCGCAAACCACCAGTTTCTGGCACTGTCTTCCACGAAATAAGGCGCACTGTTTGCCGAATCCCGTAACACATTTCTGAGTCCTGCTATTTCTACAAAGGCACCTTTTTCCCGGTTAAATTCGTACACATGGTTTTTGGAAGTAAACCGGGGTTCGCGGGCGGTAGGGAAAACATAGTTCCAGGAGAAGTCTTTAAGTCCCGCTCCGACCTGCTGGTGCGGGAGGCCGGGCTTCACTCCGTCGTTTAAATCCAGTTTGTAAAAACCATTTTTAGCGGTTCCCACCCAAACCGTCCCCCGCATATCCTCTGCCAGGGAACGACAATCGGCATTCAGTTCTTTGACCCTTCCGATGGCTGTCCATAAATTATTTCTCAACTCATACAAAAACACACCGTTGGAAAGTGCGGCAAATAATAGTTCCGGATGTGCCTTCGGCCTTAGTAAAGCATAAACGGACTCGCCGCCGGTGTGTAATACCTGCACGATTTTATCTTCCCTGATCCTGAAAATATCCTCGGATGTACCTGCATAGAGGTCCTTCCCGTCTGAAAGCAGCGTCCGGGTCGCCGACCGGATAGCCCTCACCGGCTCAAAAGTATTTTTCTGAGCATTCCACCCCAAAAGGCCTATCCCGGTGCCCACATACAGACGACCTGCATGGCGGGTGATACTCCAAACGGTCGAATTGATATTCTGGCTGGTTCCAAACCGGCTTACCGGCAGATTATATCCGATCTGGCATATTCCGCTCCCAGTCATCGCCCACAGCGAAAGCTGCTTGTCCAGATACAAGGATGCGATGCTGTTCTGGTTAAAACCGGTACCGGCGTCCAGCCGCATTTGTTCAACACCCTGCTCATTCAAGATACGGATTCCACCGAGCTGACTGGAAATAAAAAACAGATAAGACTTAGATTTCGGGTTATACGAGCATATCGCGCCAGTTATTCCGGCAGTTTGAAACCAGTTGTCCGACGCCGTCTTCAAAGGCTTTAATTTCTCCGAAAGCCCGGATGGAGCATACACAAACAAGCCGTTTTTTTCTGTTACCGCTACCAGACGATTCTCAGAAAATTCAAGCAGCGCCCTTAATCTCATGCCTCCAAACTGATCCCCACAGGGTGCGGGTTTTAATCCGCCGCTCTTTAGCCACATCAGTTGCCCGGATACCTGCTGCACATAGAGCGTATTGCCAATGAAATTGGCTGACAGAAACGAGTCATTTGCCGTCCATATCTGCAATTTATTTTTTCCCTGATATCGATAGATTTTTTTCGAGGTACAAAAATAAACACCCCCAGCATCACTGAAAATACGGTTTACAGGCAAAATAACTTGTTCGGATTGCGGTAACAACCTTTTCAGCGACACATACTGAAGCTGCCCTCCCGGGCGTGAAAGCAGGTAGCCAAAATCGGTGGGCGTACCAACATATACCCTTCCTCCCGTGCCGACCGCCAGGGATTTGGCCGCTGTTCCGGGCACTTCGATCAGCTTCCAGGTACTGCCGTCGTATTCCAGTAACCCATTTTGATTTCCTATGTAAAGAATCCCGCGCTGATCTTGCACAATACCCCAGTTTTCAGGATGTGCCTGATACTCCCTGGGACTAAAATGCTGGATCAGCGGCGTCCCCACGCCCTGCGCTGTAACTTCCAAACCGATGCCTGTTATATAGAAAAAACAGGCAAAAAACCACTTTAAAAATATTTTCATAACCCGCTCGATTTGAAATACTACGCTAGTTATCCAGGATTTCTTCAATTCCTGTTCCTTCTTTTTCCGAAAATCCAACCTATGAAGTTTTGGGCGATTGCAGCCTTATAACTCCCTTTTTATATTAAAAAGACAACCGACTGCCTGGAAAGGCAACTACGGCTTTTCACGAAAAAACAGAAAGGTTACGAAATATCGTGAGTAAAGCTTTCTGGCACACCTTGTAAATATTGGACAAATCATGCACTGGAAACGTGTAAAAGGCATTTTAACCTTATTTGTGCCCATGGCACATCCTTTGAGACACCCTTACCAAATGAACACCAGCTAAAAACCTACTTGAAGCTATGAAATTACAGGATGTTTCCATAGAAATTTTAAGTCAGCTCATTGACGTGGCCGAACAATTTTCAAAGGATGAATATACCAGATCGCTCGACTTGCTTTCAGCAAATTCGGTGGGGCGGCACTTGCGGCATATTCTCGAGTTTTATGACCTGGCCGTTCGGGCGGGCAATACCGGCCAATTGAATTACGATAAACGCGAACGTAATCTGACCCTCGAAAATGACCCAGGTAAGGCAGTCTCCAAAATGAAAGAACTCATCATGCTCCTGCGTGTGATGAAAGAGGATATGGTGCTGAAACTGGAAGCATCCTACTGTCCCGACGCCCGGAATGATGTACGGATCACCACCACCTTTTACCGCGAACTGCTTTATAATGTGGAGCATGCCGTGCATCACATGGCTATTATGGCCATTGCCATAAAAATTGAGTTTAGGCATATATCACTGCCCGAAAATTTCGGGATCGCGTATTCCACCGTGAAACACAGACAAACCGCCTGAACGATGATCCGATACTCATGGCTGGCAGAGGCACCGCTGGAATGCCCTGAAGACTGGAAGTTTGTGGCAATACGCTGGGAAAGCCCGACACGGTAAAGCCCTATTTTGACCTGAATTAATCCCTTTTAATATTCGAAATAATGCATTTAATGAAAAAGACAGTAACGTTTCTGCTGCTCATCATGAGCACCGCATACGGTATTTTTGCCCAGGACGTAACCAAAAAGCACGGTAACGTTTCCAGGTCGGGCCTGGCCATGGAAGGATATGATCCTGTCGGGTATTTTACGGCGGGAAAAGCCATGGAGGGGAAAAAAGAATTTTCAGCAACGGACGCAGGCGTTACCTATTATTTTGTCTCGGCACAAAACCGAGATCTGTTCAAGGCCGATCCCGCCAAATACAAACCGCAGTATGGCGGATGGTGTGCCTATGCCATGGGGGCAAGTGGCGAAAAAGTGGAGGTTGACCCGGAAACCTTTAAGGTGCTGAACGGTAAGCTCTATCTGTTTTACAACAAATATTTCAACAATACACTGAAAACCTGGAACAAAGACGAGCCTGAATTAAAAAAGAAGGCCGACGCCAACTGGGCCAGAATGACCCGATAAACCTTTTATTTTTCTTTCAATCATGATCATGAAAAAATCTGTTTTTGTTACCCTTTTTATGTTTTTCAGTTTAGCGGCTGCTCATGCGCAAAAGTCAGAAATATTCGAAAAAGACGGCCTGGCCATCAGGGGATACGACGTCGTTGCATTTCACACGGATGCCAGGGCAACAAAGGGCAGCGAAAAATTTGCTTACCGCTGGAAAGACACCAACTGGCTTTTTGCCAACCAGGAAAATCTGGATATGTTCAAAAACGAGCCTGAAAAATTCGCGCCCCAATATGGCGGATATTGCGCGTACGGAACAGCGGACGGGCACAAAGCTCCTACCGAGACCGATACCTGGACGATCAAAGACAACAAGCTTTATTTCAATTACAATAAAAAAGTACAGCAAATCTGGAATAAGGACCAGGCGGGATACATCGAAAAAGCAGATAAAAACTGGGTGGAGATCAGGGAGAAACCCTGAAAGCCGTCAGGAATCAGCGTTTGGCCCTTGGACTTAAACCGTAAGGAAAAGCCAGTTTCACACTTAACACTTCAACAATCGTCATGTCAAACCAACCAAATAAACTCGTCTTCTGGGTGCTGCGTATAGTACCTGCGGTCATATTGCTACAGACCTTGTTCTTCAAATTTTCGGCAGCGGAAGAATCCGTCTACATTTTCTCAAAACTGGGTATGGAACCTTGGGGAAGGATCGGTTCGGGCATTACTGAACTAATCGCCGCGGTCATGATACTCATTCCTGCCACCACCGGGCTCGGAGCATTGCTTGGGCTAGGCGTCATATCGGGCGCGCTGATCTCCCATCTCACCATACTGGGTATTGAGGTACAGGGTGACCATGGCCAGCTTTTTATCTATGCGCTGATCGTTTTTGTTTGTTGCCTTTTGCTCGTCGTTTTTGAAAAGAAACGGCTGCTCCTCTTTCTCCAAAGTTTGACAGGCAAGCGGTTTGAAAGCTGATAAATAGCCAGGAAACATCGTATGGTAGACTTACCAACCCAAAACCTATGAAAACAAGTGTAATTATTCTGGCTTGCTTTTTAGGCTGCGCGCACATCGCGCAGGCGCAGCAAACAGAAAATCCGAAGATGAACCAATTTGTTGATCTGGCCGGAACCATTGGCAAATCCCAGGGAACGGGAGCATTATCGTATGTTCATAACTGGCGTGTCGGCAGAAAAAGGAAAATCGAAGCTGGTGTAGGCGCCCGGCTGACAAGCGCGGGAGGCGCCAAATTAATTCATACTACTGCCGGGCCTGCCCGGCTGACGCGCACATTTACAACTCCTTTTATCATCTTTTTTGCCGGACAAAAAACAGAAAACTGGGACACGCTTACCGTGCAACGGCCATTCGTGAATGCGCTGAATGTGACCATTAACCTGGGGTATGATTTCAATTCGAAATTAAGCGCAGGGTTCAATATCGATCTGGTCGGTGCATCTTTTGGGAGGCACTCTTCTTCTGTTTTTCAAAGCAATGGGCAGACCCGTACCGACCCGGATTCCAAGCCCACGGTTTTCAATCTGCTGCTGACGGGCGATCACGACAAAGGTTCGCTGAATTCGGAGTTCTTCCTGAAATATTACTTAAACCAGAAATGGGGTGTCCGGGCAATTTATCAATTTCTGTTCACCGAATATACCGCCGGAACCGTAAGACAAACCGCCCCGGACAGAACCGTGATCGACCGGTTCAGAAACAAGGCAAATAATTTTGGCCTCGGGGTTGCTTACCGATTTTAATTTCCACCTTTAACTTCATCATCATGAAAAATCCAGCATTTATTTTATTGGTATCTCTTGTTTTTGCAGCCTGCCAGAGAGAAGAAAATACCCCTGTGGAGCCCCTCATCGAAAAGGTAGACAGCCTGGCGACAGTCAACTTGTCCGGCAAGTTTATGGGAACAAGCGGAGAATCCGTATCGGGAACGGCCAAGATCTTATCCAGCGGCGGAAATTACAGCCTCGTTCTGGATGATTTCAAAACCAACAACGGCCCGGATCTCCATGTTTATTTGTCTAAGGATCCTACACCAAAAGATTTTATCGACCTGGGATTACTGAAATCAGTGAGTGGCACGCAGGTATATCCCATCACAGCAATGCCCGATTTTGTCAAATACAAGTATGTACTGATTCACTGCCAGCAATACAACCATTTGTTCGGGGTGGCACTTTTGGCTGAATGAAATCATCAAAACACCCTCACTGTTCTAGCTCCCGGTTTTGCCAAATCCCGGTTTATCTTAAAAATTGCTGTGACCACGGATTATAAAATCACATAGGGAATTGGGGATTTATATATTTTTCATTCCTCTTTCAAAAATTTCTGGTAAAAGTTACCATTCATCACAAGCATAATGCCATCCATGTACTATGCAATACATAGTACCTTGCTTTAAACTACATTTGTCTTGTTCTTAAATGACAAACAAATCATTCATATTTAATCTTAATAGCCATGAAAAATTCCTTAAAAAGTTTCGCAGCGATTGTTCTTTTCGTATCAGCCGCCTTTAGTGCACAGGCCGAAGAAAAAAAATCAGCCGGTTTTGGTACCAATATCTATTCCAATAAAGAGGGTAAGATCCATATTTTAGTGGATAAAAATGACGCAAACGCCCCTGCTACGCTGATTTTAAAGAGCGCCCGCGGGACTGTTGTTTACCGGGAAACCGTACCGAGATCTAATGTGAAATTCGGACGTGTCCTGAACATTGAAGCATTGGAAGCCGGTAAATATCAGATTGATGTGATCATCAAAAACGAAAAACAAACTAAGTCTTTCGAAGTTTCCGAAATAATCAGAGAACGCGTCGTGAAGATCCAGTAGTTACCGGCTGGAAATAAAAATGCTGACCCACAAAAAAGCGTCCCGGTATCTCCCGGGACGCTTGTCAGGCAAGGGTAATGACTCACTGATAAGCTAGGCCGACCAGCTGAGTTTTCTGTAAACCTCTTCTTTACTTTCACCGACGGTGTAAGGGACGTTATTTCTAAGATATATCACACATGCCCTGCCCCTTTTTATGGAGGATATTTTCACAACATCCTGGCGATGAATAATAATATTGATCAGCTTTTTCCCAAATAATTTAAAAGTACCCGATTTGACCATTTTGTCCGAAATTAAGGTTGTATCCATTTATGCTACGCCTTCTTCTCCCTTGCCCGATTTCAAATACAGGAGGTAGTAGTCCTTCGAAATAGCAAAATATCCGAGATCCTCCCGCTGGCTTAACTGAAGAAAACTTGCTACTTCATTCTGCGCCTCACTTTCCGATATGGCGCCTGAAACTGTCAATACCGCTCCCGGTTTAAGGTTTTCCATTCCATTGTTTCCGATTGATGCTACCATTTTAGTATATGTTTTGGGTTGTACCAGATTGGTGAATCACATTTGTCATCCGGATATTAAAGAACTGTGCCAACGTTTCTCATGCACTTCCCGTTTTCCTCACAATATGCGCAAGCTCCGGCTAAATTACTCTTTAAAAACCTGATAGTTAGCCTATTTATATACTCTCAGAAATGTATCCCCATCGGACCTATTGGTACACTTCTGAGCGTGATCTGTGGAAAATTGGGTAGCCACAGCTGGAATGTATGAGCAGCACTCAGCTATTTGGCTTGGTGCCCCGGCAGAAAAACTAAAACTGTGGTTTGATCACTATTCCGGCGGGAGTATAACGCGCTCAAAAAATATTTCCTTCTCAAAGTGAATCAATTTACGAACTTTTCGTAGATTTACGAAAAGTTCGTAAAACATGCAGAAGCTAACGGCACAAGAAGAAGAAACCATGAGGATAATTTGGAAGGTCAATGGGGGATTTGTAAAAGATTTCCTCGATCTGCTGCCCGAGCCGAGCCCCTATACCACCGTTGCTTCGATCGTGAAAAATCTGGAACGCAAGGGATACGTGCGGAGTGAAAAACTGGGAAATACGTATCGTTATGATGCCGTGATCGAAGAGCAGGATTACGCCAAAAGGTTCATGAGTGGTTTTGTGAGTGACTATTTCCGCAACTCCTACAAGGAAATGGTAGCTTTTTTTGTCAATGAAAAACAAATCAGCGCGCAGGAACTGAAGGAGGTGATTGATATGATCGAAAATAAAAAATCGAGCTGATATGCAGGCATTGATGATGTATGTTCTGGAGGTTAACCTGGCCCTGCTGGTATTTTATCCGGCTTACAGATTCCTCTTAAGCAATCTTACCTTTTATCATGTCAACCGCTTTTTTCTGCTGTTCGCCATTTTGTTTTCCATAGCCTACCCGCTGATCGATTTTTCGGTTCCGGTTACCGGACATTTCGTACGTCAACTCGGCTCTCCCGCTCACGTCAGAATGGTTCAGATAATGTCCGCTCATCACGGTGCCCCAGATTACTGGCTTCCTCTGACATGGATTTTCCTGGGCGGAGTGACACTAAGAGCCATCCGTTTATGGATGCAACTGATGTCACTTCGCCAGATTTTCAGGCACGCACAACAAGCTCATGACCAGGAAATCAATTTTATGGCTACTGATGGTGCCACCGCCCCATTTTCATTCTGGCGAACGATATATGTGAACCCCCAAAATTATGGAAAAACCGAACTGGCAATCATTCTCAGACATGAATGGTTCCATGTCCATCAGTTACATACACTCGATGTCCTGCTAGCCGAGCTCCTCCGGATGATTTGCTGGTTTAATCCGGCCAGCTGGCTTTTATCAGAGGCGGTAAAGAAAAATCATGAATTTATAGTGGATCGCCGGATTTTAGACGATGGGATTAACCGCAAAGCATACCAATACCTGTTGTTAAGGGTTAACGGATATGAAAAGGCCTTTACCCATGCATTCGGTGCACCGCCGCTTAAAGAACGGATTGCCAGGATCAATAAAGCAAACTCTCCGGGTATATCTTCTTTTGCGTATATGATTATACCGGTAGTATTAACCGCACTGATTTCTTTCAAAATTTATGCTGCTGCTTTCTCTGCAACCAACGGAGAGAGAAATCTGGCATCTTTAAATTCTCGGAAGACCAATGAACGGCATTTCCAGCTTGACACCATTCCTGGCACCCTGGCCATGCTTCATAAAATGCAGCTTAAAACCATAAAATCCAATAAGGCGCCTCTGACGGAGATTATTCTTTTTACCAAAAACACGCAAGGAGTAGGCATGGACCTCTACGTTAAATTTAATAATCAGAAGATAGAAAACATGAAAGTACTGGCGCTGGCCGCGCCTGGCTCCAACGCAAAACAATAAATTAAACAAACATTTGATACCATGAAACAGCTCATTTTACTGGCTGTTTTCCTTCCTGCACTTGCTGCGGGAGCGAAAACTTCCTTTTGCCTTTCCCCATCTGACCTGGACTTGTTCAATCAGGTTTCCCGTAAACTGAATGAAATAAAATCCGTTCGCTACGACTACAAACGTGAGCTCCATTATGCTTCCGAAGACATACATCATGAAATGAGCGGAAACTGTTTTCTGGATTTTACTCAGGAAGATGAAGTTTTAGGGCTGAGATACCAGGTTGTCTCGCCTGACTATATGGGAATTTATAATGGTTCGGAAAAAGTAGACTTTAATCCGAAATTAAAAAAAATGAAAGTCAGCAGTGATGTAAAACGTCAGGATTTTGCTGGTTTTTCCTTTTTCTATAACTCTCTGATTACCTTCAGGTCTATCCTGCCAAAGCTCACCGGCGACCCTGCCATTGAAAAATCGGTGTCTGATACATTATTGGGAAATACCAGATACAACCTGTTAAAAATCAGCCTCGATCAGCAATCGATCGGCTATCTGGGAAATTTGCGTAAAATCACCTCGGTACGAAAGGTAATCTATCGCTTGATTATTGACAAAAAATCCTTTCTTCCCCTTCAGATACTGGAATCCAATAACGTAAACTCCGACTTTACCCGGGTAAGTTTTAGTCAGATGTTTGAAAATCCTCCGGCACCTGCGGAGTCCTCCTGGTTTTACTCGAGTTATTCAAACAAATATGCCCTTGAAAATGGTGCGGAAGCGGGAAGCGCATTAATCGCGGCGGGAAAAGAAGCCCCGGAATGGAAACTGCCTGTTTTTGATACGTCTGACAGTATCTCGCTCCAGCAGCTGGAAGGTAAGGTCGTACTGGTGGAATTCTGGATAAAAAATTGTGGCTATTGCATTGCAGCCATACCCAAATTAAATGAGATCAACAGCCATTACCGCGGCAAGGATTTCCGATTACTGGCCGTTAACAGCCACGACCCCAAAGATGTCATTGCGAGTTTTAAGAATAAAATGAAGCTGAAACCGGAATATGATCTGCTCTATGCCGGTGAAAAAATCACAAAGGATTATGGCGTTTGGGCCTACCCAACGGTTGTTTTAATTGATAAGAACAAAAAAGTAATTTATTCGGGTGCTTTTGACCACGCCAAACTTGCCCAGCTGATCGACGAAAATTTATGATGCCGGTCGTTCATTTTCAGTGATAGTGGTTTACCTTTGTCTTATTCAAATCTGATTATAAAATATCAACCATTCCGAAACGCTTGTTTCGGCCTCGCCGGAGTTCTTTCAACATCGGCGGAAGGAATAATTTTTTCTGATATTTTATAATAAGAAACAATGAGATCATATAAAAAAATAGCCGTCATCGGCGGAGGTGGAAAAACCGGCAAGTTCCTGGTTAAAAGTTTATTAACCCATGGATTTTCGGTAAAACTACTGCTGCGGCACCCCGCTGATTTCACGGAAGAACTACTTTCCTCCGACTCTGAAATTGAGATTATTCAAGGAGATGCCATCAATCCGCAGGTCATTTATACACTGCTTCGGGGGTGTGACGCCGTCATGAGTACCCTTGGCCAACGCCCGGGGGAGCCGCTGGTGAATAGTGTTGCTACTGTTAGTGTACTTGCCGCAATGACGGCTTTGAAAATCCGACGGTATATGCTGGTTGCAGGATTAAATGTTGATACGCCTTTTGATAAAAAAGGTACTAAAACGCAAATGGCTACCGACTGGATGAAAACCAATTATCCTGAAATAACTGCGGACCGGCAGAAAACGTATGAATTACTCAGGGAAAGCGACGTGGAATGGACGCTGGTAAGGCTTCCGATGATCGAATACGCTGACTTAGTGCAGGAAACAGGTATCAGCCTGGAAGATTCGCCGGGCGACAAGATCAGTGCCGGGGAGATAGCCCGCTTTATGATCGCCCAACTGACGGATGATGCTTATGTCAGGCAGGCTCCTTTTATTGCCTGGAAATAAGTGATAATTGCGGAGGTATCCGGGAAGACGGATATCTCCGTTTTATAAAGTTTTATTCAGGATCAGGCGGTCGGGTGTCGGGTAAGTGATCAGCCTGGAAAAATCTGTTTTCCAGAAATCAAGATCCAGCAGCTTCCCATGGCTATCTCTGGTGAGCGTAATCACAACCGGCGTTTGGTCGCTGTCAATGTACTCAACCTGAATCAGATCACCTGCGTAAGCGTCAACATCTCCACCCAGGCTGATACTTCCCATTTTCCCTCCCTCGTATTCGTCTACCATTTCGGGCAACGGATAATTTTGAACATCCAGTTCCAGCAGCTGTAACAGATATTGAATCAGGATCTTTTCATTTTCTCGAATCTCCCTGAGTTGCTTCATTTCCAGTTCAATTTATTCCAATATCTTACTTTCCTTATTTCGCCACTGCTCCGCTTTCCTAGCTACAAACCAGAATGAAAGTGCGAGGATTGCAAAGAAAATACCTTTGTTGGTGCGGTCCCAAAAATATTCAAAATATCGGGTATAGATATTCAAAAGAAAAAATGCGAGGCTCGTATCTCTTAATATATCGTTCCCCTGTTTCATCGCCCACGCAGTTAATCCTGCCAGAACGAGGGTGAATCCGAGTGCCCAATACCAGAAATGCCCCTGCCTGATTGCGGCCCAGCCTTCCAGCTCTTCATAATTACCAAAAATGGATAAGGTCCAGGCGGCAAGCAGAAAGAGAAACAAACCCATGTTATAGGTAACCTTTTCAAAAAACCGGGTGGAATGAAATCTGCCCAAAAACCAGGAAGATATCCAGATGGCCAATCCGAAAATTGTCATACGCAAGGGATAGTTCATACCCGCAAACCGGTATTTTCCGCCAGCCCAAAAATGCGTCTGAGCTCCCCACCACCCCGAGAGGGTGACCAGCATCACCATCCACAGCATTTTGGACCGGAGGTACGCAGCTATGAGCCCATAGAAAAATGCGGCAATCAGGAGCGGTATAGCGTAATTCCCGTCAAAATTAGAGAAACTGCGTGTCCAATAGGTAATTGCAATTCCTACGGCGAGTACAATGGTGAGGTTATAAGTTTCGTTGCTGGTCCGGGCATCCGGTGCTTTTATCTTTCTTCTACCGGCAATATAAATAAAAACAACAGACAGCAAGGTAAAACCAACCGCGACGATAGTTTCCGAAAAGCCCCACTTTTGTCTCAATAATTCGATCCATTTTTCGTCAATCACAAGTGCCCCAAAAGCAAGCAGTCCGCAGGAAACAGCAGAAATAAGTGCGTATAATGCTATAGCATCTACACTGGAATTACTTACTTCATAACTACCCTTTAACTCCTCGGCCAATTGCGGAGAAATTCTCCCGCTATCCTGCCAGAAGCGGATCACTTTGTGAACGACGGCCTCTTCTTTTTTATCGAGCTTCATTTTTCTGATGAGTTATGGAAGATAGGTGTAAACAGGACAACCGGCAAAATAATCATCAATTCATAAGGTAATACGGCAAAAACGGTCAAAGGTAATTTCGACGAGCAGATATAAAAAAAGGAAGCCAGGCCAAAACTGACTCCCCTTTCCCGGCACAAAAACAGATTACTTTTTCAGCCCCGATAAAAATTCAACTACATCCCTGATTTCTCTTTTGGACATAATATTTCCCATTGGCGGCATGCTGGAAGGAACGTTTTCTCGTTTAGCAATCCTTGCTATCGGAATTTTTAATGGCTCGGCTTCGGAAGTTTTCAGGATGAGTTCGTGGTCATTTTCCTCAGCAAGAATCCCGCTTGCCGTTTGTCCGTCCTTTAACGTCAGAATGACCATACCAAACCCCGGGGAAAGCCTCGCGCTGGGTTCAATCAAAGCCTGAAGAATCTGCTCTCTGCTCAATGTGCTTCCAATGGTGGTAAGTTTGGGACCCACTTCACCACCCTGGCCGCCAATGGAGTGGCATCTGACACATTCTGCCGCCGAACTGGTAAGGAAATATCGCCTCCCTGCCTGTGCATTACCCCCATAGAGCGCATCCTGATAGTCGGCCACGGTATTCCCCTGAGAACGAAGTGGAGCCAGTTTAGCTATCAAAGCAGCCGATCTGGTAGAATCCACCGCTTCGTTCAGATCCAGCGCAAGGCTGGGAGATAACTGCTTCGCGGACATTTTGTTGATCAGATCATTAAAAATAGATTCCGTTTTAGTAATCGGGAGGCCTCCAAGTACCCTCAGCATTTGCTGCTGTTCTTTCACCGAGCCTTTGTCAAAAACTACTTTGGAAATATCCGAAAGCGCTGCCGCGGACATGGTTAAGCTGCTTACCATACCCAGCGCTGCTGCGCGCACATCCGCATTTTCGTCGTTCATGCCTTTCTTCATGATCGTCTCCATATCTGCATAATTCAACCGGCTAAGCGCGGTTAGTACCGCGGCACGGACCTCGGGAGCGTCACTTTCGGCCATGATTTGCGCCAGCGCCGCGTTGTTGTCGGCAATACCAAGGTCTGCAAGCATCTGGGAAGACGCTACCAGCACTGCAGGATTTTTATCCCGCAGCAGAGCTGAAACATAAGGTTTGATTTTATTACTCACCATTGCGGCACTTCTCGTAAAAGAGCCACGGTAACGTCCATCAACACGGTCCAGCACCGAAGGATTAGCCCAAGTACCAATGGCAGCCAGTGCCTCAGCTCTCAACTCCTTGTCAGCCTCCTTCCTCCCGGCAAAAGTAATGACAGCATCCAGCTGCTGTTCACCACCCACTCTCTGCGCCGCATTAACAGCGCGGCGCAGCAAAGGCTCCGAAGTAAACCGGGTTTCTTTCAATAGGTCGGCAAGTGCGGGCAGGGCAGCGGGGATAGAGTAATCGTCGTTGATAGCTCTGGCTGCCTCAGTGACGATATATTCGTCCTTATCTTTTAAAAACAAACTTACCTTTTCACTTGCCAGCCTGCGCAGCACCAGCACCGCAGCAATCCTTAATGATCTGTCGGGACTGTCAGCAAGGGCAACCATCGGGGCTACCTCTCCTATACGTGAAAGTGCCAGCACTGCTGCATGCCTGAGGTATACATCCTGGTCATTATTAGCTTTGATCATCGCCAGCAAAGGCTGAATTGCCGATTTGTCTGCTATACGCCCCAGTGCCTGTGCTCCAAAAAACTTTGCACGGGGATCGGAGCTGGTCAGTAATGGAATCAAAAGAGGGCCAGCTTCAGCTATCTTGGCGTCACCCAGTACCTTAGCCGCCTGGGCGGTAATTTCCGAATCGGAATCTTTCAACAATGGTAAAAGCGCATTGGCATAGGACTTGTCCTGACGCGCCAGTTGTCCCAACCCCCATATTCCATGTACCCGTGCGAGCCGGTTTCCGGTTTGCGCAACTGCTTTTTTAAACTCCTCCGCACCTTTGGCACCGCGGCCGGCGAGTTCAAATTGCGCTTTCAAACGGATACGCATATCCTGATTGGACAACAGCTCCAGGAGTATTTCCTCTTTTTGGGCTCCGTAGTTCAGTTGCATCAAACGCTTCGTTTCCGCACGAAGAGCTTTCAGGTCATTTTTATCCTCTGTGACATCTAATTTCCATACCCGGCCATAGTTCTTGGTATCCCACCCATTAATCCAGTCGGCAATGTAAAGAGCTCCGTCCGGACCAAACCGGATCCCTGTCGGAAGAATCCCGTTGAGGATATTCTGTTCTCCGTCCAGTTCAAAAGATGCGCCTTTTGGCTTAAGTCCAAACGACCATATTGGTGAGCGTGCAGGATTACCTACGAATTCCACAAGGAAAAACTTATTTTTCCAGGCTGCTCCCAACGCTGTTCCCGGATTGTACTGCATACCGGTTGGCCCATTGTGGAAATTTTTGATTGGCGGGATAATATAGGCCGCTTGTCCTTCCCAGCGGGGCACATATAACTTCTCGTCCATCCACACCTTATAACTGTTATTTTTAGGGTCGGTATATTTCCCGTATTGCCAGTTGGACCGCCAGCCGGCATCCGAGCCTTCCACCACGTGTACCAGACGTTCGCTTTCGCCCGGATGGTCACCATCATTATCTGAGCTGATCAGATTCCCGTATTCGTCAAAAACAAATTCGTGGGTATTCCTCAAGCCTCCGGCAAATATTTCGAAATCACTCCCATCCGGATTGGCCCGCGCAATGATCCCCTCATTGGAACGGTTGTGATTCACGCCTTCCTTGGTTGTTATGTTGGCCCCGATATCCCCTATATTCCAGTAAATTTTCCCGTCAGGACCTTCCACAGGATTTGACATTCCGTGCCCGCTGAAACCGATATGAACACCATATCCGTGGCTGATGGACGTTTTCTGATCATATATCCCATCATTGTTGGTATCGGTCATACGCCAGACATCCGGAGCAATGGTTACAAATGCATCTTTTGCGCGGATGAGGATACCTCCGGCAACGTCTGTGATCTCATCAAAAAAATCATTGATCACACGCAGCGATACATCCGCGATCCCGTCATGATCGGTATCTTCGAGCCGCCATACTTCATCCTTCTCTACTGCGAGGTCCTTCCAGTCGTGGCTGCCATCTCCGTTAACATCCTTAAGCCAGGAATTTTCTTTACTTAAAGCAGGGTCAAAAGTGCTGTGCAGGAAAGTACGGCGGTCTTCTACGGTAGACAGGGCAATGGACGGCGTCATCCAGTTGCGGTGTCCGCGGATATCAAATTCCGAGTTTTTCTGACGATTGGTCCTGTTGAGGTATACCCTTCCCAGGGCGTCCACATCTATTGCCACAGGATCGGGAGCGAGGGAGTCCGAAGCCCACAAGTCAAGCTTTAGGCCGTCAGCAAGTTTTATTGAAACTTTGTCACGTATTTCCCTGGCTCTGGTTTTAGCCGTTGCGGCATCTTCTCTCACCACCAAGGCGTCTTTCGGTATCTTTGAGGAATCGGAAGGAGCCATTTTCATACAGGATACCACAGCCAGCGCAACCAGAGTTGCACCCGCAAGCGGCTTACGGAAATTTGTTTTACGGGTCATTGAATAATTACTTTTTAGCAAATCTCTTTTCAAACGGGATTAAAAGTAAACAGGAAAATGTTAAGAGCGGCAATGGAAGGTATTTTACTATGTGCCAAAGTGGGGCCAACTTTTGCAATTCCCCGCAAGACGAACCAATCCGGGTATCTTAAAACAATTCCAGCTGGCCGTTCCAACTGTCCGGTTTTTTTGCTTTCCCTTTTACCGTGCGTCCTTCGTACTTCCAGGCGTTCTCACGTTCTTCACGGATGATATCGTCAAATCGGTTATTAGGTTCAAATCCCTCTTCAAGCTGCCGGGCGGCTTTGGACAGATTTTTCAGCGCATCTGACTTATCTTTCTCGCCCAGCCGGGCACTATGCACCGCTTTATCTAAAACGCGGATGGATTCATCATATATCTTCAACGGGACCGGGAAAGGATGCCCGTCCTTTCCTCCATGAGCAAATGAGAACCGAGCAGGATCGGAAAATCTGGAGGGGGTGCCATGAATAATTTCACTTACTAAAGTGAGCGACTGAATGGTCCTGGGTCCCACGCCTTCCAGTAATAACAGGGATTCCATATCAGGAACAGCATAGTCGTGAGCAAGGGCAAGCACCGCGCCCAGGCGTTTCAGGTTTACATCCCCTGCACGCACGTCATGATGCCCCGGCATAAACAGCCTGCTTACCTCCCGCATGACCCTGTCAGGGTTTTCGGCAGTAAGGGATAGTATTGCCGCTTTGGCTGGGGCAGCCTCTTTGGCGGTCAGGTTAAGAATTTTTCCCTGATTTTGCCCGTAAATGAAAGAATGCGGTTCCTCCAGAAAAGATGTTACACCGGGAGAATGCCAATGATATCTGCGGGCCATACGTTCATCAGGATTCATTCCTTGCTGGATCACCGCCCATTGCCCTTCTTTGGAAAGAACAAACGAATGCAGGTATAACTGAAAACCATCCTGAATGGCCGTATTGTCAACTTTTGCCGAAAGTCTGCTGTTATGAACCAGCAAAGCGCCGTCCAATCCGGTTTTGTCAGCAATGGCTAATAACTCTGCGGGAGTCTGGCGTGAATGTTTTCCCCGGCCCCCGCATATATAGATACCCAATTCCCCGGATTTTTTGTTAACCGCATGTTTGAGAGCACCCATTACCGAAGTGGTAATCCCGGAAGAATGCCAGTCCATACCCAGTACGCATCCCAGGGACTGGAACCAGAACGGATCGCTCATTTTTTGTAACAACATACCACGGCCATATTCCACCACCACGGCTTCCACAATGGCACCACCCAACTGACTCATGCGCTGAGCAAGCCAGGCAGGTACCTTTCCGTAATGAAGCGGCAAATCCGCATGACCCGTTTTCATACCTGTAAGTTACTAAAAATTTACAGCCTGAGGTACATTAGAGTTTTGCCGTTTTTACGATCCTTTCTTTATCTATATCTTTGGATGTGCTACAATCTGTTTTTAACGGTTTATTTTAAGACTTTTCCCCAACTACATGCTCCTTCAGGTTATTATTACGCTGGTCCTGGTTTTTCTAAATGGTTTTTTTGTTGCCGCCGAATTCGCCATTGTCAAAATAAGGGCTTCGCAGCTGGAACAAAAAGCTCAGGAAGGAAATGCCATGGCGATATTATCCAAAAAGATTGTGGCCAATCTGGACGGTTATCTGGCAGCAACTCAATTTGGCATTACGCTGGCCAGCCTGGGTTTGGGGTGGATCGGAGAGCCGGTAGTATCCAAGATTTTAATCGGCGGAATGGAGCTGATAGGCATTCATCTGGATCCCGAACTGGCTCATCAGATTGCACTCCCTGCCGCTTTTGCCATTATAACGATTTTACATATTGTTTTCGGTGAACTTGCACCCAAGTCCATCGCCATACAACGGGCAGAAGCCACTACGCTGTTTTTGTCTTACCCGCTCCATGGCTTTTACCTGATTTTCAGGCCGGTGGTATGGCTTTTGAATGGGATCGCGAATGTGATTCTGAAAGGCATCGGTATCACCCCGAGCCACGGCAGCGAAGTCCACAGCAGCGACGAATTGCGTTACCTGGTGCAGCAACAGAAAGAGAGCGGTATCATTGAAGCAGCTGATTACGACCTGATTAAAAACGCCTTTAATTTTTCGAAACGACTGGCGCGACAGGTTATGATCCCCCGCCCACAGGTTTTTGGGTTAAATGTGCATGACTACGATGAGACAAAACTGGAAAAAATCCTGGAAGAAGGGTATTCAAGAATTCCGGTTTACGAGGATAGCCTGGATCAGGTCGTAGGCGTTCTGCATCTGAAGGATCTGCTGATAAAAATGAGGAAAGGAGAACCAATCAATATCTCGCAATTGACCAGACCTGTCCTCACAGTCCACGAATCCAAACCTATTGGTGACATCCTGCGGGATTTCCAGGTGAACCACCAGCAAATGGCGGTGATTGTGAATGAATATGGCAGTACGGAGGGAATTGTGACGATGGAGGATATCCTTGAAGAACTGGTTGGCGAGATTCAGGACGAATACGATAACGAGGCGCCAATTGTTAAAAATGAAAGTGACAATACCTATCTGGTTATCGGCTCAGCATCCATTACGGATGTGAACGACAAATTACCTCATGATATCAAAAAGGGCGAGTACGAAACCATTGCAGGTTACCTGATCTGGAAATTCGGGAAAATTCCAGCCGTGGGCGAGAGCCTCAAAACCAAAAATTACGAATTTACCATACTCAAAAAACAGCGAAATACGATATTACAGGTAAAAATCACAGTGCTTGACAATACTGTATTTTAACGATTGGATTCCCGAAAGGGTATTTATCTCCTTGGTTCTTTTGAATATACCGTTCTGGGCGAATGCCCCTGAACGGACGCTAACTGCAGGTAAGCATCGTAAAAATATAAAACACTGGCTTGTTCCAGAGGTATCCTTTTCCTGGTTAATTGGCTATCTGATTGATCAGGCCGAATCAGCTTTCGCGCAGAAGCATTCGTTTAAACTAGCAAAATCTGTTAACCCGTTTTGAACTTAACACGAAGTCATCGTACCGCTGAAAAAACACCATTTTATGACCGAAATCGACCTTTTAGGCCATGCACTACATTCCTTTTGCGGTATGGACAGGCCAAACTTCGACTTATCCCTTTCCTACTGGCAAACGAAACAATACGGGAAAGGTGAATTTTACAATGAATACAAGAATGTTTGTAAACATCTTGGTTTCATTCTGGATGGTGTTTTTCGCACCTACTACATTAACGATGAGACAACAGAAGAAAAAAATGTTTTCTTTTTCTCTAAAAATCAGATCGTTGTTTCCTACAAAAGTTTTGTAAATCAGACGCCCTGTAACTATTACACAGAGTCGATGACCGACTCATCCATTCTTTACATCCACATCAACAATCTTACGAAACTGTACGCGGAATCTCACCAATGGGAGAAGTTCGGGCGGCTGGTTGCAGAAAAGGCTTTCAATATTGCCATGACACGGGCGGAGGATTTCCTTTTTCTGTCACCCGAACAGCGTTATCTGGATCTGCTTGAACAGCATCCCGACATTTTCAACAACGTGCCGCTTTACCACATTGCATCCTATCTTGGTATTCAGGGACCATCACTCAGCCGTATCAGAAAAAGAATGATTATGAAATAACGATTTTAACCTGGGTTAAAATTATTGCCGTTTTCCATGCCGAATTTTGTCATGTTCAAATTAAAAAAAACAGTTGACAAACAGT
Source organism: Dyadobacter sp. CECT 9275 (assembly GCF_907164905.1). Classification (NCBI taxonomy): domain Bacteria; kingdom Pseudomonadati; phylum Bacteroidota; class Cytophagia; order Cytophagales; family Spirosomataceae; genus Dyadobacter; species Dyadobacter helix. The sequence goes on along the minus strand of NZ_CAJRAF010000001.1, from coordinate 695,352 downwards.
TTCTTAACACTTTCTAAAGATACAAAATCATGAAAACGAGTGAAACAAAAACCGTGGTGTTTATTACCGGAGCTTTCGTAAGCAACAGTGGATGGAGAGAATGGCAATCCTATTTTGAAAGCAAAGGTTATAAAACAATTGCCCCTGCGTGGCCCTTTAAGGACGCTCCTGCGGCGGTGCTCAGAAACCGTCAGCCTAATGACATCCAACTTGCCGGCCTGCATCTAAGTGAACTGGTTGATCATTATGCAAACATCGTGACGAGCCTTCCCGAAAAACCAATCCTCATCGGCCATTCCCTGGGGGGACTTATTACGCAGATTTTGGTGAACCGCGGCCTGGCAGCGGGTGGAGTAGCCATCCACTCCGTTCCTCCTCAGGGTATTATACCTTATGAATTTTCATTCCTGAAAGCAGGATATAAAGCACTGGGCTTTTTCACATCGGTCAAAAAAACATATCTGATGTCGCTGGCCGACTGGCAATATGCTTTTACAAATGGTATGTCGCTGGAAGAGCAAAAGAAATCTTACGAAGAAAACACGATTCCTGAATCTAAAACGGTGGTTCGCGACGGACTTACTTCGGCTGCAAAAGTTGATTTCAGTAAAGAACATGCCCCATTGCTGCTCACATCCGGCGACAAAGACCATATCATACCAGCTTCTCTGAATCTAAGGAATTTTAAAGCTTATAAAAAGAACGGGTCGGTAACAGACTACAAGGAATTTGCAGGGCGAAACCACTTTGTTCTCGGCCTGCCAACCTGGAAAGAAGATGCTGATTATATCTTGGAATGGTTGGGCCAGCATTGAGAAGGAGCGAAGCAAGCGTCTCTTTCCGCAAAAGGGGCACTTGCTTTTACAATTTCTATCGAATCGTTTTCCATACCCTTTCCTTTCCTCCCTTTGTCTCTACAAGCCATACTTTTGATGACGAAAAGTATTTTCTGAGATACCTTTTCCCCCTTTTAATTCCGGTAACACTAAAGGCTGTTGCCAGTACATCAGCATCTGTAGCATTCGGAGATATCACCGTAGTTCTTACATGGAACAGCAGGCCGGTTCCGGTTTTAGGATCCACAATATGAGAGTATTTTTTCCCTTCAAATTCCAGATACCTGTAGGTGGGGCCGGAAGTGGCCACCCCCACATGTGCGAGTTCTATTGTTCCTACAGAATCTCTTCCCGATGAGACTTTGATTTTCCAGCCCTTTTCTCCGGGTGGCGGATCAGCAATCGCCAATTTTCCGCCTGCATCAATAAGTACAGCCGTAATCCCGAAGCTACGCATCACCTTGAGGGCCTCGTCTGCAGCAAAACCTTTCCCGAGCCCGCCTATATCCAGCCTCATGCCTTTTTGTGTAAGCAGCACGCGCTGTGTTTTTGGATCAAGCCTTAGTTTTTGATACCCCGTCCGGGCCATGGCTTCTTTAATTTCCTTTTCATCAGGCAGATACCCTTTTCTGACCGCCCGGCGCCATACCTGTACCACCGGCCCTAGCGTAGCATCAAAACTGCCCTTGGTTTTTTTGCTGAAATCCTGTGATACCGCAAGTATGTTATAAAGATCCTTCCCCACCGGAACCCATCTTCCGCTTCCGGAAGTAGCAGAAAGTTTGTTGATCTCACTCCCGTCCCGATAATCACTCAGCGAATCGTTTAATTGCTGTATTCTGCTAAAGGTACTGTCTGCGGCTTTTTTCGCCCGGGCATCGTCCGGAGCATAAAAAGTAAGTACAAACGGTGACCCCATCATCCCTTTTTCATAGGTATACCTCTGGTTTTGAGCGAGAAGGCAGCTTTTTTCTATAAATAAAAAAAGAATCAGTAACAGATAACGGGGCTTTTTTCCGGTTGGCAATTTCATTTACAGCAGGTACTTGTTTTCCACACAAAGGTAGAAGTAATAGATTTAAACCGGGATTCTGATGCAGGTTTTGTTATACTTCAATCCCAGTCCACCTGATAAACAAAACATGCCGGCTGTTAAACCGGCATGCCCGCTAATACAAAACTTCGCACCAGATACTACTGGGCCAGATATCCCCCGTCCACTGCGTAGTAGGCGCCGTTTACGAAAGAAGCTTTGTCGCTGCTTAGCCAAAGTACCAACTCGGCAACTTCGTCCGGCTCTCCCAGGCGGCCAATAGGATGTTTGGATTCCAGCCACTTGAAAGTTGCTTCGTCAAAATCTTTTAAGAGCGGAGTTTTAATGAATGCCGGACCTACCACATTAGCACGAATACCCTGTGAAGCGTACTCCAGTGCTATGTTTTTGGTTAATCCCACCACACCATGTTTGGCTGCCACATAAGCCGGGCTATTGGCAAAACCAACCTGCCCCAGAATGGATGCCATGTTCACGATTGCTCCTCCGCCGGATTTGAGCATGGCAGGAATCTGATACCTTGCACCATAAAACACCCCTGACAAATTCACCGCTATAACTTTATCCCAACCCTCCACCGGGTATTCTCCCGTGGGTGCGGCCGGGCCGCCGATCCCTGCATTGTTACAGGCAATATGCAATCCGCCATACTTCGCAACCGTCTCAGTTACCAGTCTTTCGTTGTCAGCAGCAGAAGAGGAGTCTGCTTTGACAAAAAAAGCTTTGCCTCCTTCTTTTTCGATGAGCGATACTGTTTCCTGCCCTTCGGTTTCATGAATATCTGCAACCACAACATTCGCTCCTTCCGATGCATATATTAAAGCCACACTGCGTCCAATACCCGATCCACCTCCTGTGACGATTGCCGTTTTTCCTTCAAGCATTTTCATACCTATCGTTTATGTTAAAAAAAGTAATCCATTCTGTTAAACGTAAAATTGGACATTATCAGCACGGGCTAATATGACCATCGTCACAATATATCATGACGGAAACCAACTGGCGTAACCTTCGTATCCTTTATAAACGATCGTGGCTTCTATCAGATTGGATAGAAGCCACGATCGTTTTAATTTATGTAGGTAGATACAGTATGGGATCACATTTATTTAAATCCCTAAAAGCCGGTCAAACTGCCTACTGCTTACCGCCTACCGTTAACTGCCCACGGTGAACCCGACACACTAGTAACCCTCATTCTGGTACATTTTTTCAGGATTTAGTTTGTACTCATCAAAAGGAATCGGGTAAAACCGGTCTTTACGTCCAAAGTTTGATATTTTGGCAATACCGTAATCGGCCTGTGGTTTCGCTTTGAAGTACGCGATCAGTTCGTCAACGGTGAAAGACCGGATCAGGTCAAACCATCTTTGATTTTCAAAAGCCAGCTCCACACGTCGTTCATGCAGAATAGCCAGTTTCAGCGTGGGATACTTTGCTGCATAATCAGCATTAGCCCGAGATACCTCATAAGTTGGCAAACCTGCCCTTTCACGTACCTGATTCAGAAAACCAATGGCCGCAGCATCGTCCCCCAAATACATATTTACTTCGGCCAGCATCAGGATCACATCCGCATAACGAATTAATATCCAGTCGTTTCCTCCGTAGCCATTGGTAGTAGCAGCAGCGCTGTTGTCGCGGTATTTGGTAATGAAATAATCCTTAACAATAGGATCATTGGCATACTTGACAGAAAAGGTCATTCTGCTGTCACCGGTCTCATAATCTTTCACCAGATCCTGCTTTACATTTCCGCCAGCACCGGCAGAAGCAAATAATGAATTGATGGTTTCACCCTTTGCCTGGTTGTTCCTGGCAATGGCCGAAGAATAGTTAATATCTCCCTGTTTGTTCACAATCTGGAAAATCAGCTCAGGACAGGTTGTTTTTTTGGCGACATCAAATACATCAGCATAAGGTATTTCCTTTAACAGCCCGAAGGTCCGCATGTTATAGGCTGCGGTGAGGTATGTTTTTGCCTCGTTCAGATTAGCCGTACGGTTTGTCGCATCCAGGGTGGTAGCCATGGTAAGGTATACCTGGCCCAACAGCGCATTTCCCGCCGCCTTGGATACACGTCCCTTGTTAGCGGCATTCTGTAAATTAGGAAGCGGACTGGCAACCACATCTTTCAGATCAGCTATGATCTGCTGGTAAACAACATCCTGTTTTTCCCGGAATGTCGCCGCGGTTATCTCGGCCGGAGTAATCAGCTGTTTGGTAACCAGAGGTACATCACCCCATTTACGAACCAGGTGAAAGTAGATAAGCGCACGGATAAATTTCGCCTCTGCCTTATACCCCTCCTTTACGTTGTTATCTGCAAAGGTTACGTTTTCGATACCTGTAAGTACCTGATTAGCCCTTGAAATAGATTGATACAGAGCCAGCCAGTGCGATTTGAGATAGGCATTACTTGGCAGCAAGGAAAAATCATTAAACTGAAAAGGCTCGCCTGCATTGGACTGGTTGTCGTTACGGCCTGTATTGTCGGAACGCTCCTCCGAAAAAAGAGCACTTCCTTCGCCAATACCGTTGCCGCTTCTTAATGACTGGTAAATACCGTTTACACCCAGCAGGACGTCATTTTCAGTTTTGTAAAAAGTGACGGCCGTTACCGCATTCGGATCCTGCTGATCGATAAAATCAGCAGAGCAGGAACTCATGAACGCCAGTGCGATACCAGCGAATATATTGACAATTCTATTTTGTATCTTCATCATGATCTTTTACTTAAAAGGTAATTTTCGCCCCGATGTTATATGCACGTACCAACGGATATTTTCCGTAATCCACACCGGGTGTCAGATTTGCTCCATTGTTGTAATCCACCTCAGGATTATACCCCAGGTACTTGGTGAATGTAAATGCGTTGTCCACGCTTACATACACCCTCAGATTGCTGATCGCGTTGTGTGTAAGGCCGGCAATTTGCGGCAGGGTATAACCCAGTGTGATATTGGTACATCTCAGGAAAGACCCATCCTGCAGATAGAATGTCGACAAACGGGTACTGTTACTCTGCGTTCCTCCGCGATTGGCACGGTAAACGTGACCGTCACCCGGCTGGGCTTCGGATCTGTACCGGTTGAGTACCTTTTTGTATTGATTGCCCGAACCTTCCATGTTGTAGACGTAGTAATCCTGGCCGTCGAGTACCTTATTTCCGTAAGTTCCGTTAAAAGACGATGTAAAGTCCAGGTTTTTATAACTTGCCGAAAGGGCAAAGCCATAAGTAAATTTAGGATGGGGGCTGCCGATCACACCTTTGTCGGCATCATTCACTACACCATCTTTGTTCACATCTTCAAAATAAAGATCACCGGGACGAAGCGGATTCGTTGAAGCGGTTGACCGTGCAGGCCCTTTCAGTACATATCCTTCAGGGAATTTCTGAGTAGAGGCATTATAATTTGCATTGTCAGCAGCCAGGTTTTCCATATCCGATTCCCGTACCATACCTTTCACCTTGAACCCGTAGAACATTCCGATAGGTTGTCCCTCACGGGTAATGTGTGTAAGGTACGACCTTTCCGCACCCGCGGTCATGATGGTGCTTGCACCTCCCATATTCAAAACCTTGTTACGGTTAACGGAAATATTTCCATTGATATTGAGGTTAAAATCACGCGTAGAGATTACCCTTGCATCCACCTGAATGTCAAACCCTTTATTCTCAACTTTGGAATTTCTAAGATTTGTACGGATGGTTGAAGCTCCTGAAATTGCTGATAACGGCTGGTCAAACAACAGATCGAAAGAGCGGCTCAGATAATAGTTGGCAATAATGGAAAGACGGTCCTGAAGTAAACCCAGGTCAAGCCCGAAATTGAATTGAGAGGTAGACTCCCACCCCAGATTTAGGTCCTTGATACCTTCTGCCCACATAGCGGTATTGACGGTACTGTTCCCGAATACCACACCACCCGGGGCAGCCATGGTTTGCAGGAAGTTATAGTTACCAATGTTATTATTACCACTTAACCCCCAGCTGCCGCGAAGTTTGACTGTTGAGGATTTACCCAGCCAGTCGCCATAAAAGGATTCATTGGAGATATTCCAGCCTGCCGAAACGGACGGGAAATTACCCCAGCGGTTATTAGGTCCGAAACGGGACGAACCATCCGTACGGAACGATGCGGTCAGGTAGTACCGGTTATCAAAATTGTAAACCGCACGGGCCAGATACGATATCATGGTCCAGTTGCTTTTTCCTGTGGCTGAATTAAGTGAGAAAAACGTAGCATCCGCGCCTTTTCCGGTAATTTCCTCGATCCTGTCATTTTGGAATCCTTTTGAAGTGACGGCGATGATGTCTGAGGTATTCTTTTGGGCCGAATACCCTGCCAGCACATCCAGATTATGCTTTCCGAAAGCTTTTTTATAGTTCAGCGTAAACTCTGCGAGTTTATCCATTTGGGAGGTCGTCTGTGCAATCGCATTTGCGGCGGCAATGGCCTGTGCGGATCCCGGAGGGTTGGCACCACTGCTCAGGCTGGTAGGCAGATAATACTCATATTTTTCGTTGTAAGTCTGCAAACCCAGATTCACCTTAAAGTTCAGATCCGGAATGATTTCATAGGTAGCAAAACCATTGTAAGTTCCACGCAAGCCTCTTCTGTTAATATGCGTCTCAGTGGCAAGGGCAACGGGATTTTCAACAGACTGCAAGCCGTATCCCGAGCTCAATGCGGCCGCCTCATTTTTGGCCAAGGTACCATCCGGATTGTACGCTTTGAAGATCGGCATGTAAATCAGTGCCCCCAGGATAGGCCCCTGGTTAAAACGCCCTTCCTGCACCTCACGATTGGTATTATTGGTGAGGGAAAGATTCGCACCTACTTTCAGCTTTTTACTGACCTCCGCATCTATATTGGTTCTGAAATTGATACGCTCCTGCCCGGTACTGAGGATAATTCCCTGCTGATTCATGTATCCGCCGCTCAGTGCATACCTCACCCCATTTTTACCTCCGCTGAACGATACATTGTGGCGCTGCGCGATGGCATTACGGTAAAGCTCATCCTGCCAGTCGGTATTATATTTAGGCTCAATCAGGGTTTGCGTACCGAAATTGTAAATATCTACTGGTATACTTACGGAACCCGCATTTCCTACATTTTTGATACGCGTGGCGTTGTCATCCGAGAACATGCCGTCATTCCAGGGTTTGCCGGAATTCACCATCAGGTCGCGGTATGAATTGTTACGGCCATCTATCATCAGCTGGGCAAACTCAGAAGCGTTAAGCAGATCTACTTTTTTACTCAGCTGGGTTACACCATACTGGTAATCGTACTCCAACTTCCCCTTACCCTCTTTCCCTCTTTTGGTGGTGATCAGCACCACACCGCCCGATGCTCTGGAACCATAAATAGCAGCCGATGCGGCATCCTTAAGGATATCAATAGATTCAATATCATTCGGGTTGATGAACACGTCATTTCCGGCAGGATACCCGTCAATTACGTACAGAGGATCTGAACTTGCGTTAACAGAACCCACCCCGCGTACACGGATTTTGGTACCTACATAAGGCGCACCACTTACCTGAGATATCTGTACACCGGCCACTTTCCCCACAAGGGCTTGTCCGATGGTTGGCGTAGTGAGGTTCAGTTCTTTTGCTTTAACGCTGGAAACAGCGCCCGTCAGATCGCTCTTTCTTAAAGTCTGATACCCTACCGCCACTACCTCGTTCAGCATAAGGGCATCTTGTTTCAAACTGATATTCAAAACTTTATCACCCGAAACAGCTATTTCCTGCGCAATGTAACCAACAAATGAAATTACAAGCGTTGCACCGTTTTCAGTATCTAAACTAAACTTACCGTCTATATCAGTAACCGTTCCCCTGTTACTTCCCTTTTCCAAAACAGTAACACCCAGCAAAGGTTCAGAATTCTCATCAACCACTCTTCCCGAAACTCTCACAGCCGCAGCCGTCAGGTTTTCGCGGATTGTTATTCCTTTGTTCCTTCCCGTTTTCGCAAATGCGGCTTGTCCCGGACTGATCATCAGGATACCTGCAACGAAAAAGGGAACAATAGGTAATAGTTGTTTTTTCATAATCGCCTAACTTGCATAAATTGAATTAAAACAATAAAAAATACATTTGATCATTGTCTGAATGTTCTTTAAAACATTTAAAAACAAGTCACAAATGTATTTTTGAGGTATTACCTTAATCGAAATGAATTGTTACCAAAATGTGAAATTATCGGGCTTCATCTTAAAATCCGGTTGTCATAAAATGGACATTTTGCTTTCGGGACGAAGTCACAGCCATCCCCTTTCCACTGCCTGTCATTGTAAAACCTTCAAGCTCATCCGCTTGATCCATATCCTGGATACGGATAACCTGTTGCTGCCCGGTATCCAATGATTTTTCAAGATCAAGGAAAGTATAACGCCATCTTCTTCCTTCTATCTGATTCTGGATCAGGATCAAAATTCCCTTTTCATTCACCCAGTGAAGATTTTGGACCCAGGCTCCGCAGGAAAACTTTTTAAATAACACCCCGGGCTCCGATGTTTTTACAGCTTTCTTTAACCTTTCAGAGTCATATAATCTTACTTCATTCCGCTTATCACCATAATCAGCGGTGGCAACGTACCATTTTCCTTTGTACCGGACATATTCCGGACGCGTCCCCTGGATACAGGCATCGTCCTCAATTGTTTTCACCAGATTTCCGTCCAGTACTCCTTTATTTTTCAGGCCTTTCCAGTTCACCTGATAAATAACCGCCTTCCACAAAGTACCTTCCTTATTGAGCCTGATACTGTTACCAATAAAAACGGGCAATCTGCCATGATGCGCAATTCCTGTTGGATGGTTAATCAAATCCTGCCCGTTAAGTGTAAGCCGGTATTCTTTTCCGAAATAGATCAGCGAATCCTGATCTAGCGTATATTCCCTGATCACCCCTACCTCTCTGTCGCCGTAAAGGAAAACTTTACCGTCGATATAGCTGGCTCCCTGGCACGCCCCGAGGGAGTCGACAGATACTGACCTGGAAATTTCAAAAACACCGGGCGTATTGGCTGCAATGGCGCCTAGTAGAAAAACCAGTAAAAAGAAGGCTGCTATTCGCTTCATTTCTTGACTATTTTGGGCAGGAGAAGAGATACTTTGCAATCGGTGGCACGGCTGTTTTTTCGCGACTCCGTCCGATTTGGAAGATCAACCGTGCCACCGGCAGGTATCAACCTAGGGGTCCAGTGGTTCATCGGCGTCAATATGGAGCGCGTCTGTCACCGGGTAAAATTCAAATTCCGTTTCCGACAGCCGGTTCCCCAGCTTGTATGGCACATGGTTTAATTCCTTCCGGCAACGTTCTATAAACGCGTCGTTGGTGATGTAATAACTCTGAGCACGCATGGTAGAAACCACACAAGGCTTTTCGACAGGCATACCGTAGCGATACAGAAGCCTCACCGCATTACGCATATTGGTGGTGGTGTGCCGTGCGTGCGGATCCATGACAATAGCGCTTTCCGGCACCTTTAATTCCTGCATCAGATACTTTTTCATCTCATAGGCCTCACTGAATTTGGTCTTGTAAGGATGTACCCTGCCACCCGAAACCAGAATAAAAGGAGCCATCCCTTCAAAATAACGAAGCGCCGCAACTCTGCACCGCAGCATACCTCCGGCACTCAGGGCAACACCATAAGTGTCCGGACCAGCGCCAGGTACCAGTATCAGGGTATATTTATATTTCTTCCAATCGATACCTTTAACCTTTTCCACGGCTGCCTTATTCACCGTCGTTTCCATTGGTTCATAGTCCGCCGCTTCGGTTCTTTCATTTACCTCAAGAAACCTGAGTGCATAATCCATTGACGGGCCGAAAAACAGCGTCCCCTTTTCCTCCTGCACGACAATGTCCGATACATCGTAAACCAAGGTTGCAAAACTTCGTGACTGCACTTTAAAGGCAATGGAATCGATATTGGGATAGTTAGGCTTCTTACCTTCCGCATATACCCCGATGGCATGGTTAATACCCGCAGCATCCTGTCCCCACGCCTTCACCAGCATGTCTTTTGGTGAAAGGTCCCGGAACAGGATATAAGCCCCCGACCGGATCAGATGTTCCCTGACCAGTTTGCCCAGGGCATTTTTATCCGAATAAAGTGCCGACAGCCGGTTGCCAACCATCCCGATCTCCTCCGCACTGAATTTCATTCCGCTGGTATAACACGAGGCATCATTCTTACAATTTTTCAGCGCATCTGCCAGGTGATTCTTTTTGGAAACAGCCAGTTTCTTCAGCTCAGTATCACTTTCAAGCATGGCTCTCACCGCAGCCGTTTCTTCCAGCAAAGTCAGGAGATAATAATTTTTGGTTTGAACGACCGACTTACCGGAAATCAGGTGATAACGCTGGTCGGGCTGAGAATAAGCTATGATCGGCACTATGAGTAATACCAATATCTGCAGAACACTTTTCATTGAGTTTTAATCGGATTGGTTTGGATAAACCACAAAGAAAGATCCGCCGTATTACCTCAGAATGATCAGCAGGTTATGATTTGGGTAATTTTAAAAAAACAGCTGGTTACAGACCGGCGATTTCATTAAATTTAGAAGAAATTAAATCTGTTTTGGTTGATGATGCCCTTTGAAAAATTGAACTATATTTATTCAAAATCTACGCTTACTGATCTGGAACCGTTGATCATTTAACTTCTGAAAACACATGAAACAGCTGCTACTTTTAATTCCGGCATTTCTACTGAATGCTTTTATTTCCCGCCCCATAGTCAAAACGGGCACGTCCGATATCCCCATTTGCCATTCGGTGCCATTTCCCAATGACATGTCGGCATTAGCCGCTGACCCTTCCTTCCAGAGCTTACACGAAGCTCCTCTTCCGATGGTGTATCAGGGGCAGGGAGAAAAAATTACGTTTGATACGCCAGATGGGAAACCTGCTTCAGGTTTTTTCCTGAAAGCTCCGAAGAAATCCAACAAATGGCTTTTTGTTTACCAGGAATGGTGGGGTCTGAACGACTACATCAAACAATCGGCAGAAAAACTTTACAAAGATCTGGGAGATGTTAACGTACTGGCCCTGGATATGTACGACGGACAGGTTGCTACTACACCTCAGGAAGCAGGCAAGCTTATGCAGTCGGCCAGTAAGGAGAGGCTGGCTTCTATCACCCGGGGTGCCATGCAATATGCAGGCAGCAAAGCCAGGATCGCCAGCATCGGATGGTGTTTTGGCGGTATGTTATCCTTGCAAACCGCCATTCTGGGAGGCAAGCAGGTGGTAGGCTGTGTGATGTACTACGGACGCCCCGAACAGGATATTGAAAAACTGAAAACCATCGATACCGATGTGCTCGGTATTTTCGGAAGCCAGGATCAGGGAATACCTCCAGCCACGGTCTCCCAGTTTGAAGAAAACATGAAGGCCGCAGGCAAAAAGGTAACCATCAAAATGTACGACGCTGTACATGCCTTTGCCAATCCAAGCAATGCAAAATATGACGCCGCTGCAGCCGCCGATGCATACAAAAATGCGCTGGGATATCTGAAAGCCAAATTGGGCTGATGATTGTGATAAGGTTGAAGTAGGCAGTGGGCACAGTAGGCAGTTTTTAGTTAACAGTAGGCAGTATTAAAACAGAAAGGGTCTTTCCCAGAAAAAAGCCAAATTGGGCTGATAGCTATGTTAAGGCTGAGGTAGGCAGTAGGCAGTTTTAAGTTAACAGTAGGGAGTAATAAAACAGGAAGGGAGTTGCTCAGAATCAAATTTTCTGAGAAACTCCCTTCTTTCCTGTAAACCGATAAATCGGACTATACCTTTTTCCCTTTCACTTCAACGAACAGGGCTCCGGCGATCAGCACAACCAGTAATATAGAACTGACCAGATCCACCTTACTTCCCGTAGCCACCGAAACCGGCTCAAAGCTGAATTTAATGGTGTGCTTGCCCGCAGGAACACGCAGTGCCCTCAGAACGTAGTCGGCCCTCAGTAAATCCGCCGGTTTATCGTCAATGGTCACTTTCCATTCATCACGGACATTGTAATATATCTCGGCAAAAACAGCCAGTCCTTCCCTGCCCGAATTGCTTTCATAGATCAGCTCGTTAGGTTTGTAGGAAATCAGGCTAATTTTAGCGGACGAATCCGGCTGGATTGTAAGTCCGCTGAGTTTATCCGCAAAACGCTTATCTATCACCGCTTCTTCCCTGGGTTTCAGCGAATCCAGCGCAGCCATTTCAGCATTGGCATCCGGTACTATTTTATAATTTTTCACAAACCAGGCATGTCCGTAAGCGCCCGGATTTACCTGCACTGTTTTATTCCCCTGCTGATCACCCATGAGGATATATTTGGTATTCAGCATATTCAGAATTTCCGGATTTGAATTCTGCTTGGCAATTTGTCTTTCGAACAGCTCCTGGTACCGGCGCAGCTTGGCGCCGTGATATCCTCCCAGCGACTTATGAAAATACGAGGCCGCAGCACTATTGAAAGGCCCTTGCGGATTAGAAAGATCAAAAACCCTGAAATCAGGATCAGGGTCCTTCATAATCTGCTCGTCTGCGGGTGAAGGTGTGATGGCCACCTGCGCCGCATAGCTACTGATGAAATCGTCGTTGTTCAGGTAACGTTTGTCCACACCAAACATATCAAATATCATTAGCACGATCAGTAAAGTGTACACTACCAGAGGCTTCACTTTATCTTTCACCCAAAGCCAGATCACACCGGCCGCCAGCAGGATAAAAATAAGACTGCGGAAAGCGTCTCCCTTCATCATTCCGGCACGATCCTGCACAATAGCATTCACGATCTGCTGTGCAAAACCAGCATCTTTCGCCTGCTCCGCAAAGCTCGCCTGAAGCTGCGCATCGTTAGGGCCCTGAAAGTTAAACAACAGCGAAGGCATTACTGCAAGTATCAGACATAAGCCCGCAGAGATACCCAGGGAAATGAGAAACTGCTTAGAAAATTCCTTTTGATCTGTTTTTTCTTCGGCAATGGTTTTGAGGGCCAGGATACCTATCAAAACCATCAGCAGCTGCACCAGCGCAACCACCATGGTCATGGCCCTGAACTTGTTGAACATCGGGAAGTAGTCAAAAAAGAGGTAATTGACTATCTCGAAGTGCTTCCCCAGCGCCCATACCAGGTACAAAATGATGATCCCGACCAGCCAGGGTTTCAGCGGGCTTTTAACGATAAATAGCCCGAGAATAAAGAGGAAAAACACAATGGCTCCCACATAGGCAGGGCCACCCACAATCGGCTGATCTCCCCAGTAAAGTGGGAGCTGCTGGATAATATTCTGCGCATTGGCAGGATCAAGCCCCCTTCCAACAAGTACTTTGTAGGTTTCCGATTTATCGTCCAGGCCGCCACTGGTTGATCCGCCGTATGCTTCCGGAATCAGCAAGGTGATGAGCTCTCCCCATCCGTAACTGTATGAAAATGCGTATTCCTTGTCCAGTCCCTCCTGTTTGGGTGCTTTCCCTCCGGGATTTACGGGTGCGGTCAGCTCCGGCTTTCCGCGGATGGTTTCTTTTGTATAATCGTAGGCATTCCAAAGGCGTGTGGTGTGCGTACCCACCGATATCACCGCTGCAAAAACCAGGCCGGCCAGTATGAACGAAAGCTGTTTTATCTTGCCTGACCTGATGTAACCTATACTTTCGCCGATCACCAGCAGCACAATGCCAATGCCCAGATAATACGTTATCTGAACGTGGTTTGCATACAATTCAAGCGACAAAAACAGGGCCGTTAATGCTGCACCAGCAAGCCAGTTTTTCCTGAAAGCCAGCAAAACACCGGCCAGTACCCCCGGGGCATAAAAAATTGCCAGCATTTTGGATACGTGTCCCGCTTCAAGGCTGACAAGGTTAAAGGAGGCGAAAGCGAAGGCAATACCACCCAGCGCAGCCAGCCAGGAACCAGCACCCACAACCAAAAGAAGGATATAGGCGCTTACCATGCCTATCAGCAAATAGTTGGCAGGGGCAGGCAGTATTTTATTAATACCCTGTCCGAGCTTGGTGGATATGCTGGTAGGATAATCGGCGGCAATCAGGAAGCCAGGCATACCTGCAAACATCCCGTTGGTCCAGGCAGACCACTCACCGGTTTTTTCGTGGTAGGTTACTATTTCCCGTGCCGCCGCTTTGGCCTGCACGTCATCATACTGATTCATTTTCTTACCCTGCAGAACCGGCGAAGCATAAATAACCGACAAGGCAACAAATCCAACCACGGCAACCATGTGAGGCCAAAGGCGTTGCCAAGAAAATATTCTTTCCATTTTTTTTTGTGTTAAACAGGTAATCCTTTTTCAGTGACGTTATGCTATAAACATGAGTACAAATATGACTTTTCAGTCAATAATACTTTCATTCAAAGTGACGCATTCATATTAAATTTTCATTAACCAGCGCAAATATAGAAGTATTGATATATGTTTGGGATGTAAAATTTGAATCTTCTTTTGGTATTTTTTTGATAGAATTAGAATATTGGTCGTATATTTTATCGAAATACCAGATAAATTTGCAGAACTTGTGCATCATGCGTAAAATCGAACTATCAGCAATTGCTAAGAAATAACCCAGGAAATAAATGAAAAGAATTGGAGTATTTACCTCAGGAGGAGATGCCCCGGGTATGAACGCCTGCATAAGGGCGGTAGTACGTGGAGCTGTGTATCACGGAATTGAAGTATACGGAATAAGAAGAGGATATAGCGGAATGATTGCCGGGGATGTCTATAAGATGGAGTCCTATTCGGTAAGTAATATTGTACAGCGGGGAGGAACGATTTTGAAATCGGCACGAAGCAAAGAGTTCATGACACCCGAAGGAAGAAAAAAGGCTTACGATAACCTGCTGGAGCTGGGTATAGAAGGGCTTGTGGCTATTGGCGGTAACGGAACTTTTACAGGGGCTATGATCTTTGGCAACGAATATGGTATACCCACCGTTGGAGCACCCGGAACCATCGACAATGACCTTTACGGCACCGACTATACCATTGGTTTTGATACCGCTGTGAATACAGCACTTGACGCCATTGACAGAATCCGTGACACGGCCAGTTCACACGACAGGATTTTTTTCATTGAAGTGATGGGACGTGACTCGGGGTATATCGCCGTTCAGTCCGGTATTGCCGGAGGTGCAGAGCTGGTAATGGTTCCAGAAGTACTTACACCTATCTCCCAGGTGGTGGAAACGTTGAAACAAGGATGGAGCCGCTCCAAATCATCATCCATTATCATTGTGGCCGAAGGGGATGAAGAAGGCAGTGCACAGGAAGTAGCTGAAAAAATCAAAAGACAGGTTGACGAAAATGCGGATATCCGTGTTACCACGCTGGGCCATACCCAGCGCGGAGGGCCTCCTTCTGCCTATGACCGTATCCTTGCAAGCCGGCTCGGATTAGGTGCTCTGGAAGGATTACTGGCCGGGCAAAAAAATGTGATGGCCGGTATTATTAACAATGATCTGGTGTACACACCCTTTGAAGACACCATCCGTCTGCCAAAGCCCATCAATGAAGATTTACTGAGGATGGTAAAGATTCTGAGTGTATAGCTATTTTCAATAGCTCAAAGTGGTCAAAGACAGCTTCTTGCCTATTATGATGCCAAACATCTGGCAATAGCGTCTTCTGACCGCTCACCCTGGAAGTTGCCGATCAGCAATAGCCCATGATCCGGTAGATCACAAAACCGATCCACTCCCGCCACAGCAAATTGAAGTACCCGATCACTTCGGGGTCGGGAATAAGCAGATCTTTCACCTTAAAGCGAAAATCTCCTCCGTAAAAATCAGCGGGAAAAGCATCCATTTTCAGACCGGTCTTTTCAAAACAGGCCATGGACCTTTTCATGTGAAAAGAAGAAGTAATGAGAAGATACTTCTGCCCTGGAAATTGTTCCGCTAACAATTTCTCCGAAAAAACAGCATTTTCCCGTGTATTTCTGGCCCGTTGTTCCAGCACAATATCTCCCGGTTTCACGCCCCATTGGATAAGCAGCCTTTTCACCTCCAGCCCCTCTCCTTTCCCCTGCCGGGTGAGCCAGCCCGGACTGGCGCCGGAGATCATGATCTTTTTGATTTTCCCGTTTTTATATAACAGATAAGCCTGTAAGAACCGGTCTGCATGCCCTCCAAAGCCGATATGGTCGGTTGCAAAAGTTGCCCAGTTGATCATCCCGCCTGTCAGCACAACACCTACGTCATAACCATCCGCAACATCTTTAATATTCAGCTGTTTATATTCCCAGACCGTAAATGCCTTGTTGACGATATATGAATTTGAAGTCATTAAGAGTATCATAAGAGAAAGGATCAGGGCAGTATTGCGTTTCCGCCTGTTTTTGACAAACATACCCCACATTAAAAGTATAAGGCTGATGTTCATGGGCATCAGCAGAAAATCAATGGTTTTGGAGAGAAAATAAAACATTTGAGTACGAAGCAGATATATATAACCGTTCTGAAGCTAAATTTGCATTTCCGGTAAAGCTTGAAGTACCGCATTATATCTTTCAATAGCAAATACATCATTCCCTGATGAAGAATTTTATCACAACACGCTCGTTCCTATTCGTTATTCTTTCGCTGATATATACCAAAAGTTTTTCACAGGGATATGAAATCGAGGCCCGTCTCAAGGGACTCCGGGATTCCTCCTTTATCCTTGGGCACTTTAGCAGGAATCACAGCCAGTTTGTACCGAAGGATACCGCCAAAGCCGATGCGGAAGGACGTATGGTTTTCAAAGGCGACAAAGATTTACCGGGTGGACTTTACGTGATCCTTTTCCCTGGAAAACAGCGGTGGATCCAATTTGTCTATTCCGGCAAAGAACCCCGTTTCTCGCTCAGTACCGATACCACCGATGCCGTCGGGAATATGCAGGTCAAGGGGTCAAGGGAAAATGAATTGTTTTACGGATATCAAAAAGATTTCCAGGCCAGGTCCAAAGAAATTGAAAAGCTCAACAAGGAAAAAGGCCCTGACTACCAAAACAAGGTAAAAGCGGCGCAGGAAGCCTTTAAGTTATACCGTGAGAAAATCCTGACGGAAAATGCCGACAGCTTCACCAGCCAGCTTCTGAAAATGTCGGCTGATCCCGAGATACCCGCCGCTCCCAAGCTTCCGAACGGCAAAACGGATTCGGTATGGATATTTAATTATTACAAAGCCCACTACTGGGATAACTTTAACTTCTCTGATTCCAGAATACTGAACACTCCGTTTCTGGAGCCCAGACTGGAAAGGTATATCAAGAATCTGGTGGTACAAACACCTGATTCCATTATCAAAGATGCCGACAAACTGGTAAAAATGGCTTCGGGTAGTAAGGAGGTAAAAGAGATCATTGTGTTTTATATCACCAACCAGTACGAAAATCCGAAAACGGTGGGTACGGAAGCCGTGTGGGTTCACATGGCCAGCAAGTACTACCTGTCGGGCGAAATGGGCGTTTCGGAAGAAGTAAAGAAAAGAATATCCGATAAGGTAAATACGCTGAAATACCTGTTGGTTAACAAACCGTTTCCTGCACTGGCTCTAACAGATCCTGCCGGCAAAAAAGTGAGTGTGCAGGATATCAGTGCGAAGTATACCGTTGTATTCTTTTATGCGCCAACCTGCGGCCATTGCAAGGAAGCTGCGCCGAAACTGAAGGCATTTTATGACAAGAATAAAGCCGGGGGCATACAGGTCATGACGGTTTCCACTGAACACAATATGCCCGAATGGAAAGAGTTTGTGACAAAATACAATTTGTCTGAGTTAACAAACGGCTTTGACGCACTGAAACAGATTGATTTCGTCCGGAAGTTTGATGTGGTAACCACCCCGACGATCTACATTCTGGACAAGAACAAAAAAATAATCGCGCGCAAAATTCCGGTGGAGCAACTGGAAGATTTCCTGAATTTTTATCAGAACAAGATAGCCGGGAAGCTGTGACCGGAGCCGGGTCAAAAGCGATAATTCTAAAAAAAGGAGGCCTTTCGACATACCTTCGCAAGGCCTGCTCTTTTTACAGGAATGTTACACAAATAGGCAGTTTGGTTGAAATACTTTCATGCCGGAAACTTAATTTTCCTGTCGCTGGATTTACATCATAAACCACAATGTTATCCGTCGACTGGTTGGCAACGATCATGAATTTACCCGACGGATCAAAGTTAAAATCACGGGGTACCGCAATTGCCCTGGTTTGTTCATCTACCTTTTCCAGTGTGCCATCTGCCTTGATTTTGAAGGCACTGATGGAATTTCGCCCCCGGTTTGAAACATATACAAATTTGTTGTTCGGATGCAAATGAATGGCCGCGCTGGTATTGGGCTCCTTAAAGTCAGCCGGAATGGTAGGATAAGTAGCGATTTCAGTAATAACTCCTTGTTTGCTGATGCTGCAGGCTGTTAAAGTCGCCTCCAGCTCGTTCAGCAAAAATAGCCATTTACCCGACGGGTGTACTACAAAATGCCTTGGGCCCGAGCCTGGCTTGCCACTAAAAGCAGGCTGTGCAGCATTAGGGGCCAGTTTCCCGGATTTAATATCAACAGCATAGTTCATGAGCTTGTCTCCTCCCAGATCCGCCACATAAACGTAGCGGCCATCTGGTGTAGTGGCCGCAAAATGTGCGTGCGATTTTTCCTGACGTTTAGCGTTCGGGCCGTGCCCGGTATATTGCTCGGTAAAAACAGGAGGATTCACTTCCCCGTCAGGCTGAAGTGTGTAGGCCGTAAAACTGCCGGCGGTGTAGTTGGAGACAAATGCCATCTTTCCCGAAGGATGAACGGAAACGTGACAAGGGTTCACCCCTTCCGACGACTGGCCGTTCTGGTAGGTAAGCCGGGCATCCGAACCTATTTTAAAGGCGTTGACTTTATTATCTGCTGAAACCGCATACAGATTCTTTTTGTTAGGCGAAAGGGCCAGATAACCGGGTCCCGTACAATTGTTGAAAGTATCCAGCAGGGCCACTTTCCCTGTGGACAGATCCAGCTCACAAAGTGAAATGGATGCATTGGCACTCTTTTCCTGGCTTCCCAGATAAAACTTGGCCTTTTGTGCCAAGGAGATGAACGGCAGCAGGGACGCAACTAAAATTAATATGGTTTTCATAAATGGTTTTTCTGACAAGATGATCGTTGCAAGTAAAAGCAAATAAAATGTTTATTTAATGTTCAATCGCTTAATTAGTATACTCATTTTTATTAAACCAATGAATACCATCACCTGGCAGGATTTTGAAAACGTCGACCTTCGAGCGGGAACAATCATAACCGTGGAAGATTTCCCGAAAGCCCGTAAACCGGCATTTAAACTATGGATTGATTTTGGAGAAGAAATTGGTGTCAAACAAAGCTCGGCACAAATTACCAGAAGATATACCAAGGAAGCACTCACCGGCCGACAGGTACTGTGTGTGATCAACTTCCCGCCAAAGAACATCGCCGGTTTCCGCTCCGAGGTTCTGACGACAGGCTTTGTGCTGCCGGATGGTGAGGTAATACTGGCCGGGCCCGACTTCCCTCTTCCCAATGGTACCCGGCTGGGATAATCCTGTTATCTTGTAACTTTTACCCATAATTCTGTAAGGCATGCGGAGGTAGAGGATATTAATTTTGTATGATACAAAAAAGACAGGATGATGGAAACAATAGCTGATTCAAAAAAAATAACGGTTCCGGTTACTGGCATGTCCTGTGCTGCCTGTGCGGTCAGTGTGGAGTCCATACTGAAAACCACAAACGGTGTAGCCGATGCGGCCGTTAACTACGCCAGCCAGACGGTGCAGATCGAATTTAATCCGAAGGAAACCGCATTGCCCGCGCTCGATAAAGTTTTACAGGGAGCCGGATACGGGCTTATCGTAGAAGAAGATGAAGATAAGGCCCTGGCCGAGCAGGAAGCTGCGCTACAGGAACGTTATAACAAACTTAAAAAAAGCACGATATGGGCTGGCGTTTTGTCTGTACCGGTGGTGGTGATCGGCATGTTTTGGATGGATCTGCCTTACGGAAATTATATCATGCTGGTGCTGACGCTGCTGGTACTGGTATGCTTTGGCAGGGATTTTTTTGTCAATGCATTTAAACAGGCCCGGCACAAGAAAGCGAATATGGACTCGCTGGTTGCGCTCAGTACCGGGATCGCCTTCCTGTTCAGTTCTTTCAATACCTTTTATCCGGAGTTCTGGCATGCGCGCGGGCTTCATCCGCACGTGTATTTTGAGGCAGCTTCTGTTATCATTTTCTTTATTCTGCTTGGTAAATTACTGGAGGAACGGGCCAAAACCAATACCTCGGAGGCTCTCAAAAAACTAATAGGACTGGAGCCCAAAACGGTACGGATTATTCGAGGTAACGTGGAGAGTGAGATACCCTTAAAGGACGTTTTGCCCGGAGACGAAATCGTGGTCAGAGCCGGAGAGAAAATCCCCGTGGACGGAAAAGTATTGAGCGGCAGTTCCTATGTCGATGAAAGCCTGATGACCGGTGAACCGCTGCCCGCCGAAAAAAAGGCAGGTGAAAAAGTTTTTGCAGGAACAATAAACCAACAGGGAAGCTTCAATTTCAGAGCGGAGGAAGTGGGTAAAAATACGGTCCTGTCACAAATCATTCAAACGGTTCAGTCGGCTCAGGGAAGCAAGGCACCTGTACAAAAGCTGGTTGATAAAATCGCTGGTGTGTTTGTCCCTGTTGTGATCGGCATTTCCATACTGACTTTTATACTTTGGCTATTCTTCGGCGGGGAAAATGCCGTCACGCATGGGTTACTGGCCTCCGTATCGGTGCTGGTCATTGCGTGCCCGTGCGCTTTGGGTCTTGCTACACCAACTGCCATTATGGTGGGGGTTGGAAAGGGAGCCGGGCATCATATCCTCATCAGAGATGCAGAAAGCCTTGAAACCGCACATGAGGTGAACGTGGTAATTCTTGATAAAACAGGTACCCTTACCGAGGGACATCCGGTGGTTACCGACTGGTTATGGGCAACGGATACTTCGGAAAAAGATACCCATTTGAAAGCAGTAAAAGCACTTGAAACCCGCTCAGAACACCCGCTGGCGCAGGCTATTGTACACTATGTAAATGAATCAGAGACGGGCAACGTTGATTCTTTCCAGACGATAACCGGCTATGGCGTCAAAGGGAAAGTCGCTGGCAAACAGTACTTCATTGGTACCTTTGCTTTTCTGAAAGATAACCGGATAAAAATGAACAGTGACCTGTCCGCCAAAGCAGCAGCACTTCAACAACAGGCCAAAACGGTAATCGGGGTCGGAGCCGATGGTGAACTGCTAGCGGTTGCCGCCATTGCCGACAAATTGAAAGCGACTTCCGCCGAGGCAGTTGCAAAATTACAGGTGCAGGGGATTGAGGTATATATGCTCACCGGCGACAATACCCAGACAGCCGCGGCCGTTGCCACAGAAGCAGGTATAAAATATTACCAGGCGGAAGTAAAACCGGACGATAAAATGCAGTTTGTAAAAAAGCTGCAGGCAGACGGGAAAATTGTTGCCATGGTGGGCGACGGCATCAACGACTCCCAGGCGCTGGCACAGGCGGATGTGAGTGTGGCCATGGGCAAAGGTTCGGACATAGCGATGGATGTCGCCAAAATGACACTGATTACCTCTGACCTGCTGGCGCTGCCCAAAGCATTTAAATTGAGCAGAAAAACGGTAACCACAATCCGGCAGAACCTTTTCTGGGCTTTTATTTACAACCTGATCGGCATACCAGTTGCCGCCGGTATACTGTATCCCGTTAATGGCTTTCTGCTTGATCCCATGATTGCAGGCGGGGCCATGGCGTTAAGCTCGGTTTCGGTGGTAACCAATAGTTTGCGGCTGAGAAGCATAAGATTATAAGGAAAGCCATCCTGTGAGGCCCTATTCAATCATACTGTTTTCATTTCCCAAAAGTAGCAGGTCCGCCCGCTACTTTTGTTTTTTAATTTCCATCCTTATCCACCGTATTTTTTACATCCTTTTCGGGAAAAATACGGTACCCGAATAAGTAAAAAGCTCCTGTTTTATCGATCCGGTTTTTAGGAATTTTGGACACAGTTAATCTCCAAATTTCTAACAATCAGCAAGATAAACATGAAACAGCTATTCTTTTTACCCGACAAGAACGACCTTACCCTCACTCTGGATATTCAAGGCGTAATGGTGCTTGGCTATGCCATTGAGTTATTTGCTCCAGATGGGAACCCTCCCTCCCTGATCCCCCCCGTAACCGGCAACAACGTAGACACCATTCCGGATACCCTCCCCTTGCCGACCCCGCTGGCCAGCAATCACCGGCGGTTTGTGCTCGTAACCATGAAATTCCAGGGCCTGGATCCCGACAACTTCCCCAACTTTATTATCGAAGCGAATTTTTCCCAGCAAGGCTCTCTGATCGGAAAAGAAGCCAAAACAGGCAAGCTGACTGGTAAAGTACAAAGAGCAACCCTGCTGATCCAACTCATTTCTAAACCCTGACATGATGAAAACTTCTATCATAATATCCCTTCTATTGCTCATTTGCTTTCATGAAGTAGCTGCCCAGGATGAGACGGTACTGCTCAGCAAGATGAAAATCAACTTTGCCGTTCCTGACCTGCCCGCACAAAAATTGCTCGGCTCCGGAGACAGCAAACTGCTGAGACCCTCTACTGTTGAAGCACTCAGTGTGATACTTCCTCAGTTTGTGCAATCCGGAAGCCTGACCATTCCACAATCATTTTCAGCGGAAATCGCACCTTTTATTCTTGTGAAACAAAATAAGGCTATCCATCTCAGTGACTATATCAAAAACCGGACAATCAATAGTCTGAGGATATCTATTGCTACGGGTCAGGATTCTACCGACAAAAAACTCAATGCCCGCAAACTCGGTGTGGGGTTCAGGATCTCCTTGCTTGATAAGGGAGATTTAAAAACGGATAATGGCTCTCTACTGGCACTAGCGAAACAACTTCAAGGCCACATTCTAAATGAAATTGATGTAAGGAATAGGTTCATGAAAGAAAATCACATGAACATTGTAACATTCGATGAGAAAATGAACAATGATACCACGTTTGTAAAAACATTCGAACAATATTACAATGATAAATTCATGGAAATACCAGAGGCGCATAGAATAAATGTTACAGGAGCCATTCTTGGCAAAGCTGATACCAAATCCATCGCAGAGCTCATTGAGGATTACAAAAAAGATAATTGGAATTCGGCCAAGGTGGATATGGCGGTTGCGTTCACAGCCGTTTCCTCCGACAGCCTGATCAGAAATTTAAAAAAGGATAACTTTTCTGCCTGGCTTTCAGGAGCGCACCCAATCAGCAAATGGGGTCAGGTCCTGTGGAGTGCCAACTACGAACATGCCTCGGTGGTGAACGAAGACCTAAAAAGAGAGCAATCCAACGGAATAACGCTCAGCAGCCGCATTTTTGCAGGGAACAATGAAGCAAAGGGATTTCTTGAAGCCCAGTACAGCACCAACAGTTTCAGAAAAGAAAATGTATGGTTCTCCTATCTGGGCGGGGAAATTTACCTGATCAGCGGGATATGGCTGAACCTGTATGCGGGTATCAAAAAATCTTCCCTTCTCAGCAAAGCCGAACTGGTATCCAGTTTTGATTTCCGGTTTACACTTCCGGGCAAATAACCAAAACGCGTTCACCCTTTGCAACCTTCTGACATGAATACGAATAATCTCTCTGTCTTTCTGGATGTGGCACTGTCGCTCACTTTTTTCTATCTCGTTGCCAGCATGTTTGTCTCAGGTATTACTGAGTTTATCAATACCCTGCTGGACAAAAGGGCCAAGCTCCTCAAAGAAGCGCTGGACAAGCTCGTCGTGTCCGACCAGTCGTTTATGCAACACCCGTTGATAGTACCCTTCCGCAAT
Source organism: Dyadobacter sp. CECT 9275 (assembly GCF_907164905.1). NCBI lineage: Bacteria > Pseudomonadati > Bacteroidota > Cytophagia > Cytophagales > Spirosomataceae > Dyadobacter > Dyadobacter helix. The sequence continues at coordinate 671,523 of NZ_CAJRAF010000001.1, read as the reverse complement.
CCCCGGTGGAAGATCTGGAACAACTCCATTTCTTACATCAGCTCAAAAACTTTCGTAAGTGTAATATTAAGCAGCCTTTCCACCGTAGGCTCAGCGAGTAACCTGGCAAAACTCGATGCCCAGATCCAGGGGCTTGCCTCGGGTACGCTAAAGGAAATCCTGACGGTCATTTCAAAGGAATCAAAAGATTTGGATGAATTCCGGCAAAAACTGGCCGAATGGTTTGATGCCTACATGGTTCAGGTGACAGACTGGTACAAACGCTCCACACGCATTGTTCTCTGGGTGGTTGCCCTGGCCGTCTCCGTATGTTTAAACCTAAATTCCATCAGCATCACAAAAAGGCTGTATACCGACCCCGTCCTGCGCAACCAAATGGTGCAAAAAGCCATGGAAGCAGCCCGTGACAAAGATTATTCTCATTTTGAAAAGGGTAACGAGGAAAAGTTTCTGACCTATCTCGGGCAGAAGGACTCCACGCTGGCAGATACCGTACAAAGGATACATATCACCAGCCATGGGGATTCCGTAGTGGTGGCCGCTTGCTTCCGGGAATACATCAAGTCGGACAGCATAAAAATGGAGTCCCGGCACTGGATTGATACGGTATTTATAAATTCTGTGAAAAAGTATCACCCCACCTTTGTGAAAAGCCAGCTGACTGTTACCGCCACTTCCGATCTGGATTTGTTACAGGTAAAAGAAGAGTATGCATTTTTTCTTCAGAATCACCTGACTTCTCTGGGGCTGCCCATCGGCTGGAAAAGTGTCGTACCTGAATCAGTACATGGATGGAAAGTGTTACGGGTATTCTTTACTTTGCTGGCTAAGAACCTGCTGGGCTGGCTGCTTACGGCTGCTGCGCTGTCATTTGGTGCACCGTTCTGGTTTGACCTTTTGGTGAAGCTGGTGAATATCCGGAACGTTGGGAACAAACCTGAACCTGAAAAAGGAAAGTAATGATCCGATATCTACAGGGAAAAAGTTATGGATCGGCGGGAAGGTTCCACTGAGGCGTGGGTACCTTCCCGCCGATCTGCAGACTTCCTGTCTGCGGAATAAAACCCAAAAATCTGTAAATCTTTTCGCGAATTCTGTAACAATTTAATATAGGCATGTCCCGATCTTTGTATGGTTAAATACTGAAAAAGTAAATAAAAAAGAGGTCATGCAAACTTTGAAATTCAAGACAAATATAAAATGTGATGGCTGTGTTGCAACCGTAACGCCCTTCCTGAATGGTGATGAACATATTGAAAACTGGCAGGTGGACCTGCAGAGTGCCGACAGAGTCTTAACCGTTACAACAGACCAATCCGCTGCCGAAATATCAGAACTGGTTAAAAAAGCAGGCTACGCTGCGCAGGAGTTTTCCTGATAACCAGTACTTTTGTACATTGATTTTTTACATCACAAGAATAAAGCAAAAATCCGTAAACAGATAGCAGGCGATGAAAAACCAGCTGCATCAATCGCTCACCATCCTGATGGCCTTCCTGATACTGCTCAGCAGTACGGGTTTCGGGTTCATTGAACATCAGTGTATGATGCGGGGCAAGTCGATGCAGCTGATCGCTGAAAAAAAACCAGATTCCTGCGAAAAAAAGGTTGTTTCAACCTGTTGTGCTGCCAGCAAGAGACAAAAAGAAGCTTCCGGTACTTTCTTCAAAAAAACGGATTGCTGCAAAGAACAGCAGAAATACGAAAAGGTTGACGTAACGTCATCTGCGGTTACCCAGTTGCTTGCCAAGGTACTAAAAGTTCTGGCAGGCGGATTTGTCTGGACTGCACCCTCTTTCTCTTTCATTGAACAATATTGGGAGGCTTCCTTACTGTCGGTCCGGCGTAACGTCATATCCTTCACATCGCTCTTTCATGGGCGAAGTATGCTCTTTTTTATACAGTCATTTTTAATTTGAAATATTGATAAACAATAAATTAAATCGCTTAACCACCTCATTACCGGTGGTTTGGGCTTTTAAATTATTTCTCCATCAATGATTTTAAATTAGAATGAAAACCAATATAACAGGAGTGATCCTGCTCCTTTTCCCTTTCCTGCTGTCTGCACAAGGTATTAAAGGGACCGTCAACGAGCAGGTGCAGGGCACTATCCGCCCCATAACGGGTGCCAATGTTTACTGGGCGGGTACCACACATGCCA